>UREN01000006.1 GCA_900546885.1 uncultured Oscillospiraceae bacterium
GATGAAGGGAAATACCATGAGTCAGATAAAAAAGCACATTGGGTTATTTTATGAACTGGCGATTCCCGTGGTGCTGTTTTTCCTGTTTGCTTTTCTGGCACCCGGTTTTGGAGTGAATTCCATTCGAGTTTTGATCTCACAGAGCTTATTCACTTTTGTGATGTCCCTGGGCCTTTCCTTCGTGATGATGACAGGGCTGTTTGACCTCAGCTTCGGAACACAACTGCTTTTGGTTACGATATTTTCCGCGAGGTTGGCACAATTGGCAGGCACGGCGGGCATGCTTCTTGGAGCACTTCTGGGCGGGATCCTCCTGTCTATGTGTGTTGGGTTTTTATATGTAACACTGAAGATCCCATCCATGGTGCTGTCGCTGAGCATGGTGATGATCCTTGAGTATCTCGGGCGAGTGCTGGCGGGGACGCAGGGGGCCATCAACATCGGTGCAGATGTCACCGCATGGGGAAAAGCGCCTTACAGCTATTTGTATACGGTGGTAGCTGTTGTGATCTATTGCATCCTTGTGTATTACACAAAAACAGGCAAGCATTTGAACCTGGTGGGAGACAACGAGCTGATCGCACTTCAAATCGGCGTAAACGTGAGAAAGACAAAGTTTCTGGCATTTTCACTGTGCGGAGTCTTCTGCGGCATTGGCGCCATCATGAACCTTTGTTATTCCGGTGTGGCGGCAGCTTCTGTGGGAATGGCGTCGCTCTCCTCCGTGTTTCGCCCTATGATGGCGGTAATGATCGCCATGGCACTGATGAACCTGTACCAGAATATCGTGATCAACCTGTATGTGAGCGTGCTGTCTGTGATCATCATTTTTAACGGTGTGATCGCCCTGGGCATTCCCTCTTCTATGGAAGATGTGATTTTAGGAAGTTTTCTGCTTATTATCATGACGATCACCGGAAATGTGTCGCGCTGGGCGGAACTGTTGAGAAGGCGAAGTGCAAGGCGGGCACTTGCCGCTGAAAAAGGCGGGCCTGCTCCGGCGCGTTGAGAAAAGGAGGCAGCTATGCATTATCAGATCAACACCAAAAGAAAGATCGCTGAAATCAGCGAGATGATTTACGGCTCCTTTCTGGAACACCATCACCGCCAGATATATGGAGGCGTGTATGATCCCTCTTCTCCGTTCGCCGATGAGGACGGGTTCCGCGAAGACGTCATGGAGGCGATTCGTGAACTGAAAGTGCCGGTGATACGCTGGCCGGGCGGATGCTTTGTGGATGATTATCACTGGTATAAAGGCGTGGGCAGCAAGCGCGTTCCCTCTTTTGATAAAAACTGGAAAGTGGAAGAGCCGAACACGTTTGGTACGGATGAGTTTGTAAAATTTTGCCGGAAAGTAGGGGCAGAACCCTACTTGTGCACCAATGCGAACGCTCTGCCGGAAGAGGCAAGCGACTGGGTGGAATATTGCAACCTGCTGGAGGACGGCGAATGGGCGAAGCTGCGCATTGCCAACGGGTTTCAAGAACCTCACCATGTAAAATACTGGAGCATAGGTAATGAGAATTACTATAAGTTTGAGGTCGCCGGCATGGGCGTTGAAGAATGGCTGCAGTACAGCGAGCGCACGGCAAAGATGATCAAGCGAGTTGACCCGGATGTGGAGCTTACTGCGGCGCTGCATTGTGACAACCTTGAATGGACGACCAGAACACTGAACGAGCTTGCCCCGTATTTGGATTGGGTATCCGTCCATGGCTATTGGGATTTTTTGTATTTCGGAAATCTTGGCTTTCACGAGACGTCGGATGAGTTTCACAGTAAAAACGGGAAATTGGCAGGATACGAAACCTGTATGAAGCGCGTCTCTGCGATTCCGGACAATATAAACCGGATGCGCGGGCTTCTTGCGGCAATGAAGTTGGACAAAAAGATCAAGATCGCTTTTGATGAATGGAACCTTCGCGGCTGGTTCCATCCCTATATCATAGAGGGGCATCCCAACCGAAAAAACACCTATTTGCCCTACCGTGATGAAAATGACAACAATACCACTTATACTATGGCGGACGCTGTGTTTTCTGCATGTTTCTTGAACGCGTGCGCAAGAAACGCGGATATTGTGGGCATGGCAAATTTCTCGCCGCTTGTCAACACCCGTGGCGCTATTTTTACTCATGCAAAAGGCCTGGTAAAACGCAGCACCTATTATGTGTTCGACCTTTATACCAAACATTTTGGCGATGTAGCCGTGGATATTTGGGACAGTGATCCGGAGTGTATCGCTCTGGATGGTAAGCAGGTCGAGGCCTTGGATGTGGCGGCCTCGATGAAAGATGAGAACACAGTTTGTGTTGCTGTATCCAATAAGGACCCTGAGAACAGCCACGATATCTATTTAAAATTTGACGAGACTTTCCTTCCGGCGACGTATTCAGTTTATACGGTGACGGGCGAGAGCAAAGATTCTTACAATGACGTTGGCCGCACACAGATACTGCCCAGCGAGGAGAGAGACCGTCTGTTCGACAGCGATGGGAAAATTTGCTTGAAGCCTCATTCTGTCAATATCATTGAAGTGAAACGTTGAGAGAGCAGGCCGGGCACGAATACGTGTGGTATCCGTGCCCGGCTTTTAGAACGGGAGTATGGCATATGAGATATTTACTGGGGATCGACCTTGGCACGAGCGGGGCAAAGACAGCACTGTTTGATGAAGCAGGAGATACCGTTGCAGCATGTACCCAAGAGTATCCACTGCTTCAGCCAAAGAACGGATGGGCAGAACAAGCGCCGGGTGACTGGTGGCAAGCTGTGGTAAAAGGGATAAGAGAGGTTTTGGCATCAGGCAAGGCAAACGGGCAAGATATAGCGGGCATCGGGTTGTCCGGGCAAATGCATGGGCTGGTTATGCTGGATGGAAAAGGCCGTGTGATAAGGCCAGCCATTTTGTGGTGTGATGGGCGCACAGAAAAACAATGCAAAATGATCACGCAGGCTGTTGGTGCCGAACGCCTGATACAGCTGACGGGAAACCCCGCTCTGGCAGGGTTTACTGCGGGTAAGATCCTTTGGGTAAGAGAAAACGAACCGGAGCATTATGCGCGTTGCCGGCAAGTTCTTTTGCCGAAAGATTATATCCGCTTTTGTCTGACGGGAAAGTATGCCACAGATGTTACAGATGCATCTGGAACAAATTTGATGGATGTCCGCAGGCGGGAATGGTCCGGCGAAGTGCTTCGCGCACTGGACCTGGATGAAGCGCTGCTTCCCCCGATATATGAGAGCTGCCAGATCGCAGGTTGTGTAACACAAGAAGCTGCAGAGGTAACGGGGCTGATAGAAGGAACACCAGTGGTAGCCGGAGCAGGAGATAATGCCTGTGCTGCTGTGGGAACTGGCGTGGTCACACCGGAGCGCGCATTTACCACGATTGGCACTTCCGGCGTTGTGTATGCACATTCCCGGGATTTTCACGTGGATGCGGAAGGGCGGATCCACACTTTTTGCGCTCCTGTCCCGGGAGAATACGCTGTGATGAGTTGCACACTGGCGGCAGGGCTCAGTTTGCGGTGGTTCAAGGACACACTGTGCGGTGAAGAGGCAAAAGACGCCGCAAGGCAAAAAACAAATGTGTACAAAATTTTGGATCAACAGGCGCAAGCCGTTCCTGCAGGTGCGAGGGAACTGTTGTTTTTGCCTTACTTAATGGGTGAGCGCAGCCCGCTCTTAAACGAAAAAAGCCGCGGAGTGTTTTTCGGCCTTTCTGCGATCCACACCAAAAAAGACATGCTTCGTTCTGTGATGGAAGGGGTGGTATATTCTCAAAGGGCCTGCTTTGAGATCATGGTGGATATGGGTGTGATCCCCGATAAAATGATAGTGTGTGGCGGCGGCGGGTCAAGCGCTTTATGGCGGCAGATGCTGGCGGATAATTACGGCAGGCCAATATGGCAGGTGGACGGCCAGGAAGGGCCCGCGAAGGGGGCCGCATTATTGGCGGGAACAGGTGTGCAGATATATCGCAGCGTTCCGGACGCATGCAAACAAACGGTGCACGATCATCTGAAGGCTGCGCCGAATATCTCTGAAGGCAGAAAATATGAAAAGTATTATATGCTGTATCGCTCCCTGTATCCTGCGCTGAAAAGCAGTTTTGACTCTTTGGCAAAGCTTCGGGAGCACGCTGCCGAAAAATCATAGCAGGCACATGTGTTTGCGGTGATAACATATCAAAAAGGTATTGTTATAAAGGAATTTTTGTTCAGGCGTAAAAGTGAGAAATAGATGAAATACCGTTCTGGGCCTGGAATGATGAAAAAGCGCGGGTGCTTTCGCAGAAAGCACCCGCGCTTTTGTCTGTTGCACAGTGCACATCTGGCCGTGCCGGAAAACATTGAAACGGAAGGAAAGATTTTTTACAATTTCCGGCTTGTCAAAGTGGTTGAACTGGTATGTGAAAGCGGGTATAATGAACATATCATGGGGCGGGATGCCCTCTTTCGGGTGCAAGGTGCAGCCGGAGCAAGAAAAGGGGGCGCGGTGCATGGAAGACTGGATGAAGCAGCCCTCCGACCTTCGCCGCCCTTCCCCCGGCCCGGCCCGGCAGCGCGGTATGACTGAAGTGCCGCTGGGGTCTGTTGAGGTGCCCGTGGGCCGGCCCGCGCAGGGCAATGCAGCGCGGCCTGTGCGCCCTTCCGGCCAGGGGCCGAGAAGGCCTGCATCCAGCGGCCGTCGGCCGTCGGGCGGGCAAAGGCCGCCCCAGCGGCCCGGCAGTACACCGCCCCGACGCGGCCAGCCGCCGAGAAAAAAGAAAAAGCCCTCGTTTGCCGGTTTTGTGGCGGCCAACTTTGCCGTTATTCTGCTTTTGGCAGGCGTGATTACGCTGCTGATTGAGCAGCCGTGGAAGACGGCGGGGCTGCCTGCCTCTGGCAGCACGGCGAGCAGCACAAGCGGGGCGCAGAGCACGGCGCAAAGCGGCGCAGGCGATGAAACCGCGGCACAGCCCACAGGCATTGGCCCCGTGCAGCAGGCGCAGGGCACTTTGCCGGCCATCAGCGCCGCCACATTGGCCCTGGCGGAAAACGGGCGCGTGGACATGAGCTATTTCGACGATGCGCTGTTCATTGGAGATTCCCTGACGCAGGGCTTTCAGGTTTATACCAGCGGAATCTCGAATGCCAGCTATGCGGCATATATTGGCGCCGGGCCGCGCACATTCATTGAGGGCACGGTGACGAACATCAACGGCGAGACGGTAAAGCCCATTGATGAGATTTTGGCGGCCAACCCGAAAAAGGTATATATCCTGCTGGGTACCAATGCAATGGAAACCCTGACGGATGAGGCGTTTTTGGAATATTACGGCCGCTTTTTGGAATTTCTGGTGCCGCAGCTGCCGGAGGACACGGTGTATTATATCGAGGCCATCCCGCCCGTGACACAGGCCAAGGCGGCCGATGAAAACTTTACGCTGGAGCGCATTCAGGGCGTGAATGAAAAGCTGGCACTGCTGGCCTACCAGCATGGGATGTATTATCTGGACCTTTACAGCGCTTTGTGCGGGGAGGACGGCTACCTGAAAGCAGAGTATGCGGCCGATGACGGCCTGCACCTGAACAACGAGGGCTACAGTGCCTGGCGCGAATTGCTGATTACCCACACGGCTTACCGTGCCGGGAACCCTTATCTGCCGGGCTCGCCCTGCTATCAGGGCTGAAGTATGGCAAATGTACGGAGGAGACCATTTTGGCGGATTTCAGAAAAATGAAAGCACAGGCGAAAAAGCGGCGTGCAAAAAGCCTGCTGGCACAGGCCTTGCTGGCCGTGCTGGCCGTGGCGCTGGTGTTTGGCAACGCCTATTGTGTGGTGAAGCTGGTGCATGGTGAGGCGGTGTTCACGCTGCCTTCCGTGCGGGAAGAGGAAGGCGGCGCGCCTTCTGCGCCGGGCAGCGGCGCCTCGGCGCCGGCTCAGCCGGTATCGTCTGGCAGCGGGCAAAGCACAGCGTCGGGCAGCGCGGCCTCCGGTTCTGGCAGCGCGGCCCAGCCGGTGGACAGCCGCACCTGGAACACGACAGCCAAGGCTGAGCGCACGCTGTATTCCGAGCGCACGGCCCAGGACGCACGCATGCTGTCTGTGCCGGAAAACGGCATTGTCAGCCTGGAATATTTTCGCACGGCCCTGTTTATTGGCGATTCGCTGACAGAGGGCTTCGGCATTTACGAACCCCTGAAAAACATTGCCACAGTGTATGGGTTCCAGGGCATTTCGCCCAAGACGTTTGCAGAAAACGGCGCGGCCGGAAGCCGGGACCTTGGCATTTCTTTTGATGCTGTGTGGGATGCGATCAGCGCCCAGCAGCCGGACAGCGTGTATGTGCTGTTGGGTGCAAACACGCTTGTCCATGCGCAGGACGGCAACGCCTACCTTACCTATTACGGCCGCTTTATGGATATGCTGGCCGAGCGCTTCACTTCGATGGGTATTCCTGTGTACATTCAAGGCCTCACACCGGTGACGGAGGAATACAGCCAGAAACATGTGATGCTCTCGCGCGAGCAGATTGCCGCCATGAACAACGAACTGGCCAAAATGGCCACGGACCGCGGCATGTATTACATTGACACGCACGAGCCTCTGGCGGATAACGCCGACTTTCTGAACCCGGAATATGCCGGTGGGGACGGGCTGCATATGCGCAGCGGCGATGCCTACCGCGTGTGGGTGGAATATCTGGCCCGCCACACGGTAAACAACCGCATCTCGCGCAATTTCCAAACCACAAACGAGGGCTTTGCGGCTGAAATGGATGCCATTTTCAACCCGCCTGCCGCGCCGCAGGCCTGAAGCCTGAAATATACAGAGAGCAGGGGCCGCCGCGGGCATATGCCCGCGGCGGCCTTTCGAAAGGACAGGAGGGTGCCATGCCGCAGCCAAAAGCAAAAAGAAGCGTGTTTGCCGCCCTTGCGTGTGCGGCAGCGCTGGCAGTGGGCCTTTTGTGCCTGCTGGTGGGCCGGGCGCTGACGGCGCCCAGAACAATCCGCCTTGAGGACTATGCCGAACCTGTGCCCGAAGCCTTCCGCATGAAGGCTGACATTACGCAGAAGAACGGCATGCTGTCGGTGGACGGATATGCCTGCATTGAGGGCGAGCGCTTTGAACACATCGACACCTTTGTGGCGCTGTACCCCGGCACGGGCGGCACTGCCCTTCGCCTGCCCACTAAGATGGTGCTGAGCGAGGAGGCGTATGTGGCGGGCGGAAGCCTGGCCATTGGCCAGCTGGGCGGGTTTACTGCGCGCATTCGGGAACAGGCGCTGCCAGCGGGGGAATACAGCGTGTACATTGCCTACCGCACCGACGGGCATAATATTTTAGCCGATACGGGCCGGAAAGTGCAGGTGGGCGCATGAAACAGTGGGTAAGCCGCCTGAGGCCCCATGCCCCCGGGCTGATATTCGGCGGGTTTTTCTGTGTGATGCTGGCCCTGCACGCCGCGATGCCGGTGGGGCTGGGCGACGACCCGATGTACCGCGACATGCTGAACCGCATGAGCCTTTGGCAATTTTTAACGGAACATTATGCCACATGGTCTGCCAGAAGCCTGGTGGAGGCCGTGCTGTGCACTGTAGCGGCCCTGCCGCCCGCCGTGTGGCGCGTGGCAGATGCACTGCTGGTGGCGCTGTGTGCCTTTTTGGCCGCGCGCACGGCAGGGTTAGAGCGCAGCCCATGCGGCGCCGCAATGGCCGTGCTGTGCTTTTTGTGCTATGATTGGACGGCGCTTTCCACCGCGGGGTGGATGTGCACCACGCTGGTGTTTGTGTGGCCGCTGGCCGCTGCCCTTGCAGCGGCGCAGCCGCTGGTGCAGCTTGCGCGCGGCGCGGCGCCGGGCCGGGCGCTGTGTGCGGCCAGCCTTTTGCTGCTGGCCTATGCCGCCAATATGGAGCAGGCCCTGGTGGTATATACGGGGTGCCTTGCGGGTGTGCTGCTGTGGCACGCGGCAGCCCGCCGCCGTGTGCACTGGGTGGTTTGGGCACAGCTTGCCGTATGTGCGGCCAATGCGCTGTATGCGGCCACCTGCCCGGGCACAGCGGCGCGCATTGCAGGCGAGACGACGTCCTGGTTCACAGATTTTGGCATGCGCACCATTTGGCAGAATGCCGAACTTGGCATTTCGAACGCCATGTATCATGTGCTGTATCAGAAAAATATTCTGTTTTTCGTGTTTTGTGTGGTGCTGGCCCTGGCAGTGGCCGCCCGGCACCGCGCGTGGTATGTGCGCCTGTTTGGCGCGCTGCCCGCGGTGGCTGTGGCCGTGCTGGGTGTGGGCGGGCCGCTGACGAAAAAGCTGGTGCCCAGCCTTTCCTTTTTTGCCAATGTGTTTACCAAGGACGGATATTTGAACCTGCTTACGGTTTATTCACCCAAATACTGGCTGGCATTTCTTTTGCTGTGCGCCGTGCTGGCGGCATGTGTATTGAACCTTTATCTGGCCTTGGGTCATACCCGGGCGGCCTTTGGTGCCATGCTGCTGTTTTGCGCCGGGTTTGCCTCTTATGCGATGCTGGGCTTTTCGCCCACAGTGATGGTGTCTGGCCAGCGCACGGGGTTTTTCTTTTTGATGTCGGTGGTGGTGTGCACGCTGCTTTTGTGGCGCTCGCTGGCTGCCGCGCGCGCAAAGCGGGCCTGCCGGGCCGTGCTGTGCGTGTGCACGGCGTGCGCCGTGTGGTCGGCCATTGGCCTGGCTGCTGCGCTGGTGCAGCAGTGGGCCTAGGCGCGGAAAGGAAGAGGGGTGTTTCATGAGCTGGACAGACGAATACAGAAAGGCGCAGCGCGCCGGGCAGAAAAGCTTTCGCGCCTGTGTGGCAAAGGGAATGTACCCGTACCTGCAGGTGCTGGACGACATTTTGGAAAACAGCGCTGCAGACACCACACAGGCCCTTGGGGTGAAGGAAATTCCAGCGGAATTGTTCACAGGCACCAAGACGGACGGGCGGAAGACGGCCTTTGCGCCAAACTTTATGCCGCTGTTGGATGAAAAAACCGAATTTGCCCGCAAATGGATGGAACTTTGCCGCGCCCAGCAGGAGGAAGGCATCCGCGAGCCGGTGCAGGCGTTTGAATTCATGAACCGCTTTTATGTGCAGGAGGGCAACAAGCGCGTATCTGTGCTGAAATATTTTGGCGCGGCGTCCATTCGCGCGCGGGTGACGCGCATTTTGCCAAAGCGCACCGGCACGCCCGAGAACCGCGTGTATTTCGAGTTTCTTGATTTTTACCAAGCTACCGAGCTGAACACCGTGTGGTTTTCGCGGCCGGGCAGCTATGCCAGGCTGACGGCGGCCGCAGGCCGCCGCCCCGGCGAAGTGTGGCCGCAGGACGACCGCATTACGCTTGCCTCGCTGCAGCTGCGCTTTTCGCAGGCCTATGCCGTGTGCGGCGGGGCGCGGCTTGCGGCTACGCCGTCCGACGCGCTTCTGGCGTTCATAGGCGTCTACGGCTATCAGACGGCCTGCGCCATGACGCCCTCTGAAATGGTGCCTGCGCTGCAGCGCATTTGGGCAGAGGTGTTGGCGCTTGGGGAAAAGGACGCGCTGGAACTTTCCATGCAGCCGCAGCCGCAGCAGGCCGGCCCGCTGTGGAACCGCCTTTTGGGCGCCGCGGGCGTGGGGCCGCGCCTGCGCGTGGCCTTTTTGCACGAGCGCACGGCCGAGACCTCGGGCTGGACCTATGCGCACGAGATGGGCCGCGGCGAGGTGCAGCGCGTGTTCCATGAGCGGGTGGAGACATGGGCTTGCGATGACGTGCTGGTGGGGAAGAATGACGAACAGCTGCTGAAGCAGGCGGTGGAGCGCGGGGCGGATGTGGTGTTCACCACCACGCCCAAACTGATGCCCGCCACGCTGAAAGCTGCCGTCACGTGGCCGCAGGTGAAGTTTTTGAATTGTTCGCTGCACATGACGCACCCCTATGTGCGCACCTATTACGGACGCATCCACGAGGCAAAGTTTATTCTGGGCGCCATTGCGGGCAGCATGGCGCAGGACGGCAGGCTGGGGTATATTGCCAGCTACCCCACCTACGGCATGACGGCCGGGGTGAACGCCTTTGCGCTGGGCGCCCAGCTGGTGAACCCGCGCGCGGCCGTATATGTGGATTGGACGGCGCGCCGCGGCAGCGACATCGAGCGCGATTTCAAAGAAAAGGGCATTCGCATCATCTCGAATGTGGATATGAACCCGCCTGCCGCCGCGCGCGAGCGCTTTGGCCTGTATGAAGAGACGCCGCAGGGTGTGCGGCACCTGGCCATGCCGCTGTGGAATTGGGGCGAGTTTTACACAAAAATTTTGCGAAGCATTTTCGACGGCACCTGGAGGCAGGCCGAAACACAGCCCGGGGCGCATGCCGTGAACTATTGGTGGGGGCTTTCTGCCGGAGTGGTGGATGTGCTGTGCTCGCACAGCCTGCCTCAGGGCACGCTGCGCCTGGCAGAACTTTTAAAAAATGCCATTGCCCAGGGCCTGTTCGAGCCGTTTTCCGGCCCGCTGTATTCGCAGCAGGGCCCCGTGCAGCAGGCGGGCGGCGCCCTGGCGCCGCAGACTGTCATTACCATGGATTGGCTGTGCAGCAACATTGTGGGGCGCATTCCGGCCTATGACGAGCTGATTGACGAGGCGAAGCCCATGGTGCGCCTGCAGGGGGTGGACGCCACCGAGAAACCGGCGGTGCTGATATGATACAGATGGCCGGGCATGGCCGAAAGGGGGCGCGCAGTGAAGATACTGGCTGTTGCAGATGAAGAATCCAAATATCTGTGGGACCATTTCAGCCCGGACAAGCTGCGCGATGTGGACCTGATTCTCTCCTGCGGGGATGTGTCGCCGCAGTACCTCTCGTTTCTGGCCACCTTCAGCCGGGCGCCTGTGCTGTATGTGCACGGCAACCATGACACTGCTTATAAGAAGACACCGCCGGAAAGCTGCATCTGCGTGGAAGATACCATTTATGAATACGGCGGCGTGCGCGTGCTGGGGCTGGGCGGGTCTATCCGTTATAAACAGGGGCCGTTCCAGTATACCCAGCAGGAAATGGAGCGGCGGCGCAAACGCCTGTGGCTGTCGCTGCGGCGCCACGGTGGGTTTGACATTCTGCTGACGCATGCGCCGGCCCTGGGCCTGAATGACGGGCCGGACCGCGCGCACGAGGGCTTTGAGGCGTTTACAAAACTGCTGGACCAATACCGGCCCGGCTATTTTGTGCACGGCCATGTGCATTTGAACTATGGCGCCCAGGTGCCGCGCACCTGCACCTATGGCGCCACACAGGTTGTGAACGCCTACGAGAGGTTTTCGTTTGAAGCACAGATCCCGTTTTTTCCGCCGCATGCAGGGCGGGGGCGCTGAGCGCTGCGCTGGGCCGGGCAGGCGGGCATAGCCCCGCCTGCCCGGCCCGTTTTGCATGCAAAGGGCTATGGTTCTACTTTTTGCCCTGCGCGCATACGCTGCCTGTACAGGGGCGCCGCCTTTGGCCGCAGAAAGGCGCCCCGCAAGGCTGCTTTGCGGCCGGAAGGAAAACCCGAAGGGGGGCACGCAGATGCACCAGGTGGTGGTGGAGTGGATTGGTGCGTTCGGTTACTGGGGTGTGTTTGCGCTGATTGCGGTGGAGAATATTTTTCCGCCGATTCCAAGCGAGGTCATTCTTACATTTGCAGGCTTTTGCACGGCGACAACGGCTTTGCGTGCGCCGGGGGTAGTGGCTGCCGCCACCCTGGGCAGCCTGGCCGGCGCGCTGGTGCTGTATGGTGTGGGGTGGCTTTTGCAGCCCCGGCGGCTGGACGCCCTGTTGACAGGGCCGGTGGGGCGGGCTTTGCACATGGAAAAGCAGGATGTGGAAAAGGCCGCGGCATGGTTTGCCCAAAAGGGCGCGGCCAGCGTGTTTTACTGCCGGTGCGTGCCCATTGTGCGCAGCCTGATTTCGATTCCGGCGGGCATGGCGGGCATGCGTCTTGTGCCGTTTTTTCTGTATACGGCGGCGGGCAGCACGGTGTGGAATATCCTTCTGGTGGGCCTTGGCGCGGCTGCGGGGCAAAGCTGGCCGCGCGTGGCCGCGGCCATTGCATCTGCCTCTGCCGCGCTGAAATGGGCGCTGGGCCTTACGGCCGCTGCCCTGCTGGTGGCGGTGTTTGTGCGGCGCCGTGCAGTTGACGCAAAGCGGCACCGCACGCTATAATAAAGCCCATAGCGGCCCGCCGTGCGCAGGGCCGTGCAGGGGGCGGCTGCCCATAGCGGGCCCGCCTTTGGAAAAGGGGCTTTTTGATGGAAGAGAGACATTTGCGAACGGCGCAGCTTTTGGGGCAGGCGGGCGTGCAGCGCCTGCAGAAGGCGCATGTGGCCGTGTTTGGCCTGGGCGGCGTGGGCGGCTATGCCGCCGAGGCGCTGGCGCGCGCCGGTGTGGGGGCTTTGAGCCTGTTTGACGCGGATGTGTTCAGCCCTTCCAACCTGAACCGCCAGCTGTGTGCGGTGCAAAGCACGCTGGGCCAGCCGAAGGTGCAGGTGTTTGCGGCGCATATCGCCGGGATAGACCCGGCTATTCGTGTGCAGGCGCACCGTGTGTTTTACCTGCCCGAGACGGCGGACGCATGGCCGCTGGATGCCTATGACTATGTGCTGGACGCGGTGGACACCGTGGCGGCCAAGCTGGAACTTGCCGTGCGCGCCCATGCTGCGGGGGTGCCCATTGCCAGCGCCATGGGCTGCGGCAATAAGCTGGACCCCACCGCATTTACGGTGACTGATATCTTCGCTACGCACACAGACCCCTTGGCCCGCGTGCTGCGGCGCGAGCTGAAAAAGCGTGGTGTGCCGCGCCTGAAGGTGGTGTACAGCACCGAGGCCGCGCGCACGCCCTGCCTGCCCGGCGAAGAAAAGGGCACGGCGGGCCGCCCGGCCCCGGCCTCTGTCAGCTTTGTGCCGGGGGTGGCAGGGCTTATTCTGGCAGGCGAGGCGATAAAAGACCTTTCCGGTGTGCGGTAAGCCTGCCCCGCATGGCCTGCGTTTTCCGGGCCTGTGTGCCGCTGTGGGCCGCTTTTCAGAAGCCTTGAAAACAGAACACCAGCTTCGCACCCGCGCTCGCCCCTTTCCAGGGCGGGCGCGGATTTGTTTTTTTCGAAAAAGTAAATTTTCGTTGACATTTGTAGATAAAAATGGTACATTAAATTCAGCGACATATGTAAATGAAAGGCGTGGGTGAAGATGAAAAAGCCTCCCAAGCTTCCGGAGGCCGAGCTGGATGTGATGCAGGCCATGTGGAGTTTTTCGCAGCCGGTGCGCACGGCGCGCATTTTGGAGGCCCTGCAGGCGCGCCGCACATGGACGGCGTCCACCCTGAAGGTAGTGCTGGGCCGCCTTGTGGAAAAGGGCTTTGTGGAAGAGACGCGGCAGGGCCGTTTTACTCTGTACCGGGCACTTGTGCCGGAAGAGGAGTACCGCCGCAGTGAAACAAGGCATATGCTGGGGCGTTTTTACGGCAACTCTGTGAAAAATTTGGTGGCCGCGCTGGTGCAGGACGAAGGGCTTTCGCAGGCAGAACTTGCAGAGCTGGAAGATATTCTGCGCCGCGCCGGCGGCAAACAATGAGCGCCGCGCTGCCCGCGGCGGCCCGGGCGCTGGCCGCCGTGACGCCATGGGTTACAGCGCTGGTGCTGGTGTGCCTTTTGGTGCGCAGGCTGGCCAGGGGGCGTGTGGCTGCCCAAACGTTTCGCCTTGTGTGGCTGGTGCTGGCTATCCGGCTGGCCCTGCCGGTAGATATCAGCCTGCCCGCCGCACCCGTGCAGATGCAGCTGCCTGCGGCAGCGGCCGCACAGGCAAGCCCCGGCGCGCCAGAGGCGCCGCCCGCACAGCAGGCGGACAGCGCCGGGCAGGCAGCGCCGCAGGAAGAAAGCGGCCCGGCGGGCCTTTCATGGCCAGAACTGGCGGTGGCTTTGCCCTATGTATGGGCGGCGGGGGCGCTGATGTTTCTGGCATTTCACGCGGGGGCTTATGTGGTGTTTTTATCTCAGCTGCACGCCCGGCGTGTGCGCGAGACAGACGATGCGGTGTGCAGCGCGGTGTGGCTTGCATTCGGCCGCAAAACATGCATTTACCGCGCTGCCGGCCTGGCAAGCCCCATGCTGGCGGGCCTGTGGCGGCCAGCCGTCTATCTGCCCGAAGAGGTGCAGGTAAGCGAGTTGCCCTATGTGCTGGAACACGAGGCAAGCCACCGCGAGGCGCGCGATATTCTGTATGTGTTTCTTTTGATGGCTGCAAATGCCGTGCACTGGTTCAACCCCGCCGTATATGCAATGGTGCGCACGGCGCGCCGCGATATGGAACTGGCCTGCGATGAGGCCGTGCTGGAGGGGCGCCCCATGGAATACCGTGTGGCCTATGGGCAGGCCGTGCTGGACACGCTGAAGCGCGGCCGCCTGCAGGGGCCGCTTGCCCTGAACTTTGCAGGGGGAAAACACGCGCTGAAAGAACGCTTTGCGCGCATGGTAGAGCAGGCCCCGCGCCGCCGGGCCCGCGGCCTTGTGACTGCCACAGCGTGCTGTGTGGCCGCGGCCAGCCTGTGTGTGGCATTTGCAGTGCCTGCGCAGCAAATAGCGCCGGTTGCTTTTACCCAGGCCTGGGCAGACGGGCAGTGGCGCTGGCCGGTGCCGGAATATGGCACATTGGGCGGCACATTTGAAGAGGGGGCCGTGGGCGTCACCATCCAGGCGCCCGAGGGCTCGCCTGTGGTGGCCGCACGCGGCGGCATTGTGGCGTCGCTTCAGGTGCTGGGGCTGCCGGCATCGGGCGGGCCCTATGGCAACGCGTTGGTGATTTATCACGGGGACGGAAGCGGATATTCCCTGTATGCCAATTGCGGCGATATCTATGCGCAGCTTGGGGACACGGTGACCGCCGGGCAG
The DNA here is from genome assembly GCA_900546885.1 of uncultured Oscillospiraceae bacterium. GTDB lineage: Bacteria > Bacillota > Clostridia > Oscillospirales > Ruminococcaceae > Ruthenibacterium > Ruthenibacterium merdipullorum. The sequence continues at coordinate 14,909 of UREN01000006.1, forward strand.
CCCGTGGCCACCGTGGGCAGCCTTGCCAACGAGATGCTGTTTGCCCTGTGGGCACAGGGAGATTGGGTAGACCCCATGGAATATCTGGCCGCTGTGCAGCCGCAGGGCGAAGTGAACTGGGCAAGGCTGGCGCAGCTGAAAGAGGAGATTCACAGCCTTCAGCGGGAAGAACGGGTGGCTGGGCTTCAGGAAGAAATACGGCAACTGGAAGAACAGATTGACAGCGCGCCCGTCATGACGCCGGAGGAACAGGCGCGAAATGACGCGGCTACCCGCGAGCTGCAAAAGCAATTTCTGGCCGCCCAGCAGGAGTGGGAACAGTGGGTATTCTCGGCCCCGGATTCCCCAGATGCCTCGCAACCGGGCGGCTGAAGAGACATCGTTCAGGAAAAGAGGAAATGACGTGAAACGCACGTTTCAAAAAGGCGCGGCCCTTGCGCTGGCTGCGCTGTGGTTCCCTGTGGCCTTTTTGGCCCTGGCCGAGACGCCGAAAGAGGCGCTGGACAGGCTGAAAGAGGAAAAAAACCGTCTGGAAGAACAAATAGAACAGGCGGAACAGCGGCAGGAGGACGCCGCAACGATGAAGGAGCTGTACCTGCAGAAAGCGAACAGCATCCTGGCTCAGCTGGATGTGCTGAACGAACAGATTCGCCAGCAGAAAGCCCAGGTAGACCAGGCAAACCAGGCGCTGGCCGCAGCACAGCGTCAGGTAGAGGCCGGGCGGGAGGCATTTGAGCAGCGGCTGGTGGCCATGTATGAAACGCGAAATCAATCCAGCCTGTCGGCTTTGCTGGGTGTCAGCGACCTTGCCCAAATGATGCGCTTTGCTGAAAACCTCACCTGCATTTCAGTGGCCAACAAGGCCCAGGTGGACGGCTATGTGCGGGCAAAGCAGGAGATAGAGGCCCAGGCAGCGGCTCAGCAGGCCGCTTTGGATGAGATGCAGCAGGCCAGCACCCAGCTGGAACAGACACGCCAGGAATATGCGGCTGCCATCCGCCAGGCGGATGCCGACCTCTCTCAGGCACAGGCCGACCAGCAGTCCTATGAGGCTGCCTATGAGGACAAAACCCATGAGGTGGAACAGGCCACAAAAGAGTATCTGGAATGGATTGCGCAAGACGATAACCCGGGCGGCCAGCCCCCGGCGGACGGAAGCTGGCTGTGGCCGCTGCCGGGCTACCGGCCGGGCAGCGGTTATGGCTGGCGCACCTTGAACGGCAGGCCGGATTTTCACCGCGGGGTGGATATTCCGGCCCCGGCTATGACGCCTATCCGCGCGGCGGTGGGCGGTGTGGTAAGTGTGCAGCAGCACGCCAGCTATGGCAACTGTGTGAAAGTGAGCGTGGGCGGCGGCATTGTTGTGGTGTATGCGCACATGACATGCTGGGCGTCCGACCTTTCGAACGGCATGACGGTGGAGGCAGGGCATATTCTGGGCTATGTGGGCACTACTGGCAATTCGTTCGGCAACCATCTTCACTTTGAGGTGGACGTCAATGGCCAGCCTGTGCAGCCGCTGAATTATGTCTCACCCGCATAGGTGCGGCTATTTCTATCGCTCGTACAGAAAACGCCCCGGCAAGGCGCACGGCCTGCCGGGGCGTTTGTTTTATGCCGCAGTGGCTTCATAGCCGGAAAGGCGGGTGTGATATTGCGGCATACGGGCGCTGTCCTGCCACACAATGCGGTTTGAAAGAAAGCGGAACGTGCCGTCCCCGCCGGGTTGCACGGTGAGCTCGTGCGTGAACAGGCGGTCGGTGCCGCGGCGCATGCAGGCCACATCTACGGCAAGCGTCAGTGTGCCGTCCGCATGTTCCTGCACGTTTGTCACCTCGGGCGCCATCTCTGGCAGCACAGCCCAATAGGCAACCCCATAGGGCAAATAGGGGTAGCCGCCGGCCTCTGCGTCATATCCGGCCTGTGCGCGCAGCTGCGAGGGGGTGACGGGCAGATACTGGCACAGGGCCTGCTCGAACGCCTCCGCCGGCACAAAGCTGGGCGCGGCAGAGTCGGCCGGGGAATAATCCTGCCCAGTGGCCAGGCGCGTCATGGCGTCAAAGGCATCGTTCAGGCACACATCGCCCATATCGCCCGCCTGCCAGTTTTTTGAAAACAAATCGTTATCGCGGTAGCCTACGGTGTCCAGGTACTGTGCTGCCGCATCCTGAAAGGCCTGCGGCACCGGCTGCGCGCGAAGCATGCTGTGGCCGTCCTCGTGCAGAGGGGAAAGGGCAAGCTCGAAAATCAGGTTGCCCTTTTCCGTAAACTGCCAGTTCTCAATATCCGTCTGCCCGGGCCCGCCGGGGTGCGCTGCCCCGGTTTCATCATATTCCAGCCTTGCCTGTGCGCAGAAGGCGCCGCTGTCTTCCAAATAGTAGCTGACCAGATAGACATGCCCGCTTTCGGCGACGCTGACGGCTTCCAGGCGGGCGTTTTGCCCGCTGAGCGCTGCCTGGCGGAAAGCGGAAAAGGCGTCCGGCGCCCCGCTTAAGGCAGACACGCCGCTGTGCTCTGGCACCAGCACAGGCTCACCGGCCTCTTCCAGCGCAGCGCGCAGGGCCCCGGCATCGCCCGCCTGCTGGCCTGCCAGCCACGGGCGGCAAAGGTCTGCCAGAGCCGCGGCGCGGCGTTCCAAATCTGCCAGGACGCTGCTGCTCACCGGTTCCAGCCCGTTTTCCGGGGCCGTTTGCGCGCTGCTTGGCGCAGGGGCCGAAGCAGCAGGCACAGAGGAGGCCCCGGCCGCGCCGCCCTGCGCACATCCAAATAACAAAAGGGCGCACAGCAGTGCGGCAGGCAGCTTCCAGTTATGTTTCATCTCGGTTTCCTCCCGGGCATGGTTTCGGCTGAGTGCCCGGCTGGCCGTGGCAAAGCAACCGAACCACAGCATACGGCATTTTGCTGCTTTTTGCAAGCCACGCAGCGTCGATTGGCTCTACGCCGCGTGGAATGCCCGCAAAAACAAAAGGCCCCTTCCTTGGAAGGGGCCTTTTTCGCAAAGGATGGGCAGGCTGTGCCTCACTGGCCGCAGGCTGCGCGGAACTCTGTCCAAATCTGCACATGGGTTTCTTCGGCCTCGGCAGAGATGTTCTGAATCATTTCCATATTGCCGGAAAAATCTTCCGGCAGGGTGAGAAACGGCTTGTATTCTTCTTCAATCAGTTCATCGGCGGCCTGGTTTGTGCAGTAGTAGCCAATGTACTCATAGCACTGCTTGGATACTTCCGGGCGCAGAATGTAATCGATGAAAGCATATGCCGCGTCCTTATTGGGGGCGTTGGCGGGAATAAACTGCGCCATAATGCCAAAGCCAATGCCCTCCGAGGGGTACACCACCTGCAGGCCGGGGTTTTCCATGCACGCCTGTGTCACCTGGCTGGTGTACATCACTGCGGCGGAAACCTCGCCGGAAAGCAGGTCTACCTGCAGGTTGTCATCCTTAATAAGGCGAATGTTGGGCGCCAGCTCCAGCAGTTTTTCACCGGCCTGTTCAATGGTGGCAATGTCCTCGGTGTTATAGCTTTCACCGGCAATTTTCAAAGCCATGCCGTTCATGACGCGGAAGTTGCTGGTGATGCCGATGCTGCTCTGCAGCGATGTGTCCCACAAATCGGCATAGCTGGTGATTTCGGTGCTTACAGCAGAGGGGTCATATACAATGGTTTGCACGCCTGCGCCATAGGGCACGGTGTAGGCATCCTGCGGGTCGAAGAACTGGCCCTGATAAATGGGGTTTACGTTGCCAATGTTGGGAAGTTTTGTTTTGTCCAGCTCAGAGACAAGGCCCTGGGCGATGGCAGTCTCGATGATATAGTCGTCCGCAATCACCACATCGTAATCGCCGCCCTCGGCAGCCTCCAGGCGGGCCAGCATGGTCTCGTCTGTGTCAAAGCTGGAATAGTTCACCTGATAGCCGGTTTCTGCTGTGAAAGCATCCAGCACCTCCTGCGGGAACATGCCCTCCCAGGTGTACAGGTTCACTTCGCCTTTGATTTCCGCCCCCTGCGTGCCGCCGCAGCCGGCAAGAAGGCCCAGCACAAGGCAAAGGCAGACGGCCAGGGAAACAAGTTTTTTCATAGCTTCTCCTCCTAATTTTGCTGTTTTGCGCGCTGTGCGCGCAGATATGATGGAAAACATGGGCACACATGCCCCATGCCAAGCAGCAGCCCTTCAGCTTTTTTTTCGGCTGATCAGGGCCGAGGCGGCCACTGCCAGCACCGTAAAAGCCAACATCAGTGTGCACAGGGCGTTGATCTCGGGCGTAATGCCTGTCTTCAAAGAAGTATACACTTTCAGCGGCAGTGTATTCACATTCACACCCGTGACAAACAGGCTGATGATGACGTCGTCAAAGCTCATGGCAAAGCTGAGCAGCATGCCGGAGGCAATGGCCGGGGCAATGAGCGGCAGCGTGATGTCGAAAAACACACGCGCCTCGCTGGCGCCAAGGTCGCGCGCGGCCTCGGGCAGGCTTTTGTCCAGCCCCACAAGGCGCGCTTTCACCAGCATGTAGACGTAGGGAATGCAGAAGGCCGTGTGCGCGATGATGAGCGTTGTCATACCGAACGGCAGGCCCAGCAGAGAGAAAAACGCCAGAAACACCATGCCCAGAATAATCTCCGGCGTCATCATGGGCAGCATAGAGATATACTCTACCACATTTTTAGTGCGCGCTTGTATTTTGGTAAAGCCCACGGCACCCAGAGTGCCAATGACGGCGGCCGCCAGCGAAGAGGACAGCCCCAGCACAATGCTGTTCACCAGCGCCTCAAACATGGCCCTGTCGCGGAACAGCGTCTCATACCAGCGCAGGGAAAAGCCGCTCCACATGGTAGAGATGCGGTTTTCGTTGAAGGAATAGACGACCACCAGCACAATGGGCAAATAAATAAGGAACAGAATGACCCCAAGGTAAACGTTGGGCAGCTTTGTGCGGTTTTTCATAAAAGGCCCTCCAGTTCGCTGGAATGGGTGACGCGTTTGTACAGCGTAATCATCAGTGTAGTAAGCGCCATCAGCACCACGCTCAGCGCAGCGGCAAAGGGCTGGTTATGGGCTTTCATCAGCTGATCCTGAATCAGGCTGCCAACCAGCACCACTTTATTTCCGCCCAGGATATCTGCAATGAAGAACAGCCCCATCGAGGGGATGAAGGTGAGAATGATGCCGGACAACAGCCCCGGCAGCGTCAGCTTCAGCGTAACCGTACAGAACGCGCGGAAGGGCGAAGCGCCAAGGTCGCGCGCGGCTTCCACCAGGCTCCAATCCATTTTTTCCGCGCTGGAATACACGGCCAGAATCATGAACTGCAAAAGCGCATACACCATGCCCACCACCACGGCGGGGTAGGTGTACAGCAGTTTCAGGGGGGAACTGGTGAGCCCCAGGCCCATCAGAATCTGATCCAGCGTGCCATTGGCGCGGAAGATGATCATCCAGCCATACAGGCGGATGAGCGAATTCGTCCAAAACGGAATCATAATCAAAAGCATCATGCGCTTTTTCCACACAGGCGGCAGTTTGGCCATAAAATAGCCAAACGGATAGCCCAGCAGGGTGATGAACACCGTGCTGGTGATTGCCAGTTTGAACGATTCCGCAAACGTCTGCAGATAGATGGGGGTGAGGATGTTTTTGTAGTTATCCAGCGTGAAGGAGTTCACCACGCCCCACACTTCGCCGCGCTGCAGAAAGCTGAGCACCACCATATAGATGAGCGGCCCGGCAACAAATAAAATGGTAAAGATGTAAAGGGGCGCCAGCATCAGCCAGATGCCCGTTTGCCTGCGTTGCTTCATGCCCGGGCCTCCTGGTGGGTATCCACCGGCACGGCATTCTGTGCAGCCCATGTCACGCGCACGCCGTCGCCCGCCGAAAGGGCAATGTCGATGCCATGGCGCGAGGCCACCAGCTCGTCGCCGTTTTCCAGGGCCAGCGCAATGCGCAGCATACCGCCGGCAAATGTCTTTTCCTTCACCGTGGCGGGCAGGCCGCCCTCTGTGCAGAACTCTACATGTTCGCTGCGCACGGCCAGGGTTACGCCGTCGCCTGCCTTTTTGCCGCAGCCGCAGCACAGCGCGGGAACTTCGCCGCCCGCGGCGTGCACCATAAGGGTGCCGTTGCGGTTTTCTGCCACCCGGCCCTCTACAATGTTGGCCGTGCCCACAAAGCGGGCCACAAAGCTGGTGCGCGGGCGGTCGTACACTTCGGCAGGCGTGCCCACCTGCTCAAAGCGGCCGTCGTGCATCACGGCAATGCGGTCCGACATATTCAGGGCTTCCTCCTGGTCGTGCGTGATGTAGATGAACGTCAGCTCCACCTGCTTTTGCAGGCGCTTGAGCTCCAGCTGCATCTGGCGGCGCAGCTGCAGGTCCAGCGCGCCCAGCGGCTCATCCAGCAAAAGCACGCTGGGGCGGTTTACAATGGCGCGGGCAATGGCCACGCGCTGGCGCTGCCCGCCCGAGAGCTCTGCCGGCATGCGTGCGCCGTAGCCCGAAAGCTGCACCAGCTCCAGCGCGGCGTCCACCTCTTTGGCAATTTCAGCGCGCGGCATTTTTTTCAGCCGCAGGCTGTAGCCGATGTTGGCAGCCACCGACATATGCGGAAACAGCGCATAGTTCTGAAACACGGTGTTCACGTCGCGCTTTTCCGGCGGCGCGGCCGTCACATCCTTTCCGCGCAGCACAACGCGCCCCGCGTCCGGCGTTTCCAGCCCGGCAATGATGCGCAGGGTGGTGGTTTTTCCGCAGCCCGAAGGGCCAAGCAGGGTTACAAACTCACCGTGCTGCACGCTCAGGCTTACGCCGTGCAGCACACCTGTGTCGCCAAAACGTTTTTCGATGTGGTCCAGTTCCAGAATCGTGTCGCTCATGGGTTCTCCTTCAAAATCCTCCGCTTCGCTTGGAATGGGTGCGGCCACGGCCGCCATGCTAGCGGCGCGCAGGCCGCATACGGATACATGTTAAGTATAAACAATTTTCACATTTAAGGCAAAGGCTTTTTGCGCGGAAGGCGCCCTTTGCAGGGAGAAGTTTTCTGCGCCGGGAGAGGGAAAGTTGTATAATTCCACCAAAATGGTATAAAAAGATGCTGTGAAAGTGGCCGGCGCCGCATTCCTCTGCCCGGCCGGCGGGGCTGTTCTTTTCCGGCAGCATATGGTAAAATAGGCAAAGAATAAGTGACGGGCGCGCCGGGGCAGGCGCGGGCCCGAAAAACAGAGTGGAGGCGGCGCAGTGCAAAAACTGTTAATTCTGGGGGCGGGCGGCTATGGCCGCACCGTGGCAGAGGCCGCGGCCGGGCAATTTGAAACGGCCTTTCTGGACGATGCCTCGCCGCTGGCGCTGGCCCCGTGCGCAAGATATGCAGAGTTTGTGGGCGAATATGCGTTTGCCTACCCGGCTTTTGGCGACAACGCCCTGCGCGCGCAGTGGCTGCAAAAGCTGAAAGCGGCGGGCTTTCGCCTTCCGGTGCTGCGCCATGCGCAGAGCTTTGTAAGCCCCAGCGCCGTGCTGGCGCCGGGCAGCGTGGTGCTGGCCATGGCGTGCGTGGGCACGGGCAGCGTGGTGGAGGAGGGCGCCATTTTGAACCTTGGCGCCATTCTGGACCACGACTGCACCCTGGGCGCATGTGCGCACCTGGCGCCGGGCGCTGTGGTAAAGGCGGGCAACTGTGTGCCGCCGCAGGCGAAAATTGATTCCGGCTGTGTGCTGGGGCGCGCGGCCATGCCTTGGAAGGGGAATAGTGTACATGTCTGAACTGCTCATTGTGGGCTGCGGCGGGCTGGGCCGTATGGTAGGCGAGGTGGCGCTGGCCACCGGAAAATGGAGCGGTGTGCGCTTTTTGGATGACGCCGTGCGCGGCGAGGCCGTGGTGGGAAAATGTGTGGATTACACCGAGCTCACCGGCAAATACCCCGAGGCCGTGGCTGCCTTTGGGGAAAACCGCCTGCGCCTGGCCTGGGCCGAAAAGCTGCTGGCCGCGGGCTACCGCGTGCCCAGCGTTGTGCACCCCACGGCAATTGTCAGCCCATCGGCACAGCTGGGCGAGGGCTGCCTGGTGCTGCAGGGGGCCATAGTGAACACGGCGGCCGTGCTGGGCCGCGCCTGCCTTGTGAACGCGGGCGCCCTGGTGGACCACGACGCCGTTTTGGCCAACGGCGCGCACGCCAACCTGCACGCCACGGTGAAGGGCTGGGCGCGGCTGGAAGAATGCCGCCACACCGAGGCAGCCGAAGTGGTGGCGCCCGAGCGCCGCGCCATTCCCGGTGTAGAGGCGGAAAGCCCGCTGGAAGAGGCTCTGTATGCCTTTAAGCTGGGCGAGAAGGCAAGCTATGTAAAGCCGTTCGGCGCCGGGCACATCAACGACACCTATGCCGTGTATGTGGGCGAGGGTGCGGGCGAGCTGCGGTATGTGCTGCAGCGCATCAATACGGCGGTGTTCAAAAAGCCGCTGGAAGTGATGGAGAACATCTTCGGCGTCACCGAATATCTGCGCAGGCAAATTCTGGCGCGCGGCGGCGACGCGGACCGCGAGACGCTGAGCTATCTGAAAACAAAGGCGGGCGAGCCGTATTATGAGGACGCAGATGGAAGCCCGTGGCGCTGCTATAATTTTATTACAGATTCCGTGTGCATCGAAAGCGTGCGCACCCCGCAGGATTTTTACAATTCGGGCAAAAGCTTCGGCGCGTTTTTGTGTGCGCTGGAGGCATACCCGGCGGATACCCTGCACGAGACCATTGAAAAGTTCCACGACACGCGCAAGCGCCTGGCAGACTTCGACACGGCCCTTGCGCGCGATGTGAAGAACCGCGCGCACCGCGCGCGGCCGGAAATTGCCTTTGTGCAGGCCCGCCGCGCAGATTGCCCCGTGCTGATGGACCTGTTGGAAAAGGGCGAGCTGCCGCTGCGCGTGACGCACAACGACACCAAACTGAACAATATTCTGTTTGACGAAAAGACGGGCGAAGGCCTGTGCGTCATTGACCTGGATACCATCATGCCCGGCCTTGCGCTGAATGATTACGGCGATTCCATCCGCTTCGGCGCTACCACGGCCGCCGAGGACGAGCCGGACCTCTCTAAGGTGCACTTCAGCCTGGAGCTGTTCGAGGCCTATACCAGGGGCTATTTGGAGGCGGCCGGCAGTGCGCTGACGCCCAGGGAAAAGGAGTATCTGCCCTGGGGCGCGAAACTGATGACGCTGGAATGCGGCATGCGCTTTTTGACAGACTACCTGGAGGGCGACACCTATTTCCGCGTGACGCACCCCACACATAACCTGGAGCGTTGCCGCACGCAGTTCAAACTGGTGGCAGATATGGAGGCCCACTGGGCCGAGATGCAGGCCATCGTGAAAAAATACAGCTGAGGCTGCGGCCGCTTTGCGGCGCGCCGGCCCAAAAGAAGGGAATGTTGAACATGGCTCATATCGAAACACAGTGCCTGCACGAGGGCTATAAGCCCGGCAACGGCCAGCCGAAGGCCCTGCCCATTTACCAGAGCACAACGTATACCTACGATTCTACCGACCATATTGGCCAGCTGTTCGATTTGACGGCCGACGGCCATATGTATTCGCGCATCTCAAACCCCACCGTGGCCTGTGTGGAAGAGAAAATAGCGGCCATGGAGGGCGGCGTGGGCGCGCTGTGCACCACGTCCGGCCAGGCGGCCAGCCTGCTTTCCATCTTGAACATCGCCAAAGCGGGCGACCACTTCATCTCGGCCTCCACCATCTATGGCGGCACGGTGAACCTGTTTGCTGTCACGCTGAAAAAGTTTGGCATCGAGTGCACCTTTGTGGACGCCGGAGCGCCGGAAGAGGAATTGCAGAAGGCCTTCCGCCCGAACACGAAAGCCGTGTTTGGCGAAACCATTGCAAACCCCGCCATTGCGGTGTTCGATATTGAAAAATTTGCAAAGCTGGCGCACGCGAACGGCGTGCCCCTTATTGTGGACAATACGTTTGCCACGCCGGTGCTGTGCCGCCCCTTTGAATGGGGCGCGGACATTGTGGTGCACTCTACCACCAAATACATGGACGGCCATGCCGTGCAGGTGGGCGGCGTGCTGGTGGATTCCGGCAATTTCAACTGGGAAAACGGAAAATTTGAAGAGCTTTGCACGCCGGACGAGAGCTACCACGGCGTGACGTACACCAAACAATTCGGTCGCGCCGCCTACATTACCAAGGCGCGTGTGCAGTTGATGCGCGATTTTGGCATGTATCCCGCGGCCCACACCGCTTTCCTGCTGGACCTTGGCCTGCAGACGCTGGCCGTGCGCATGGAGCGCCACTGCCGCAACGCGGAAAAGGCCGCGCAGTATCTGGCCGGCCGGCCCGAAGTGGAATTTGTAAACTACCCCACCCTGCCGGGCAACCCGTATCAGGCCCTGGCAGAAAAATACCTGCCGCAGGGGTGCGCGGGCGTCATCTCGTTTTCTATTAAAGGCGGGCGCGAGGCCGCGGTGAAATTTATGGACAGCCTGGCGCTGGCCAACAATGTGGTGCATGTGGCCGATATCTGCACATGCGTGCTGCACCCGGCTTCCTCCACGCACCGCCAGCTCACGGACGAACAGCTGGTGGCCGCGGGCATCACACCGGGGCTCATCCGCCTGTCTGTGGGGCTGGAGCACATAGACGACATCCTGCAGGACCTGGAAAAGGGCTTTTCCGCTTTAAAAAAGTAAGCCGGCAGGCATGAAAATGGGCAAAAGGACGAAAAATTGCCCTGAAATATAGTAAAACGTCCAAAAAGGGAACGGCTGCGCAATTAGCCGTTCCCTTTTTTCTGTGTTCTGTGATATAATCGTTTACATAGTTTACATATCACGTTACATTACGGAATGTCCTGCCCTGTGCGGCGGCCTCACTTGATAATGGGCACCGTCTGCACCAGGTTGGCAATGTCGTTTTGCAGCGCGCGCAAAAAATCCAGCCCCGGCTGGCCAAGCGGCGCTTTGCGAATGGCAATGTCGCGGTAGCAGTTCTCGGTGCGGCAGGGCTTTTGCACCAGTTCTTCCCGCGCCAGCACTTCGAAGGGCATGGGGCTCACCCACATATAGCAGCCGTGCACGCGGCGCAGAAGGTCGAACTGGCTGCCGCGCTCGTACACCGCAATGCGGTTGGCGCTGTGCAGCGGGCTGCTGGGCGTCTGCTGTTCGGCGGGAAGCACGGGGGTAAGGTCGCCGTGCACAATCTCGGGGTATTGGCGCAAAAGATGGTAGGGCACTTCGCCCAGGGCCGCAAGCGGGTGATGCTCACTCATCAAAAGCACCATGGAGTATTGCCACAGCACCTCTGCGTGCAGGCCGTTCTCGTCGCACAGCGTTTCAAAATAGCCCGCGTGTTTGTCCTGGCAGCGCAGAATGCCCAGCTCGGCCTCACCGCTGGCCACGGCGTGCAGGATGTCCATGGAATTTGTCTCGCGGTAATCCAGGTCCAGCGCGGTGCCGGTGGCGGAAAGCTGCGCGGCAAAGGCGCTGAATGCATTTGAAATATAGCTGGCGCGCGGCGCCGCCATGTGCAGGCGCGCGGCGGGCGCGCCGTCTTTCCGGTACAGCTGGGAAAGGCTCTCTACCTGCGAGAGGATGCTGCGCGCATAACCCAGAAAATCTTCCCCGGCGCGGGTGGGCTGCACCCCGCGCGCCGTGCGCGAAAACAGCGTTTGGCCCAATTCGGCCTCCAGCTCTTTGATGCTTTTCGAAAGGTTCGGCTGGCCCATGTACAGGTTTTTGGCCGCCTTGGAAATAGAGCCCACGCGGGCAATTTCCACCGCATATTTCAGTTGCTGCAAATTCAAGCTGGCACGCTCCTTTTATAGTGTCGCTTTTAATTCCATGAAAAAAAGGCATAGCCCATATTCCTATTATATATTACCCACACGGCAAAGGAAAGTGATAAAATTTTAACGAAGGCAAAACTCGAGCATTTGCCTCAATTTTATCAAAGGATCGGGGCGGCGCCCCGATGCACCGTAGTGGAGGTTGTGTACAATGGGACGTTTTACTTTACCGCGTGACCTGTATCATGGCAAGGGTTCTATGGAAGAGCTGAAAAACCTGAAGGGCAGCAAGGCGATGGTCGTTGTGGGCGGCGGCAGCATGAAGCGCTTTGGCTTCTTGGATAAGGCTGTGGGCTACCTGAAAGAGGCTGGCATGGAAGTGGAACTGTTCGAGAACGTTGAGCCGGATCCTTCCGTTACCACCGTGATGAAGGGCGCCGAGGCCATGCGCAAATTCCAGCCGGATTGGATTGTGGCCATGGGCGGCGGCAGCCCCATTGACGCTGCAAAAGCCATGTGGGCGTTCTATGAGTACCCCGAAGTGACGTTTGAGCAGCTGTGCGTGCCGTTCGGCTTCCCCACGCTGCGCCAGAAAGCGCGCTTCTGCGCCATTCCCTCTACCTCCGGCACTGCCACCGAGGTGACGGCTTTCTCTGTGATCACCGATTATGACAAGGGCATCAAGTATCCTCTGGCCGACTTCAATATCACGCCGGACGTTGCCATTGTGGACCCCGAGCTGGCCGAGAAAATGCCCCCGAAGCTGACGGCTCACACCGGTATGGATGCCATGACGCATGCCATTGAGGCGTATGTGTCCACCCTGCACTGCAATTATACCGACCCTCTGGCACTGCATGCCATTAAGATGATCCACAACGATTTGAAGAAATCTTATGACGGCGATATGGACGCGCGCGACCGCATGCACGACGCGCAGTGCCTGGCCGGCATGGCGTTCTCCAACGCGCTGCTGGGCATCGTGCACTCCATGGCGCACAAGACGGGCGCCGCTTTCTCTGGCGGCCACATCATCCACGGCGCCGCCAATGCCATGTACCTGCCGAAGGTGATCAAATACAACTCGAAGAACGCTGAGGCTGCCGAGCGCTATGCCGAAATTGCGAAATTCATCAACCTGCCGGGCAACACCACCGAGGAACTGGTGGATGCTCTGATTGCCGAGCTGCGCGAGATGAACAAGCAGCTGAACATCCCCCTGGCCATCAAGAATTACGGCGAGGGCGGCGTCATTGCCGACAAGAGCATCATCGACGAGAAAGAGTTCAACGACAAGCTGTCCGAGGTGGCTGCAAACGCCATCGGCGACGCCTGCACAGGCTCTAACCCCCGTCAGCCCAGCCAGGAAGAAATGGAGAAGCTGCTGCTGGCTGTGTACTATGACAAAGAGATCGACTTCTAAGCAAAACTTCACATGCAAACAAATGCAGGCGGTGGCGGGGCACAGCCCCGCCGCCCTGCTTTGGTTTTCAGGCAAAGAAAGCGGAGCCGCCGCGGACGGCTTCGCTTTTTCTGAATAAAGTAAGGAGTGAAGAACGTGTATAAAATCCTTGAGAAAAAGGCGCTGAACCCGACTGTGACGAAGATGGTCGTAGACGCGCCGCTGGTTGCCCACAAGGCGCAGCCCGGCCAGTTCATCATCTTCCGCGCCACCGAGGACGGCGAGCGCATCCCTCTCACCATTGCAGATTATGACCGCGAAAAGGGCACGGTCACCATCATCTTCCAAATTGTGGGTGCCGGCACAATGGACCTGAACGCCCTGAACGAAGGCGACTACATTGTAGATTTTGTGGGCCCGCTTGGCACACCCAGCCATTTGGACGGCCTGAAGAAAGTGGCCGTGGTGGGCGGCGGCGTGGGCTGCGCCATTGCTTACCCCACTGCGAAAAAGCTGCACGAGCTGGGCGCCGAAGTGCACAGCGTTGTGGGCTTCCGCTCGAAAGACCTCGTCATTCTGGAACAGGAGTTCGAGGCCGTTTCCAACCGTGTGGTGAAAATGTCCGACGACGGCAGCTGGGGCGAAAAGGGCCTTGTGACAAATGCACTGGAGGCCCTGATCAAAGAGGGCAACCAGTATGATGAAGTGATTGCCATTGGCCCGCTGGTGATGATGAAATTCGTGTGCAAGCTCACCAAAGAATACGGCATTAAAACCACGGTTTCTATGAACCCCATCATGATCGATGGCACCGGCATGTGCGGCGGCTGCCGCCTGACGGTGGGCGGCAAAACAAAGTTCGCCTGTGTGGACGGCCCCGATTTCGACGGCCATGAGGTGGATTTTGACGAGGCCATGCACCGCGGCAGCATGTACCGCGATTTTGAGGCCCACGCCCGCGAGGCAGAGTGCAATCTGCTGAAAAAGGAGGTTGAGTAAGATGCCGAATATGGACCCGAAAAAGTGCCCCATGCCCGTGCAGGACCCTGAGGTGCGCAACAAAAACTTTTCCGAGGTGGCTTTGGGCTATACGCCCGAGATGGCGGTAAACGAGGCCAAGCGCTGCCTGCACTGCAAAAACAAGCCGTGTGTGTCCGGCTGCCCGGTTGGCATTGATATTCCCGGCTTCATTGCCAAGGTGGCAGAGGAAGATTTCGAGGGAGCCTATGAGGTGCTTTCCGCCTCTTCTGCGCTGCCCGCCGTGTGCGGCCGCGTGTGCCCGCAGGAGAACCAGTGCGAGGGCAAGTGCGTGCGCGGCATCAAGACAGAATCTGTGGGCATTGGCCGTCTGGAGCGCTTTGTGGCCGACTGGCACCGCGAGCACTTCCATGGCGAGCCCAAAATGCCGGTTTCCAATGGCCACAAGGTGGCTGTTATCGGCTCGGGCCCTTCCGGCCTGACGGCTGCGGGCGACCTTGCCAAAATGGGCTATAAGGTAACCGTGTACGAGGCCCTGCACACGCCCGGCGGCGTGCTGGTGTACGGCATCCCCGAATTCCGTCTTCCCAAGGAGATCGTCCGTCAGGAGATTGACGGCCTGAAGAAAATTGGCGTGGATGTAGAGACGAACGTGGTGATTGGCCGCACGCTCACCATCGACGAGCTGTTCGAAATGGGCAACGAGGCCGTGTTTATCGGCAGCGGCGCGGGCCTGCCCCGCTTTATGGGCATTCCGGGCGAAAGCCTGAACGGCGTATACTCTGCCAACGAGTTCCTCACCCGCATCAACCTGATGAAAGCCTACAAAGAGGGCTCGAAAACGCCCATCCAGCACGCAAAGAACGTGGCCGTGGTGGGCGGCGGCAACGTGGCTATGGACGCCGCGCGCTGCGCAAAACGCCTGGGCGCCGAAAACGTGTACATTGTGTACCGCCGCGGCATGGAAGAGTTGCCCGCCCGTAAGGAAGAGGTAGAGCACGCCGTGGAAGAGGGCATCATCTTCAAGACGCTTTCCAACCCCATCGAGGTGCTGGACGATGGCAAGGGCTATGTGAAAGGCATGGTGTGCCAGGAGATGGAACTGGGCGAGCCCGACGCCTCCGGCCGCCGCCGCCCTGTGGCAAAAGAGGGCTGCACCTTTACGCTGGATGTGGACTGCATGATCATGTCCATCGGCACCAGCCCCAACCCCCTCATCCGTTCCACCACGCCGGGGCTTGAGACGAACAGCCACGGCTGCATCATCACCAATGGCGACGACGGCCTCACCACCCGTGAGGCAGTGTATGCCGGCGGCGACGCGGTGACGGGCGCAGCCACGGTTATTTTGGCCATGGGCGCGGGCAAACACGCGGCAAAGGCCATTGACGAGTACATCAAAAGCAAAGCAAACTGAAACCGGCGCGGCAAACGCCGCTTTCTGCGGGGCCCCGGCTGCTTGTGCAGCCGGGGCCCTGTTTTTGTCCCGCGGCATCTGTTTTGCCTGAAAGGGCAAAGAGCAGTGGTGCAGCGGCGGCGCAAAATCAGGCGCGGCACGCCACGTTTTCCTTCCACTTTGTGCGCGGGTGTGCTATACTAAAAACGATTCTGCAAGTGGGAAAGGTGCGGGCTTTAGAATGAAGCAGTCAGCAGGCAAATTTTACAACAACCTGAAGGGCAAGCGCGTTGCGTTTATCGGCGCAGGCGTCAGCCACCGGGAATGCATTGAGGTGTTTGCCAAAAAAGGCGCCGTTGTGACGCTGTGCGATAAAAAGCCGGATGTGAACGCCTTTGGCGCATACGGCGAAACGCTGAAGCAGCTGGGCGTTCGCCTTTCGCTGGGCGAACATTACCTGGACGGCCTGGCCGGGCAGGATATCATTATGCGCACGCCGGGGTTTGAATATTTTACGCCGGAATTGCAGGCCGCAAAAGCGGCGGGCAGCGAAGTGACCAGCGAGATGGAACTGTTTTTTGAGCTGTGCCCCTGTGAAAAGGTGGCGGTGACAGGGTCGGACGGGAAGACCACCACCACCACGCTGATTGCCGAAATGCTGAAGGCAGCCGGGCGCACCGTGCATCTGGGCGGAAACCTGGGCCGCGCATTGCTGCCAGTGGTGGAACAGATTGCGCCCACGGATGTGGCTGTGGTGGAGCTCTCCAGCTTCCAGCTCATCAGCATGCGGGAATCGCCCGATGTGGCCGTGGTGACGAATGTGACGCCGAACCATCTGGACCATCACAAGGATATGCAGGAATATATCGACGCCAAACGCAACATCCTGCTGTATCAGGCGCCCGGGTCGCGTGCGGTGCTGGGCTATGCCAATGACATCACCCGTGCCATGGCGAAAGATGTGAAGGGAAGCTACCTGTGGTTCACGCGCTTTTCCGAGACAGACAACGGCGGCTTTTTGCGCGCCGACGGCATGCTGTGTGTGGCAAAGGACGGCGTGGTGACGCCCATTGTGCACAAAAGTGAAGTGGCCCTGCGCGGCGAGCACAACCTGGAAAACCTGCTGGCCGCATTTTGTGCCGTGTGGGGCATGGTGGATGTGGCTGTGATGGCGCAGGTTGCGCGCAGTTTTCAGGGTGTGGAACACCGCATCGAGCCGGTGCGCACGCTGAACGGCGTGCAGTGGTTTAACGATTCCATTGCCTCCAGCCCCACGCGCGTGATTGCCGGGCTGCGGGCGTTTAACCAGAAGCTTATTCTTCTGGCGGGCGGCTCAAACAAGCGCGTCAGCTTTGCGCCGCTTGCGCCAGAGCTGTTGGCGCATGTGAAAACGCTGGTGCTGATCTCAAACCCCGCCGAAAAGGCGGCCGCCGCCGCGCGGGGCGAAAGCGATTACCAAACTTCGGCAGAGCAGATAGAGGCCGCCGTGCGTGCCGAGCCGGGCTTTGCCGAAAGCGGCATGAACATTCTGCACGCCGAAAGCATGCAGCAGGCCGTGCGCCTTGCCTATGAGGCAGCCCAGCCTGGCGATATTGTCTCGCTTTCGCCGGCGTGTGCGTCGTTTGACTTTTACCCCAATTTTGAAGTGCGGGGCCGCCATTATAAGGAACTGGTGAATGCACTGTGATCGCGCAGGTGACAAAAGAAACCGAAGCGGAATATTTCCGCCGCCTGGGGCAGGCGCCGTTTTTTGCCTCTGTGATGCACACGGTGTATGCCTCCTGCGGGGGCAAAGGCGTGCAATGCTATTTGGCAGGGCGGCTTGCGGCCCTGCAGGTGTGCGGGCAAAGGGCGCTGCTTTGCGGCGAGCCGGAGGATGAAGCCGAGCTTGCCAGCTTTCTTTCGTTTTTGGGCATTGCGCGCCTGAAAACGCAGGGGTGTTGCCCCAAGGGGTTTACCCCGCATGCGCTGCCGCTGCTGTGCTTTGACGGACGGCGCGCGCCGCCTGTGCCGCCGCTGCCAGCGGGCACGCAGTTAGAGCAAGAGCCGTCTTTGCTGGAAGTTTGCCGTATGGAAGGACTGTCGGACGGGACTGTGCCGCCCGACCTGTTCGCGGTGGATGCCGCGGCGCGGCGCAACCGGGGGCTGGCCGATATCCGTGCCCTTTCTGCTGGCGGGGCGCTTGTGGCCACGGCGGGCGTGTATGCCCTACAGCCATGGGAAGCCTATATCGGCGCCGTAGAGACGGTGCCCGCTTTCCGCCGCAGGGGGTGCGCCGGTTACCTGGTAAGCCTGCTGGCACACACCTATGCGCAGCGGCCTGTGCGGCTGATTTGCGCAGAGGGGCTGGTGCCCTTTTATGCCAAATTGGGCTTTGCGCGCGACGGGCTTTTGTGCGATTGTGTGCGCACCGGGCAGTGAGGTACGGTATAGCGGAAAAGATACAAATAGTATAAATTATAAGAGGTATTACATAAAGTGATAGAAGAGTTTTATGAACTGAGCCCGCGACTGCTGGAGCTGGACAAACAGGCGCGCGGGCTGTGCGCCGGGCAGTTTGCCGCGCTGGAAGAGATTAAAGAATACAACCAGCTGAAAATGCTGCGTGCCTTTACAGACAGCGGTGTGGGCGGCCAGCACCTGGTGGGCACCACGGGCTACGGGACGGATGACCCCGGCCGCGATAAGCTGGAACAGGTGTTTGCCAAAGCCGTGGGGGCCGAGGCATCCCTGTTCCGTCAGAGCTTTCTCTCTGGCACGCACACGCTGAGCGTGGCGCTGTTTGGCGTGCTGCGCCCGGGCGACCGCATGGTGGCTGCGGCGGGCGCGCCGTACGACACTCTGTTGGGCGTTATTGGCCTGACGGGTGACAAGGGCTGGGGCAGCCTGAAAGAGTGGGGCGTGCAGTATGACGAGGTGCCGCTGCAGAACGGCAGGCCGGACCTTGCCCTGATTGCACAAAAGTGCAAGGGCGCCAAAATGTGTTATATCCAGCGCAGCAGGGGCTATTCTTCCCGCGATGCGTTGAGCCTTGCAGATATTGAGGCCATCAGCCGGGCGGCCAAAGACGCCCAGCCGGACATTCTTGTGATGGTGGATAACTGCTATGGTGAGTTTACCCAAAAGAAAGAACCCACGCAGTGCGGGGCAGACCTGATGGCAGGCAGCCTTATCAAAAACCCCGGCGGCGGCATTGCGCCTACGGGCGGGTACATTGCGGGCCGGGCAGACCTTGTAGAGAAATGCGCGCACCGGCTTTCGGCCCCCGGTGTGGGCGGCGAGATAGGCTGCACCTTAAATGTGCTGCGCGAGTTGTACCTGGGCCTTTACTATGCCCCGGGCGTGGTGTGCGAGGCGCTGAAAACAAGTGTATACACAAGCTGCCTGTTTGAGCTGCTGGGCTATGAAGTGATGCCGCGCTATACCGCCCCGCGCAACGATATCATTACCAGCGTCAACACCGGCAGCCCGCAGGGCATGGTGGCGCTGTGCGGCGGCGTACAGGCGGGCAGCCCGGTCGATTCCTTTGCCGCGCCGGAACCCTGCCCCATGCCGGGCTATGAGGATGACGTGATTATGGCGGCGGGCGCGTTTACGCTGGGCTCGTCCATCGAACTGTCGGCCGACGGCCCGCTGCGCGAGCCGTATACGGTGTATGTGCAGGGCGGGCTGAATTTTGCGGCAGCCCGCGCGGGCGTTCTGCTGGGCGCCCAGCGCATGCTGGAACTGTGAGAAAGGGGATAAACGATGCAGGTATTCAACACACTGACAAGGCGAAAAGAAGAATTGAAACCCATCATGCCGGGCAATTTCCGCATCTATGTGTGCGGCCCCACGGTATACAACTATATCCACATTGGCAACGCGCGGCCCGTGGTGGTGTTCGACACCCTGCGCCGCTATCTGGAATACCGCGGCAACAAGGTGCGCTTTGTCTCGAATATCACAGATATTGACGATAAACTCATCACCAAGGCGAACGAAGAGGGCGTGTCCATGCAGGAGGTGGCCCGCCGCTATGAGGCGGAGTTTCTGAAAGACTGCGAGGGCCTGAACGTGCTGCCGCCCACGGTGCGCCCGCGCGCCACCGAGCATATTGACGAAATCCTCTCGATTGTGGCAGACATTATCGAGAAGGGCTATGGCTATGTGGCCAAAAACGGCGACGTGTATTTTCGCGCGCGCAAGTTTAAAGAGTATGGCAAGCTTTCTCACCTGAACCTGGATGAGCTGGAAAGCGGCAACCGCAGCCTGCGCCATACCATGGAGGATGATTTGAAGGAGGACCCGGCGGATTTCGCCGTGTGGAAAGCGGCCAAGCCCGGCGAGCCCTATTGGGACAGCCCCTATGGCCCCGGCCGCCCCGGCTGGCACATCGAGTGCAGCGCCATGGCGCGCAAGCATCTGGGCGAGACCATTGACATCCACGCGGGCGGGGAGGACCTCATTTTCCCGCACCATGAAAACGAAATTGCGCAAAGCGAATGCGCCAATGGCTGCGAATTTGCGCATTACTGGATGCACAACGCGTTTTTGAACATCGACAACCGGAAAATGAGCAAAAGTGCCGGCAACTTTTTCACCGTGCGCGAGATTGCGCAGAAATACGGTTACGAGCCCATCCGCTATTTCATGCTCACGGCACAGTACCGCAGCCCGCTGAATTACACGGTGGAGCTGATTGAGGCCTGCCGGTCTGCCCTGGAGCGCCTGTACACCTGCCGCGAAAACCTGGATTTTGCCCTGCAGAATGCAAAGGGCGAAAGCGAAGCCCTGACGGTGAAAGCGCGCTTCGCCCGCGAGAAGTTCTGCGAGGCCATGGACGATGATTTGAACACGCCGGACGCTCTGGCCGCGATTTTCGACTTTGTGCGCGATGCGAACACGCTTGCTTCGGACGCCTCGAAGGGCGCGCTGGAAGAGGCCGCGGCGGTGTTTGACGAGCTGACGGGCGTGCTGGGCATTGTGCAGCACCGTGAAAAGGAAGCCGTGCCTGCCGATGTGATGGCGCTGGTGGCCGCCCGCGCAGAGGCGAAGAAAGCGAAAGACTGGGCCCGTGCCGATGCCCTGCGGGCCGAGATTGGTGAGAAAGGCTATGCGGTGGAGGATACTCCGCAGGGCCCGAAGGTGCTGAAAAAGTAAAAACGAAAACGAAAATGATACAACGCCCCGCCTCTTTATGTAAAGAGGCGGGGCGTTGTGTCAATTTGTGATAAGTTGCGCTATTCTGTTGAGCGGCCCGGCGATGTCAGGGCAGATTAGGGGAAAATGAATTCCGGGAAAAATACACAGCGGTATGGCAGCACTTCGTGGTCCCCTACCATGACAATACGGTACCACATGACAAGCGTATAAGCGGCAAGCACAGCGCCTGTCAGCACGCGGCGGGTCACTTTGTTTTCAATGCGGCACAACACCATGGGCATAAAGATGATGTTGGGGAATTCCAGTGACCAGCTGATGCGCTCGGCCTGGGGAAACAAATCCAGATTGAAAGAGAGAAATAACGACACGACATTCAGGTTGAACAGAAAGCGGAACAGGGGCTCTTCTTTCCGAATGGGTTTTTGCGAAACGGCAAAACACACGACAATGAACAGAAAGGCAAACAGCGGGAAGGTCTGCGGATGGAAGCGCAAGGTGGAATCAAAAACAGAGCCAAAATAATTGGCGTATTTCGTGTGTGCAGCCAGCGCGCGCAAAAGCCATAAAAGCGGCGTGCGCAGCACCGAACCCAGCACCAGCAGGCCGAGGCTGACAGCAGGGGTGAGTGGAATCCATATCAAAATGTACAGCGGAAGGAACACGATGACGGAGGCATGGAACATACATGCGGCAATGACGCATACCGCATATTTCCAAAACGATTTCTGCGCCACAAAAATCAGCGCTACGGAAATCAGGGCAAGCGCCGTGCTTTGACGCACACCGTTCAGGCTGATGAAAAACTGGCGAGATACCACGAACACAAGAATGCTCAGCCATGGCGCAGGGGAAAGTTTCCAGACAGATACCCACAGAAAGCCAATAATCAGCAGGGAACTGACGATGAACACCGACACAGAGGAGGAGAACAGCGCGGAGCACACGCGAAAAGTAAGCCAATAGGCCGGGTCCCAGTCGACTGTTTGATGCCCGCCCATTTTATGCTGCTGGAAGATCTCATGATAAATCGGCAGATAATCTGTCCCCACATCGTAGCGGAAAGCCATGGCCAGAAACAGCGGCACAGCGCTGAGCACGGCAAGAAGGCGCCAATCAAGGCTGCTTTGTTTGCCCGCCAGTGGGGCGCTCTCTTTTTTGTTTTGCGCCAATGCAGCGAGCCATACGCTGAGGCCCGTCACAATACTGTAAAAAATCATGGAAAAGTTCCCCCGGTGCGGTTTTACTATGCAGACAGTATAACATGATTTTGGCGGCCTGTAAAACCAAAACAAACGAACAAAAGGCCCCGCACGCGGAACAGCCGCATGCGGGGCCTGCCATACCGGCGGGAGAAAGGCGCGTCAATCTATCACGCGCAGCTCGTGGTCCAGCGGGGTGAGGCGCTCGGCGCCTTCAGGGTGGACGAACAGCAAATCTTCAATGCGCACGCCGAAGCGCCCGGGAAGGTAAATGCCCGGCTCGTCGGAAAAGACGTTGCCTGCTTCGATGACGTGCTTGTTGCCGGCCGAGAGATAGGGGTGCTCGTGCACGTCCAGCCCCAGGCCGTGGCCAAGCCGGTGGGTGAAATATGGGCCATAGCCGGCCTTTTCTATTACGCTGCGGGCGGCTTTGTCCACATCTTCACACACAGTGCCCGGCTTTGCCGCTTCAAAGGCGGCCTGGTTGGCCGCTTTTACAATGCCGTAAATTTCCGGCAGCCCTTCCGGCATGCGCTTTACGGCAAAGGTGCGGGTGGTGTCTGCAATATAGCCTTCGCCCTTGTTTTCCCCGCCGAAATCAATGACGACTACATCGCCCGGCTGAATGACCGTGTCGCCCGTGACATGGTGCGGCAGGGCGCTGTTGGGCCCTGTGGCCACAATGGGCACGCCGTCGGGCGAATCTACGCCTTCTTCGTCGCTGTACTGCATCAGCAGTTTGCCGGCCTGCAGTTCCGACATGCCGCACAGCCCGTGTTCAATCAGGCGGCACAGCGCGCGGCAGCTGTTTTGCTGCACCTTTTTCAAAAGCGCATATTCCGCGTCATCTTTTACCATGCGCAGGCCGCGCATCAGCCCTTCGGCCGACACCCAGCTGTACTGTGGGCGCAGCGCCTGCATGCCCAACAGCACCCAGCTTGGCACTGCGGTGCCCACTGCAATGGTCTGCCCGGCCCCGGGCAGCAGGCCGCCGGCCAGGGCAAAGGGGTCTTCACCGTCCTGCCAGCCATGGCAGGTCAAAAGGCTTTTCGTGGCCTGCTTCAAATTGCCAAGCTCAAAAACCGGGGAGATGAAATGCACATCCTCCTGCGAGATCAGGCAGCAGGCAAGGCGCTCGAACAGATGGCCCCGCATGCCTGTCAGGTAAAACAGGTCGGTGGAAGGGGTGAGAAGCAGAAGGTCAATGCCCTGGCTGCGCATGGCGGCGCGTGCGCGCGCAAGGCGCTGTTCATAAATCATGCCAAAAGTCCTTCCTTTCCAAACGGTTTGTGCGGCAGGTTACTTTTCCTTACGCGCAAGCAGCCAGTCGCGGCAGACGCGCAGCGGGGTGTCCGGGTCCGGATAATGCACGGCGCCCCAAAGTGCAAGGCTGATTTTTCCTGCGTAGCCCTGCGCATCCAGCCGGGCAAGGATGCCGTCCAGGTCCATATCGCCCTGGCCCAGCGCGGCGCCGTCCGTGTCGGAAAAATGCACATGCGCCAGCTGCCCGAAAGCCTGGTAATACGCGTCCACGTCCGTTCCGTGCTCCAGCACCAAGGGGATATCCATACATGCTTCCACGCCGGTCTCTTTCACAAGCCGGGAAAGGCGCGGCAGCGTGCTGCAAAGCAGGCTGACGGTGGGGTCCTGCTCTTCCATGGCAAGGCGCACGCCAAGGGGCTTTGCATATTCGGCCAGTTGCTGTACGGCCTGTATGGCGCGAAGCGTATCCGCCTCGGTGAAATCATTCACAAACACCCAGCCGGGCGTCAGCATCATGATGGGGGCGCCGAATGCGGCGGTATCCTCCAGGCAGCGACGCATGAAATCCATACTTTGCGTCTGAATGTAGGCACTGGGGGAAGCGATGTTCACGGGATATTGTCGAATCTGCTCGGGATGATATACCGCCATGGAAAGCCCACGGGAAGAGAGCATCGCGCAGATCTCGCGCACACGCTGTTCACGCCCGGCCTGGTCGTAGTCGTCCAGGCAATAATGCGGCGAAGCACCCCAAAGCTCAATGCTGGAAAAGCCGTTGGCGGCAATGGAATCCAGCCCGTATTCCAGGGTGTGATGCAGAAAAGGCGCCGTCAAAACGCAAAAGCGGGACATATCCAGGTTGCTCATACCAGTTCACCTCCGTCAAAGTGCGCGCGCAGCGTTTCGATGTTGGCGCGGTAATGGGGCTCCGGGTCCAGCATATAGCTGCCGTTTGCCATCTCCATCGTGATGGTGCGGGTATAGTTGTATTTGCGCATGGCATTGAGGTGCGCGTCCAGGTCCTGCGTGCCGTCGCCCCACTTCATATGGCCGGTGGGGCGGCCGTCGTTCAAGTGGATATGCCCGATCTTGTCACCCATCAGGGCAAAATATTCCTCCAGCGTTTCCCCGGCATAGGCCACAGGCACGGTATCGATGCAGCATTTCAGATACGGGGAATCAATCTCTTTCACCATGCGGAACTGGTCGAACCGATTAGTGGCAAGAAGCGATTCCCGCGGGTTCAGGTTTTCATACATCAGGGTCACACCGTATTTTTCACCGTGGCGCACCAGCTTTTCCACCGAGTCGCGCCCGCAGGCATACCCCACAGAGAACGGCTTATCCCAGTACGGGCGCCCCGGGCACAGCAGCATCTGAGGGCATTCCAGCTCGGCGGCAGCCTCGATGAAGCGCTTGTACTGCTCCACGGTTTTGTTGCGGATATTGGCTTCCGGCGCGGCGATATTGATGGCATAGGTGTTTTCCTCCGGCATCAGGGACACCACCTGGAAACCGCGTTGCCTTAACAGCTTTTTCATGGCAGGGGCGGGGTTTTCGTCCCCGTCATAAAAATGAAAATGGGTGCTGCATCCATACAGTTCCAGCCGATGGATGCCCAGACGGTCCATGGAATCGAGAAAATAGCCGAAGGAAAAGCGGCTGTACACCATATTGGTGGCGGCAAGCTGGTTCATCAGCAGTTTCGACATTCCGTGCACCTCCTTTATTCCGTATACATGCGCAGGTTGCGCATGTTCCGCTGGTCGTGGTAGAACGGGTCTTCAAAATAGCTGCCGTCCGTCAGCTCCTGGCTGAACAGGCCCGTGTAGCCGTTATCCAGAAATGCGCACAGCATGTCGTGCAGGTTCTGCTTGCCATCGCCCCACACATAGTGCCCATAGGGGTCGCAGTCTTGAAAATGGCTGTGAATGATGTTTTCGGCGCCAAAGGTGTCGAACCAGCGCTGTACGGTCTCGCCCTGCACGCACATGGCGGTGAGGTCAATCATCACTTTAAAATTGGGGTGGTTCACCGTGTCGAACAGGCGCTTGATCTGGTCGATGCGGTACCCGATGCGCGTCTCCTGCGGACGCAGAGATTCACAGGCAATTGTCATGCCGTATTCCTTGGCCACTTCCGCCAGGCGGCTGTGCATTTCGGCAGAGCGCTTGAAGCCCTCTTCCTCCGGCTCGTTCCAATATCCCCAGCCGCTGTTGGCCTCCAGGATCTTGGCGCCAAGCTCGGCGCCGAAGCGGATGCCGTTTGCAAAATAACGGAACGTGCGGTCTATGGCCTCCGGCTCTTTGGCGGCAAACTGATACCCATAGGCGCAGTTTTCCGGCGTGAATACCGGGCAGCAAAGGCCGCGTTCCTCCAGCTTTCTGCGAATAGGAGCAGGGTCCTGATAGCCGTACTCGTCCATCCACAACCCCTGATGCGCGGAAAGAAGTTCTACGTTTTTGATGCCCAGTTTGGCCTGGCAGTCCAAAAAGTAATCCAGCGTATAGTTATTATAATGAAGGCTCAAAACGGAAATTCTGCTGATATCGATCAGTTTCATTTATGTACCTCCCTTACGCGAAGAACGGCTCGAAAGCCGCCATGTTGCGCCGGTCTGCCTCGCGAGGGTCTGCGAAGTAGCGGTCGTCGGTGATCTCCTGGCCAAGGTATCCTTCATACCCATATTGATTCATCAGCTCAATATAATCTGCCATGGGGTGCAGGCCGTCGCCCCACACAAGGTGCCCATAGGGGCGCCCGTCCACAAAATGCATGTGACGGATGTCACTGCCCAAAGTTTCAAACCATTCCTTCACAGTTTCCCCGGCCACACCGACGGCGGTAAGGTCCAGCGCGGCCTTTACGTTCGGATGGTCTACTGCTTTCAAAAGGCGCGCAAGTTCCGGAAGTTTGATGATCATGCGCGATTCTTCCGGGCGTACCGTTTCCACCGCCAGTGTCACGTCGTTGTCTGCGGCAACCGGGGCAAGGATGCGCAGCATGTTCACCGCGCGTTCAAACACCCGCTCGGGCTCCTCGTTCCAGTCGCAGCCGCAGCAGTTTGTGAGCATCACCCTGGCCCCTGCTTCGCCGGCGGCTTTGATGCCATTGGTGTAATAGCCCACTGCCCGCTTGCGCGCATACTCGTCATGGGCGCACAGAAGATAGTTGTACATGGCGCATTCCGGCGTGAACACGCCGATCTTCAACCCGTGCGCCTCCACTTTCTTTTTTAGCTCTCCGATGTCCTGATACCCGTGGTCGTCCAGCCAAAAATGAGGCCGGCCGCACCACATCTCAATGGTTTTGAACCCCAGCTCCTGCTGGCAGTCCAGAAAATAATCGAAGGAATGGTACATGTAATGAATTCCCATTCCGGCAAGCTGTTCCCGCCTTAAATGCGGCATTGCAATTCCTCCTTTTACTAGAAAAAATGAAATGATATATTTCCCGCGCCTGCGGGCAAGCGGCAAAAAGAAAGAAATCTGGCTTGCACAGGCAAGCGGCCGTGCACAGCACTTATGCATGGTTGCGCGCCACAGGCATACAATTCAACCCAAAACAACGAAAAACAACGCTGATTTTCAAAATATCAATAAGAAAAATGAAATATTTTGAAATGTTTGCCTTTGCGGGAAGCGGAAAAAGCGGGCGGCAACATAATTTGTGAAAAAAATCACATATATCGGACAAATATGCGCTTTTGAGTTGTAAAAAACCGGAAAAGAACCCCAACATGCGTTGTGTTTATTATAGCACAGGGGGTGTTCACTTGTCAAAATGTTTCAAATTGTCATAATTTTATTTCACTTTTCTCTTGCAAAGCGGAAGAGGATGTGCTATGATTAACCACAATAATTTCATAAATCTGGATTTTTGATGAGCAAGAATTCCG
Organism: uncultured Oscillospiraceae bacterium; assembly: GCA_900546885.1. Classification (GTDB taxonomy): domain Bacteria; phylum Bacillota; class Clostridia; order Oscillospirales; family Ruminococcaceae; genus Ruthenibacterium; species Ruthenibacterium merdipullorum. The sequence goes on from UREN01000006.1 coordinate 41,978, forward strand.
CTGCATCCTGCTTTTTAGAGCATTTATGAAATAAATTGCATAATTTGTGAGAAATGACAAAAATGCAAGCGTTTGTAAAGCAAAAATGAAAAGGGGTATTAAGAACTATGTGGACGAAAGAACTGTTTGGTGTGGAAAAGCCGATTATTGCCCTGGTGCATCTTCGCGCTTTGCCCGGCGACCCGTATTACGGCAATGACCTGGAGGCTGTGGTGAACCAGGCGCGGGCCGACATACATGCCCTGCAGGAGGGCGGTGTGGACGGCCTTCTGATTGCCGACGAATTCAGCATGCCCTATCAGGTCAAAGCAGATTATGTCACCGTGGCGGCCATTGCCTATATTGTGGGCCGCCTGAAACAGGAGATTAAAGTGCCCTATGGCGTGAATGTGGTGATGAACCCCCTGGCCAGCCTGGACCTTGCCGCTGCCACGGGCGCCTATTTTATCCGCAGCGCGTTCACAGGCGCCTATATGGGCGAATATGGCGTCTCGGTCACCGACGCAGCCAATGTGGTGCGCCGCAAAAAGGCCCTGGGGCTGGATAACCTGAAGATGCTGTATAAAGTGAACCCGGAATCGGACGTGTACCTGGTAGAGCGCGACATCAAAACCATCGCCAAATCCATTTTGTTCGGCTATGCGCCCGATGCCTTGTGCGTGTCCGGCGCAAGCGCGGGCTCTGAGACAAAGACAGACCTCATCAGCGAGGTGAAGAGCGTGGCGGGCGGCGTGCCTGTGTTCTGCAACACCGGTTTCAACGCCAAAACGGCCAAGGAAAAGCTGGATGTCAGCGACGGCGCCTGCGTGGGCACTGCCTTTAAAACAGACGGGAAGTTTGAAAATAACGTAGACCCTGCGCGCGTAGAGGAAATTATGAACATCGTAAAGGCATACCGCAGCGCGATGTAAGCCTGTGCGCATCGAAAACCCGGAAAGATCCGCTAGGGGGAAAAGCTGTGGCAAAGTATTACCTTGGAATTGACGTAGGCACCTTTGAGACAAAAGGGGTGCTGGTGAACGAAGCGTATGAAGTGGTGGCCACCCATTCGGCAAAGCACGAGATGGAAAACCCGCAGCCCAACCACTTCGAGCAGGATGCCGAGGCCGTGTGGTGGCACGATTTCTGCGTGGTTTCCAAAGGCCTGTTGCAGAGCACAGGCATTGACGCACGGGACATTGCAGGCGTGGGCGCCGACGTGCTGGGCTGTGACTGCCTGCCGGTGGACGAAAACTGCCGGCCCCTGCGCAAAGCCATCTTGTACGGCATTGACGCGCGCGCCAGTGAGGAAATAGCATTTTTAAACCGTCATTACGGCCCCGAGCGCGTGAAAGAGCTGTTTGGCCACACGCTGTGCTCGGATGACATTGCCCCCAAGATTATGTGGATTAAAAACCACGAGCCGGACGTCTATGCCAAAACATACAAGTTCCTCACAGGTTCCTCTTACATTACGGCAAAGCTCACCGGCGAATATGTGATAGACCAGTTTCTGGCGAAATCGTCCTTCAAGCCGCTTTATACACAGGACGGGCAGATCAACGAGGCCGAAACGGGGCTGTTTTGCCGGGGTGACCAGCTGGCACGCACCATGTTTGTGCACGAGATTGCCGGCCATGTGACGGCACAGGCGGCCGCAGAGACGGGCCTGGCCGAGGGCACGCCCGTTATTTGCGGCACGGGAGATTCCACCAGTGAGGCCATCAGCGTGGGCATTGTAAAGCCCGGGCGTGTGATGTTCCAATTCGGGTCTTCGCTGTTCTTTTACTATTGCGCCGACCATATGGTGTACGACCACCGCATCCATGGCGGCAACTTCACGGTGCCGGGCACCTACAGCGTCTCGGGCGGCACCAACACCGCCGGCACGCTGACGCGCTGGATGCGCGACACACTGTATTTCGATTTGATGGACGGCAGCGTGGCCGAGCCCTACGCCGAAATGATGGAGCGGGTGCGGGCCGTTCCGCCGGGAAGCGGCGGCCTTGTAGTGCTTCCGTATTTTGCGGGCGAGCGCTGCCCGGTGAACGATGAAAAGGCGCGCGGCGTAATTTTTGGCCTGACACTGGAGCACACGCGCGAACACATTTACCACGCGGCGCTGGAGGGCATTGGCTTTTCTGTGGCGCAGAATATTGCAGTGATGGAAGAAATTGGCCTGCCGGTGGACACGGTGACCGTGGTGGGCGGCGGCACAAAGAACCCGGTGTGGATGCAGATTGTGGCAGACATTCTGGGCAAGCCGCTCAGCATTCCGAAAGTAAGCATTGGCGCAAGCTATGGCTGCGCGCTGCTTGCCGCCCTGGGCACCGGGGCACTGCACAGTTTTGACGAGCTGGCGTCGGTGATAAAGCCGGGCCGCGTGTTGCAGCCGGACGCCCAGCGCCACAGCCAATATCAGAAAATCCGCCATGTGTATGACAGCCTGTACCCCGCCACCTGCGGGCTGATGCACGAACTGTAAACACGAACGGGAGAGTTGCACGGTTATGATACGAGCAGAGCGTTTTCAAATGATTGCCGAATTGGGCGAAAAAGACAGCGACGGCATTATAACGCTGGAGCAATTGGCAGAGTACCTGCATGTTTCCATGGCGACGGTGCGGCGCGATGTGGATGAGCTGGCCAGCCGGGGTGTGCTGCAGAAAACGCGCGGCGGCGTAATTTTGCAGGCGCGCGAAACCGCCTCGCTGGACCCGACATACGCCATGCGGCTCTCGGTGAACATGGATGAAAAAAACCGCATTGCGCGGGCGGCCAGCGCCTATATCTACGAGGGCGACAACATTATGTTCGATTCCGGCTCTACCGTGCTGGAGCTGGCCAAAGAGCTGCCGGTGCGCAACCATCTGGGCATCATCACCTATGACCTGTATGTGGCGCTGGAGCTGGTGAACCGGGAATATGTCGACCTTTTGATGATTGGCGGCGTGTTCCGCCGCCAGTATTTCGGCTTTCATGGCTATTTTGCTGAAAATGCCATCCGCCAGATGTATTCCAAAGTGGCGTTCATCGGCGCAGACGCCGTGAACTTGCAGGGCGGCATTATGAGCCACAACCAGAACGATGTGCCGCTGAAGCAGAGCATGATTGAAAATTCTCAAAAGACAATTCTGCTGTGCGACCACACCAAGTTTGGTTCTTATGCGTTCATGCATGTGGCGCCGCTGGAGAAATTTGATATTGTCATCACCGGCAGAGAGCTGGATGAGAAATATGTTTCCGCCTTGCGCGAGAAGGGGATAGGGGTAGAACTTGTCTGATTGGAAAAGCGCGCACCCTATTCTGCGCGGCGCCCCGTACTTTCTGTTTTTTATCTTCTACTGGGTAGCCGAGGCATTATTTGTGCCATATCTGGGGCTGTATTTCGAGATGCGCGGCATGAACAGCGTGCAAATCGGCATGCTGAACAGCCTGTTCTATGTGGTTACCATCATTTCGGCCATGACCATCGGCTATTTCGCCGATAAAACGCGCCGGCCACGGCTGACGGTAAGCATCTGTTTTTCCTGCGTGGTGCTGGTGGTGCTGTATATGTCGCGCGCCACCACGCTGCCGCACCTGGCGGCTGCCTATGCGCTGTACGGGTACTTTGTGGTATCCTGCTGCGACCTGGTGGACAAGTTGCTGCTGGAACAGCTGGGCGACGACACGCGCTATTTCGGGCTGTTCCGCGTGGGCTCGCCGCTGGGCTACAGCGGCGGCGCCATTCTGGCGGGGGCGCTTATCCCGCGGCTTGGCACCACTTCCCTGTTTCCGGTGTGCATGCTGTTTGCGGCGCTTTGCGTGGCCATGTCGCTGCTGATGAAAGAAAGCAGCGGCATGCCCCGGCGCAAAAAGGCCCGGGTGCCGGTGAAACAGCTGTTCACAAACTGGCAGTCCTCCTACATATACGGCACCATGGTGCTGTGGGGCTTTTCCGAGGCGGGGGCGCTGTCTTACCTGGCTGTGTATATGTCCGACCGGGGGTTTTCTACCGAATACACCTCTGTGCTCATCACCATTGCCATGGTGGGGCAGACGGTGGCCTTTTCCCTGATGCCGGCCATTCAGCCGGTGCTGCACCCCAAAACCATGGTGATGCTGGGCTTTCTGGTGTTCAGCGGGCGCATTCTCTCTTTGGCGCTGGTGGGCATGCAGCAATTTCCGTTTTTGCTGGTGGCGGTGTTCCACTTTGTTGGCGGCAGCGCGCAGGCGCTGATTTTGACGCCCATTACGCTGATGATAGGCCGCAGCTTCAGCCGTGAGGTAAGCAGCACGGCCCAGACGCTGAAAACCGTGGCCAGCAAGGGCATTGGAAGCAGCACGGGCGCCTTTCTGTATGGCTGGCTGTACAGCCAGCTGCCGGCGCGCGGCGTAATGCTGCTGTTCACCTGCCTGATTTTCGGTTTCGGCATCCTGTCCCGCCTGGGCGGCATGTGGGTGGACGCCCGCACAAAGGCTGCCGCGGCGCAGCAGGGTGTGTGAAATACCATATTTCAGATTCAAAAGGATCTTCAAGGAGGCTCATTATGGACGAAAAAGTGCAAAAAGTACTGGACTACATTGAAGAGCACAAAGAGGAATACCTGGAGCTTTTGCTGCGTTTCTGCCGGCAGCCCAGCGTGGCCGCCACCGGCGAGGGCATTGAAAAGATGGCCGGCATGGTGGTGGATGAGCTGAAAAAGCTGGGTGTGGAGCCCACCGTGCTGGAGACCGGCGGCAGCCCCTTTATTTACGGCGAGATCAAGGGCGAAGTGGACCGCACGTTCGGTTTCTATGACCATTACGACGTGCAGCCGGTAGACCCCATTGACGAGTGGATTACCCCGCCGTATTCGGCGGATATCCGCGACGGCGTCATTTATGCCCGCGGCGTGGCCGACAACAAAGACGGCCTTGTCACCCGCCTGTGCGCGGTGGATGCATGGCAGAAAGTGCACGGCAAGCTGCCGCTGAACGTGAAGTTCTGCTTTGAAGGCGAAGAAGAAACCGGCAGCCCGCACCTTGCCAGCGTGGCCAAAGCGCACCCGGAGATGATTCAGTGCGACGGCTATGTGTGGGAGGGCGGCCACCGCGAAGAGGGCGGCCCGGCCGAGATTACCATGGGCGTGAAAGGGCTTTTGTATGTGGAGCTGTACGCCAAGGTGAGCGAGAAGGACGCGCACTCGATGTACGCGGCCATTATGCCCAGCCCCGTCTGGCACCTGGTGCAGGCGCTGAACACGCTGCGTGATAAAGACGGCAATGTGCTGATTGACGGCTTCTACGACGGCATTCAGCCCATTTCGCAGGCCGAGCTGGACGCGCTGAAAACGGATGTGTTTGATGAAGAGGACACCAGAAAGAATATCCTCGGCATCGAAAAGTTCATCAACGACGAGCACGGCGAAGACCTGCTGAAGCGCCTGTACTACCGGCCCACCTGCAACATCTGCGGCATTACGGCCGGCTACCAGGGCGAGGGCAGCAAAACGGTGCTGCCCGGCAAGGCCAGCTGCAAAATCGACTTCCGCCTTGTGCCCGGGCAGGACCCGGACCGCATTCTGAAACTGCTGCGCCAGCACCTGGATCAACACGGCTTTGCCGATATTGAAATCAAGTGCAATTCCGGCTGCCCCGCGTTCCGCAGCGACCCGAACTCGCCCTTCTGCAAGGCCATTGTGCGCACCATGGAAGAGCTGTTCCACGAGCAGCCCTGCGTGCAGTGCACTTCGGGCGGCACCTCGCCCATGTATATCTTCTGCAAAGAGGCCAATATCCCTGCCGCCATGTTCGGCGCCTCCAGCAAGAACGCCAACATCCACTCGCCCAACGAGCATTTGGCGGTGGAAGCTTTCTATAACATGATTCGCATCAACGCCACCATGATGTACGAATTTGCACATCAGGAATGACCGGGAACTACCCGGCGCAGCCCGCCGGATAGAAATATACTGTACGTGTAACGTATCAGAAGGAGGAAAAGTATGAAAAAGAACATCCGCAACGCACTTGCTCTTTGCCTTGCCGTGCTGATGATGGCCACCATGCTGGCCGGCTGCAGCGGCGGTGCATCGAGCAGCACACCGGCCTCCGCCAGTGCCAGCGCTGCCAGCGGCACAAGCAGCAACGACAGCACCACGCTGACCCTTGCCATCAACGCTGACATCCTGACGACGGACCCTCAGGCGCTGAACAATGGCACCACAACGTCCGTGCTGTACAACGTGTTCAGCAACCTCGTCAAGTATGATGACGCAGGCGAGATTGTGATGGATCTGGCCGAGAGCTATGAGCTGCTGGAAGACCAGGTGACCTGGGAGTTCAAGATTCGCGAGGACGCCGTGTTCCATGACGGCACCCCTGTGACGGCGGAAGACGTGGCTTGGTCTCTGACGCGCGTCATGACGGACGAATCCAGCTCGGACTACATGAACTTCAGCCCGCTGGCCGAGGCTGTGGCGGTGGACGACTACACCGTGCACGTTGTGAGTGACGATCCGTACCCCATCATGCTTCAGCTGCTTTGCAAAGGCGGCGCGGCCGTGCTGCCGAAGGCCTACTTTGAGGAGAACGGCGAAGAGGCCTGGCTGGCCAACCCCATCGGCTCTGGCCCGTATCAGCTCACCGAGTATGTGAAGGACGACCACGTCACACTGGTGCCCTTTGCCGACTACTATGGCGAGCAGAACCCCGATTGGGAAGAAGTTATCTTCCGTGTGGTGCCGGAATCCTCCACCCGCGTGGGCGAGCTGATTGCCGGCAACGTGGACGCTGTGAACATGGTTATCCCCACCGAGTGGGAGCGTGTGAACGGCAACGAGGGCACCGCTGTGGTGAACGGCCCGTCCACCCGCGTGTACCAGCTTGCGCTGAAGACCGACAAGGGCCCCACGGCCGATTTGCGCGTGCGCCAGGCCATCGACCTTGCCATTGACGACCAGACCATCGTGGATACGATTCTGCAGGGCGCCGGCACCCCGATGCTCACGCGTGTCCCCAGCGGCGTGAACGGCTGCAACGAAGACCTTGTGGGCAAATACAACTATGACCCCGAGCGCGCGAAAGAACTGCTGGCCGAGGCCGGCTATCCCGATGGCTTCAGCATGAAGATTGAAGCCCCCACGGGCCGCTATACGATGGACGCCGAAATCTCGCAGGCCATTGTGGCCATGCTGAGCCAGGTGGGCATCACGGTGGACCTGCAGCTGCTGGAATCCAGCGCATACTCCAACGTGTTCAGCGCCCACAGCGCAGAGGACGGCTTCATGACGTGCTTTGGCCTTGGCTTCTTTGACGCTTCCTACGGCATGATCGGCTACTTCGGCGTGAACACCTCCGGCGAAAGCAACTGGAACAACCAGGAGTACATCGACATGTACTATGAGGCCGAGTTCAACATGAACGAAGAAGAGCGCACTCAGCTGTTCCAGGAGATGCAGCAGATGGTGGCGGACGAAGTGCCCTATGCCATCATTTGCCAAATCGACAACAGCTATGGCGTGAAGGACAGCATCACCATGACGCCGCGTCTGGATGATGTGTGGAACCTGAGCACCATCCGCAAGGTATAAAAGCCTGGACAGGGCTTATCTGGCTTGATTTTACCTGGGTTGCGGGCCTGGCGGCATTTGCCGCTGGGCCCGCCGCCTAGGGCGAGCAGCTCCGTGCCTGAACAGCGCACAACCAGCCCGCATGATTGTTCGCTGTTTGGGCATGGGCCTGAATTTTGAACCGCTGCATGCCCAAAATGCCTGCAAGCGATGAAAGACAGGGGGAGGAACGTTATGCTGAAATATATGCTCCGAAGGATTTTGCAGATGATCCCGGTGCTGATCATTATCACCATCATCACATTCCTGTTTGTGAACGCCTCGGGCGACCCCACCGCCATGCTGCTGCCGCCGGAGGCAACGTTTGAAGACCGCGAGATTCTGCGCGAGGCTCTGGGCCTGAATGAGCCGCTGTATGTGCAGTACTGGATCTTCATCACCAATGCCCTGCACGGAGATTTTGGCACAAGCTTCCGTTATGGCACGTCTGCCATGGGCGTTGTGATGGAAAAAATACCGGCCACGGTGCAGCTTGCCAGTGTCTCGCTGTTGTGCTCGATTCTCGTGGCGATTCCGCTGGGCATTCTCAGCGCCCACACCAAAGATTCCCCGCTGGACCTTGTGGTAAGCGGTCTGTCTTCGCTGGGGCGCTCGATGCCAAGCTTTTGGGTGGGCATCATGCTCATTCTGCTGTTTGGCGTCACACTGAAGGTGCTGCCCGTTTCGGGCCGCGGCACCTGGCTGAACCTGGTGCTGCCATGCGCCACCCTTACCATTAACACGGCCACACAAATTGTGCCCCTGGTGCGCAGCGGCATGCTGGAGATTATGCAGCAGGACTATATCCGCACGGCACGAAGCAAGGGCCTGCCAAACCGTGTGGTGGTGGTGAAGCACGCCTTTAAAAATGCGCTGGTGCCCGTGGTTACCATTGTGGCGCTGCAGATTCCCAACCTGGTGGGCGGCGCGCTGATTACCGAAACCGTGTTCGCCTGGCCCGGCCTTGGCCAGCTGGTGGTGCAAAGCATCGGCTCGCATGATATGAGCGTGGTGCAGGCCTGCGTGGTTGTCATTGCGCTGGTAACCATGGTGGCCAACCTTCTGGCAGACCTTGTGTACTGCCTCATCGACCCGCGCATCCGCTATTGAGAGGAGGGGAAAGACTTATGGCAGAAAAGACAAAAGTAATTTCTGAAGCAAAAAAGCAGGCGCGCGAGCGCTCCATCGTATTTGACCTTCCCCGCCTTTTGCTGAAAAGCCCATCCGGCATGCTGGGGCTTATCATTGTGCTGGTGGTGGTGTTTGTCGCCATCTTTGCCGATTTCATCATCCCCTGCACGCCGGAGGAAATTGACCTGCTGAACATGGCACAGCCGCCGTGCTGGGCAGAGGGCGGCTCGATGGACCATATTTTGGGCACAGACATTTTGGGGCGAGACATCTTCTCGCGCATTCTGGTTGGCTCCCGCGTGTCGCTTCTGGTGGGCATTTTCTCCGTGGTGGTGGCCGGCCTCATCGGCACGGTGATGGGCGTTCTGTCCGGCTATTTTGGCGGCTGGATTGACTCTGTGGTTATGCGCATCACCGATGCGTTTTACTCTATCCCGCTCACTCTGTTTGCCATGGTGATGCTTACCATTATGGACCCCGGCGTGCTGACGCTGGTGTTCGTGATTGGTGTTACAAACTGGCCGTTCTATGCGCGCATGGTGCGCGGCGAGGTGCTGGGGCTGAAAAACAAGGAATATGTGAAGGCGGCCCGCACCATCGGCACCTCGGGCGGCATGATTATGATGCGCCACATTCTGCCGAACATTCTGCCCACTTTCATCGTGGTGTCCACGTTGAGCGTGGCCTCCAGCATCCTCATTGAGGCATCGCTGAGCTTCCTGGGGCTTGGCATTCAGCCGCCTGCCGTGTCGTGGGGCGTGATGCTGTCGGACGGGCGCAACTACCTGGCAACCAACTGGTGGATGGCCACGTTCCCCGGCATTGCCATTTCCGTGACGGTGCTGGGCATCATGCTGCTGGGCAACTGGCTGCGCGACGTGCTGGACCCGAAGAACCAGGGCCTGCGCTGAAAGGAGGGGGACGCATATGGAATCGACTGCGGCAAAAACCACAAACGACATCCTGCTGGATGTAAAAGACCTCAACATCCGCTTTAAAACAAAAAAAGGCTATGTAAATGCAGTGGAACATCTGGATTTCCACGTCAAAAAGGGCGAGCTGCTGGCCCTTGTGGGCGAAAGCGGCTGCGGCAAAAGCGTCACCAGCCTTGCCGTGATGGACCTGATTGAACGGCCGGGCGAGGTAAAGGCGGAGTCTATGATGCTGGATGGGCACGAGCTCACCACCACGCCGCCGAACGAAAAGCGCAAAATGCGCGGCACCGAAATGGCCATGATTTTTCAAGACCCGCTTACCAGCCTGAACCCGCTGTACACCATTGGCAACCAGCTGTCCGAGCAGTTCCTCACGCACATCCCGGGCTGCACCAAGCATCAGGCGAAGGAAAAAAGCATCGAGATTATTCGCAAAACGGGCATTCCCCGCCCGGAGGCGGTGTATAAAAGCTACCCGCACGAGCTTTCCGGCGGCATGCGCCAGCGCATCATGATTGCCATTGCCCTGGCCTGCAACCCCAAGCTTCTGATTGCGGATGAGCCCACCACGGCGCTGGACGTGACCATTCAGGCCCAGATTTTGCACCTGATGCAGGACCTGATCAAAGATTTTGACACCTCGATTCTGTTCATCACGCATGACCTTGGCGTGGTGGCGGAAATGGCAGACCGCGTTGTGGTAATGTACACCGGCCAGATTGTGGAAGAGGCAGACGTTTACACGCTGTTCCATAACCCGAAGCATCCTTACACGCAAGGGCTTTTGAACAGCACCATCAACGTGCAGCAGCAGGACGACACGCTGGAGCCCATTGCGGGCACCGTGCCCAGCCTGAACCATCTGCCGGAGGGCTGCCGCTTCCATCCGCGCTGTAAATATGCCACCGAGGCATGCAAACACACCATGCCTCAGCTGGTGGAAGTGGGGCCTGGGCATTATTCGCGCTGCCTGCTGGCAGAGAAGGAGGGCTGAACATGGCAAACGAAAACACCGCTGTTGAAAAACGCCCGGAATATCTGCTGGAAGTGAAGGGCCTGAAAAAGTATTTCGACGTGACCCACGGGTTCTCTTTTGGCAAGGAAAAACAATATGTGCGCGCGGTGGACGGCGTCAGTTTTGCCATCCGCCCGGGCGAGACGCTGGGCCTTGTGGGGGAAAGCGGCTGCGGCAAATCCACCACAGGCAACTGCGTCATCCGCCTGCTGGACCCAAGCGGCGGCGAAGTGCTGTTTGAAGGCAAGGATATTTCCAAAATGTCGCCCAAAGAGCTGAAACCCCTGCGGCGCGATATCCAGATGATTTTCCAGGACCCATACTCTTCGCTGGACCCCCGCATGCGCGTGTTCGACCTCATTGCCGAGCCGTTCCGCGCCAACGAGCACCTCAGCGATGAAGAGCTGCACAAGGCGGTTTGCCGCCTGATGGACGTGGTGGGCCTGCCGGAAGAGTATATTGGCCGTTTCCCGCACGAGTTTTCCGGCGGCCAGCGCCAGCGCATCGGCATTGCCCGCGCGCTGGCCCTGCGCCCGAAGCTTATCATCTGCGACGAGCCCATCTCGGCGCTGGACGTGTCGATTCAGGCGCAGATTCTGAATTTGCTGGTGGCCCTGCAGAAAGAGTTTGAGCTTACCTATATCTTTATTTCGCACGCGCTGCCCTCTGTCAAGCATGTCAGCACGCATGTGGCCGTGATGTACTTGGGGCGTATTGTAGAATATGCCAAAACCGAGGATATTTTCAGCCACCCCCGTCACCCGTACACAGAGGGGCTGATGTCCGCCGTGCCCATCCCGGACCCCTCGCTGCGCGGCAAGCGCCCGAAGGTTATTCTGGAGGGCGACCTGCCCAGCCCGGCGGCCCCGCCGCCCGGCTGCCATTTCCACACCCGGTGCCGCTATGCCACCGAGGAATGCAGCCACACCCCGCCCAAAATGTGCGAGGTGGAGCCGGGCCATTTCTGCGCCTGCCATCACCCGCTGAAAGATGCGGTGGGCACGGTGCTGAAATAACGCATGCCCCAAGCCGCAGGCGGCGCAGGCTTTTTGCGCCGTGGCCCGCGGTTTGGCGGCGCAAAGTTTTTCGATGATGCCGGGCAAGTTTATTTGCTCTCTCCTGAAAAAGTGCGGCCCCTGCCAAAAGGGCCGCACTTTTTTACCTGCTGTGCCATGTTGCGCGGCGCGGCCTGGCCTTGGGGCGGGCGGTGCACGGGCGGCGGGCACGGCCTGGCAAAAAATGCAGGCAGGTTGCCCTTGCCGCGCAGATGAAGTACAATGAAAGCGCAAATATCACATAGCTTTCTGTGCGCGGCCCAGGCCGCGCAGGCCGCAAAGGGGGGCAGCATGACAGTTTATCTGGTTAATATTCTGTATCTGGTGCTGTTTCTGGTGCTGTATTGGAAAGACAGACGGCGCATGGCCAACGGGTTTCTGTTTTTTATTTTGCTGGTGCTAAGCGGTGCTTCTCTGCTTCGGCTTGCGCAGGATACGCAAAGCGAATTTCTGTATTTTGTGGTTTTTGCCGTGGGCATACTGGTTGCCCTGACGCTTCTGGCGGGCGTTTTTATTCTAATTGCCATCTCTTTGGCCAGCGCACTGGTTTTGCTGCGCAGAGAGCGCTGGGTACCGGCAAACTTTCTCAGCCTTTCGGTGGGGCTGGGGCTTGTGTTGTGGATGGTGCTGAACGCGCTGGCCATGCAGGCGCCCGACAGCGTGCTGCCGGTGGCGTTTTACGGCATGCTGTGCGTTGACATCCTGCTGTTTTACCTGCTGCTTACGTTTTCCAATTTTGTGCTGTCCGCCTTTCTTTATCAGCTTTATTCACCGCTGCGCAGGCAGGACTATATCATTGTGCTGGGCTGCGGCCTTTTGCATGGCAGCGAGGTGTCCCCGCTTTTGGCGGGGCGCATTCAGCGCGCCTGGAAGGTGTACCGCCGCCAGGTGAAAAGGGGGCAAAAGCCGCCTGTGCTGGTGATGTCCGGCGGGCAGGGGGCGGATGAGGCCCTGCCGGAGGCACAGGCCATGAAAGCGTATGCCGTGCGCCTTGGCGTGCCCGAACAGGATGTTTTGACCGAGAGCGCCTCGAAAAACACCTGGGAAAACATGCTGTTTTCCAAACAGCTCATTCAAAGCCGGGAGCCGGCGGAAAAGCGCCTGCGCATTCTGTTTTCCACCACAAACTACCATGTGTTCCGCGCCGGGCTGTATGCCAAACAGGCGGGCCTGCCGGCCCAGGGCATTGGCGCAAAAACAAAGTTTTATTACTGGTATAACGCCGTTCTGCGGGAATATCTGGCCGTTTTTGTCATGCATAAAAAGGCGAACGCCGTGTGCATTGCCATTCTGCTTTTATTGGCCAGTGCCGGGTATTTTCTGCTCTTTTACCCGGGCGCCCTGGCCTGGCTGGCAGGGGCCTGGCAAGCCGTTTAACACGCCGGCCTGCGGGCGTGCAGAAAGGGGGAGTTTGCATTGACCTTGAAGGATGTGGCCGAAAAGGCGGGGGTGTCCGTTTCCACCGTTTCCCGCGTCATTGCCTCCAGCAACGAAAAGTGCGCCAGCGAAGAAGTAAAAAAACGCATTTGGAAAGCCGTGCAGGAGACGGGCTACCGCCCCAACCAAAGCGCACAGGCGCTGCGAAAGGGCTCACCTGGCCAAAACGAGCGCGCGGCCTCTATCTGCTGTTTGTTTGCACGTTCGAAAGATTTTGCAAGCGACCGCTATTTTGAAGAACTGTCCGGCTATGTCAAGCAAGAGATTATGCGCCAGGGCTACCGGCTGGGCAAGCAGTTTGCCCAGCACGACGCCCAGGAAGTGGCCACGGGAAACTACCGCCCGGGAAAGCGGGACGGCCTTGTTGTGATGGGGCGAACCCAGGACGCCCTTGCGCCCCTGATTTCTTTGTTCGGCAAACGCGTGGTGTATATCACGCTGAACCAGATGCACATTGCGGCAGACCACGTCATGTGCGACGGCAGGCAGGCAACCGAAATTGCCATGCGCTATCTCTATTCAAACGGGCACCGTAAAATTGCCTATATCGGGGAATACAAGGGCGAGATTCGCTATAAAAGCTATGCGGAGTTTTTGGCCCAGAACAATTTGCAGCTGCAATGGGGGCATATGGGGACGGGATGGGGACAAACCCCATTCAGATGATGCAGGCGCTTTCGGCACAGGTAATCCGGCACAAACGGGTGTTGGCAGACAGATGCGTGTTCATTGTGTCCAGCATCTGCGACGGGTGGTTTCACGAGGAGCGCTGGCCATACCTGAGGGAACTGTATGAAATGTTCCAGCACGATTCCATGAATATTCTGCCGGATATGAACCGGTATGGAGAGTACTTTGCCACGAACGGGGAATATATCCGCAAATATCGGTTTGCCAATGCGTTCCACCCGTTCCACGGTTTTTCCATGATGAGCTGCGGGCACCTGGCGGAAGAGCACACAAGTGCAATCTACATAGTGGGCGCGCGGGAGCCGGGCATTGCCCGCGGGATGGGGCTGAAAACGCGCGCAACGTTTGAAGAGGCGCTGGAGGATGCCAAAAGGAAATATGTGGGGCCATGCCCCAATATTCTGGCCCTGCCGCAGACATTTACAACCACGGCGGTGCACCTTTGCATGGAAGACCCGGCCCAAAACAGCCATACGCGCGACACTGCGCCCGCACACCCCTGCGGTGGATGAGGGAAAGGGCGGCCCATCGGACCGTTTTCCG
>UREN01000007.1 GCA_900546885.1 uncultured Oscillospiraceae bacterium
GTAAAAATTATTATATAAATTAGTTGACAAATTATTATAAACGTGATACGATATCGGCAGGAAAGGAAGGTGGGAAGAATGGGAAAGAGTGTTTACAGTTTGGTGCTGATGGATGACATTGTGGCCGCGGTAGACCGCCTTGCCTATCAGGAGGGCACCAGCCGTTCCAATATGGTGAACCGAATCCTGGCCGAATATGTGCAGATGGATACACCGGAAAACCGCATTCGCACCATTTTTGACGCGGTGAACGCCGTGCTGGGCACCCAAAGTGCGCTGCAGCCCATGATGGCAACGGGGGATGCGGTGGTGGCCATGCGCAGCGCCCTGCAATATAAATACAACCCCAGCGTGCGCTATGTGGTGGAGCTGTATACTGCGGGCGCCGCGCTGGGCGAGATGCGCGCGGCCATGCGCACGCAAAACCCCACGCTGCTTTTGTATTTGGGGCAGTTCTACCGCCTGTGGGATAAGCTGGAGGATGCATACCTGCCCGGCCCGCGCCGTGAAAGCAGCGTGGCGGGCGGGCGTTATACGCGCAGGCTGCTTTGCCCGCAGAACTGCACGGAAGAGCAGGCGGGCGAAGCCATTGCCGCCTATGTGCGCCTGTTTGATGCATGCCTGAAGGAATTTTTTGAACACCTGGATGAAGCAGAGCGCACGGTGGCCGCCGTGCAGCGGGTGTACACACAAAACCTGGATGCGCTGACAGCGCAGCTGTAAAGGAGCGTGACAGAATATGAACGCACAAAAAATGACTCAAAAATCTCTGGAGGCTGTGCAGGCCGCCCAGAGCCTTGCCGTGGAATATGAAAACCAGGCCCTTACGCCGGAACATTTGTTCTGTGCCCTTTTGGGGCAGGAGAACGGCCTGATTGGCCAGCTGTTTCAGAAAATGGGCGTAGAGCCGGGCAACCTTGCCGCGGCATTTGCCAAAAAGGTGAGCGAACTGCCCCATGTGACCGGCACCGGCCGTGAGCCCGATAAGGTGTATTTGACGCCCGAGCTGGACAGAGCCCTGACGGCCGCCGAAAAACAGGCCGCCGCCATGAAGGACGAGTATGTCTCGGTGGAACACCTGGTGCTTGGCATGATGGACCAGCCCAACGCCGCCGTAAAGGAAGTGCTGCGTCAGTTCGGGGTGGACAAACAGCGGTTTCTGCAGGCGCTGGCGGCCGTGCGCGGCAACCAGCGCGTGACAAGCGATAACCCCGAAAGCACCTATGACGTGCTGAACAAATATGGGCAGGAACTTGTGAGCCTTGCCCGCCAGCAAAAGCTGGACCCGGTGATTGGCCGCGATGCCGAAATTCGCAATGTAATGCGCATTCTCAGCCGGAAAACGAAGAACAACCCTGTGCTGATTGGCGAGCCGGGCGTGGGCAAAACAGCCATTGCCGAGGGGCTGGCACAGCGCATTGTGCGCGGCGATGTGCCCGAAAACCTGAAAAACCGCAAGGTGTTCAGCCTTGATATGGGCGCGCTGGTGGCAGGCGCCAAATACCGCGGCGAATTTGAAGAGCGGCTGAAGAGCGTGCTGCAGGAAGTGAAGAAAAGCGAAGGCGAGATCATCCTCTTTATCGATGAGCTGCACACCATTGTGGGCGCGGGCAAAACGGACGGCGCTATGGATGCGGGCAACCTGCTGAAGCCGATGCTGGCGCGCGGTGAGCTGCACTGCATTGGCGCCACCACCTTGAACGAGTACCGCCAGTACATTGAAAAAGACCCCGCCCTTGAGCGCCGCTTCCAGCCGGTGATGGTGGATGAACCCACGGTGGAGGACACCATCTCCATTCTGCGCGGCCTGAAGGAGCGGTATGAGGTGTTCCACGGCGTGAAGATTCACGACGGCGCGCTGATTGCGGCGGCCGTGCTCTCGCACCGCTATATCACAGACCGGTTTTTGCCCGACAAGGCCATCGACCTGGTGGACGAGGCATGCGCCATGATCCGCACCGAGCTGGATTCCGCCCCGGAAGAGCTGGATACGCTGCGCCGCAAAATTATGCAGCTGGAAATTGAACAGGCGGCGCTGAAAAAAGAGACAGACCAGCTTTCGAAAGAGCGCCTTTCCCAGCTGGAAAAGGAACTGAGCGACATGCGCGACCAGTTCCAGGCCATGAGCGCGCGCTGGGAAAACGAAAAGGCCGGCATTGGCAAGGTGCAGAAGCTGCGCGAAGAGATAGAGCAGGTGAACGCAGAGATTGCCCGCGCCGAGCAGGAATACGACCTGAACAAAGCGGCCGAGCTGAAATACGGCCGCCTGCCGGAGCTGCAAAAGCAGCTGGTCGCGGCCGAGCAGGCCGCCGAGGCGGAGGGCGCGCAGGATTCGCTGCTGCACGACAAGGTGACAGAAGAGGAAATTGCCAAGATTGTGGCCCGGTGGACGGGTATCCCCGTTGCCAAATTGATGGAGGGCGAGCGCGAAAAGCTGCTGCACCTGCCGGATGTGCTGCATAAGCGCGTCATTGGCCAGAACGAGGCTGTGGAAAAGGTGAGCGAGGCTATCCTGCGCAGCCGCGCGGGTATTGCGGACGAAAACCGCCCCATTGGCAGCTTTTTGTTCCTTGGCCCCACGGGCGTGGGCAAAACCGAGCTTGCCAAGGCGCTGGCAGAATGCCTGTTCGATGATGAGCGCAATATGGTGCGCATCGATATGTCGGAATATATGGAAAAATACTCCGTGTCGCGCCTGATTGGGGCGCCCCCGGGCTATGTGGGGTATGATGAGGGCGGCCAACTGACCGAGGCTGTGCGCCGCAAGCCCTACAGCGTGGTGCTGTTCGATGAGGTGGAAAAGGCCCACCCGGATGTGTTCAACGTGCTGCTGCAGGTGCTGGACGACGGCCGGATCACCGACAGCCAGGGCCGCACGGTAGATTTCAAAAATACCATCATCATTCTCACCTCCAATCTGGGCAGCCAGTATATTCTGGAGGGCATTGAAAACGGCGCAATCACCGAGGCTGCCAAAGCCCAGGTGGACGCTTTGCTGAAAACATCGTTCCGGCCGGAATTTTTGAACCGTCTGGATGAGATTGTGTACTACAAGCCGCTTTCCAAGGAAGAGATTGGCGGCGTGGTAGAGCTGCTGCTGGCCCGCCTGAAAGCGCGCCTTGCCGATAAACAGCTTACCCTGCGCGTGACGGATGCGGCAAAGCAGCACATTATCGACGGCGGGTACGACCCCGTCTACGGCGCCCGCCCGCTGAAGCGCTATATTCAGGCCAAGGTGGAAACGCTGGTGGCGCGCGCCATCATTGCCAATGACCCTGCGCCCGGCACGGTGCTGACCGTGGATGAAAAAGACGGCGAGCTTGTGCTGGCCTGAAACTGCGCCTGCGCAGGCGCGCAGCGGGTTTGTGAAAAATAGCAAGGGCATCCCTTTCCAAAGGGGATGCCCTTGTTTCTTTCTGTGCATCCGTGGTATGATACAAAAAAAGGAAAGCAGGGGCTTTCCGCCGGTTGCCCAATGGGGCGGCCGGTTCTTTCTGCAAGGCAAGCGGGAGGAACATGTGTATGATAGTGCCCGTCACAGGCGAAAACCTGCGCGAGGCCGCGGAAGTGTACGCCCACGGCTGGCGTGCCTCGCATGAGGCGTTCTGCACGCAGGAATTTCTGTCTCAACACACAGATTTATACCAAATGCAATACCTTGAAGAAGAATTACAAAAAGGAAAACGGTTTTTTCTGCTGCATATGCCGGAACCCGTGGGCATTGTCTCGGTGCATGGGCCAATGCTGGAGCATTTGTATGTGCTGCCGCAGGCACAGGGGCACGGGTTTGGCACTCAGCTTCTGCGTTTTGCACTGGCGCAGGGCGCATATATGCTGTGGGTGCTGGACAACAACCGCCGGGCCATCGCCTGGTATGAAAGCTGGGGCTTTGCCTTTACCGGGCGCGCAAATTGGCTTTCCCCCACGCTGCGAGAGCTGGAAATGGCCCGGCGCGGCCGGCACGCTGTGCTGGGCGCTGATGGAAAGGGGAAGAACGTATGAAACTGAATATCGGGATTCTGGGCGCTGGAAAAATTGCCGCAAAAATGGCCAACACCGTGGCCGCCATGCAGGGCGCAGATGTGCAGGTGCTGGCGGTGGCCTCGCGCGAGCTGCCCAGGGCGCAGGCGTTTGCTGCGGCGCACCATGTGCCGCGCGCCTATGGCAGCTACGAGGCCATGCTGGCAGATGCGGACGTGCAACTTGTGTATGTGGCCACGCCGCACTCTCACCATGCGCGGCATACAGCGCTGTGCCTTGCAGCCGGCAAGCATGTGCTGTGTGAAAAGGCCTTTACCGTAAACGAGGCACAGGCAAGGCGCGTGACGGCCATGGCAAGGGAAAAGGGCCTGTTGCTGGCAGAGGCCATCTGGACGCGTTACATGCCCTCGCGCGAGCTGATTGCCTCTATCATTGCCTCGGGTGAGCTGGGCCGTGTGCACAGCCTGCAGGCAAACCTTGGCTACCCCATCTGGGAAGTGGAGCGCATGCGCAGCCCGCAACTGGCTGGTGGCACGCTGCTGGACCTTGGCGTATACCCCATCAACTTTGCCCTCATGGCCTTTGGGGATGACGCGGTGGACATCACGGGCGAAGCCCGCCTGCTGGACACCGGCGTGGACGCGGTAGAAAATATCACCATGCGCTGGCCGGACGGCAGGCAGGCCTGCCTGCATGCCACCATGATGGGGCCCACAGACCGCAGCGGCTTCCTCTATGGCACAAAGGGGTATTTGTTTGTGCAGAACATCAATAACCCGGAAAAGCTGGAAGTGTATGACGAAGAACACCGCCTGGTGCGCAGCGTGCCTGTGCCGCAGCAGATATCGGGCTATGAATATGAGGTGCTGGCCTGTAAACGCGCCATCGAGCAGGGCCTGTGCGAATGCCCGGAGATGCCGCACGAGGCCAGCTGCCATGTGATGGCCCTGGCCGACAGCCTGCGCAGGCAATGGGGCGTGCGTTTCCCACAGGAGATAGAAGCCTGAACGCATCCATAAAGCAAACGGCCCGCGCTGTGAAACACAGCGCGGGCCGCTTTTTGTTCGGCGGGGGGTTAAAAGGCAATTTTTTCCTCGATATAGCTGCGAAGTTGTTCGATGGGGATGCGCACCTGTTCCATGGTGTCGCGGTCCCGCACGGTGACGCAGTTATCGGCAGGGGTGGTGTCGTCGCCCACGGTTTGGAAATCTACCGTAATGCAAAGCGGGGTGCCCACTTCGTCCTGGCGGCGGTAGCGCTTGCCAATCGAGCCGGCCTCGTCGTAATCTACCATGAAGTGTTTGGCAAGCTCTGCATAAATTTCGCGTGCCTTTCCGCCTAGCTTTTTCGAAAGCGGAAGCACGGCGGCCTTATAGGGGGCCAGTGCCGGGTGCAGGTGCATTACAACGCGCGTGTCGTTCTTCTCAGCGTCCACCACTTCTTCGTCGTACGCTTCACACAGGAAGGCAAGAGCCACACGGTCTGCGCCCAGCGAGGGCTCGATGACATAGGGGATATAGTGCTCGTTTGTCTCCGGGTCAAAGTATTCCAGGCTTTTGCCGCTGGCCTCCTGATGGCGGCCAAGGTCGTAGTTGGTGCGGTCTGCAATGCCCCACAATTCGCCCCAATCGGTGAACGGGAAGGCATATTCAATGTCTGTGGTGGCGTTGGAATAAAACGCCAGCTCTGCGGGCTCGTGGTCGCGCAGGCGCAGGTTCTTTTCCTGAATGCCAAGGCTGAGCAGCCAGTTTTTGCAATAGTCTTTCCAATAGGCAAACCACTCAAGGTCTGTTCCGGGCTTGCAGAAGAACTCGCACTCCATCTGCTCAAACTCGCGCGTGCGGAACGTGAAGTTGCCCGGCGTGATTTCGTTGCGGAACGCCTTGCCCACCTGGCAAACGCCAAAGGGAAGCTTGCGGCGCGTGGTGCGCTGCACATTGGCAAAGTTTACAAAAATGCCCTGCGCGGTTTCGGGGCGCAGATAACAGGTGCTGGACGAATCTTCCGTCACGCCAATGGCCGTTTTGAACATCAGGTTGAATTTGCGGATGGGGGTAAAATCGTGCTTGCCGCACACGGGGCACACCACATCGTCATGCTGGGCAATAAAGGCGTCCATCTCGTCAAAGTTCATGGCATCCACATTCACTTCAGGGTGCACGTCGCCAATCAGCTTGTCTGCCCTGTGGCGGGCCTTGCAGCTTTTGCAGTCCAGCAGGGGGTCCGAAAAGCCGGCCACATGGCCGGTGGTCACCCAGGTTTGCGGGTTCATCAGAATGGCGGCGTCCAGCCCCACGTTGTACGGGCTCTCCTGCACAAACTTCTTCCACCAGGCGCGCTTTACGTTGTTTTTAAACTCTACGCCAAGGGGGCCGTAATCCCACGAGTTCGCCAGGCCGCCGTAAATTTCACTGCCCGCATAAATAAAGCCTCTGTTTTTGCACAGGGCTATCACTTTTTCCATTTTCTTTTCGTTGCGTTCCATGCCTGCCACCTTTTCCTTTCGAGATATGTTCTATTGTACGGCGGCACGGCCGTTGCGTCAAGCATTTTGCTTGACGCGCGGCTGTTTTTTGCCTATAATAAACAATACGCGCAAGGTTTCGTGTGCCCGGCGCGCACAGCCGCCGCGCCAAGGCCGCCGCAGCGCGACACATGGCAACCGGAAGCGCGCCACGCGCGGCAGTAAAAAACAGAAGAAAGGAATATCGGGGTGTAGCGCAGTTGGTAGCGCGCCACATTTGGGATGTGGATGCCGTGGGTTCGAATCCCGCCACTCCGACCAATCCGAGTATCCATATGGATACTCGGATTTTTTTGAAGAAATAGCGCGGGAAACATCTTTCTCGCGGTTGTGTCATTTCTGATTGGTTCGATGCGAGCGAAGAACCGGATAAAAAGCAAGCAAAACCCCGGCAAAGGGAACCTTAAACTTTAAACAGCACACAGCCAGGCAATTTTTCCAAGGCAAAATGAGCCCGCCGCAGGTTGCGCCGGCAGGCGACAAATGCAGGCAAGATGTTGACAAATCAACATTCAAAGCGCATAATAGCCTGTGGTCGGCCGCGGCAGGCGGCCGAAAAACAGGGAGGTGCGCACAGATGGTAGACCGGTTTGAGCGGTTTTCTTTTGCCATTTCAGAAATATCGCGCTGCTGGCATAAACTGGCCGCGGAAGAGATGGAAAAATATGGCCTGCGCGGCCCGCATTGCCTGTATCTGCTTGCCATGTACCACCACCCCGGCGGCGTCACCGCCCCGCAGCTGGGCGAGTTGTGCGGCAGAGATAAGGCGGATGTGTCCCGCATGATGGCCATGATGCGGGAAAAAGGGCTTGTGGTAAAAGAAAGCGCAGGGCAAACCCTGTACGGCGGCGTATGGCGGCTGACGCATGCGGGCAAAGCGGCCGCGGAATATGTGTGCCGTAGGGCGAGCCTGGCGGTGGAAATGGCGGGAAAGGAAATTACAGATGAAAAGCGCGCCGTATTTTATGAAGTGCTGGAACAGATTTCGGAAAACCTGCGCGCGCTCAGCAAGGAGGGGCTGCCCCGTTTATGAATGTGTTGTATCGGGCATTTTGCCGTGTTTATCAATTCTGCTTCCATTTGGCGCTGCCGGTTCTGCCTTACAGGCAGCCGCAGCGCCTTGCAAACCTCGATGAGATCCCTGCCCTGCTGCGCGGGCTGGGCGTTGGTTCGGCTCTGCTTGTCACCGACCAGGGCCTTCGCGCCGTAGGCATCACAGCGGGCCTGGAGGCCCGCCTGGCGGAAAACGGTATTCGCTGCGCGGTGTATGATGGCACATGCGCCAACCCAACGGTAGAAAATGTGGAACAGGCGCGCGCGCTTTATGAAAAGGAACAATGCGGCTGCCTGATTGCATTTGGCGGGGGTTCCCCCATGGATTGCGCCAAAGCGGTGGGTGCGCGCATTGCCTACCCGCACCGTTCGGTCAACCAGATGAAAGGGCTTTTGCGCGTGCTGCGAAAGCTGCCGCCGCTCATTGCCATCCCCACAACAGCTGGCACAGGCAGCGAAGTAACCATTACCGCTGTGATTACCGACAGAGAAAAAAGGCATAAATATACGATGAACAGCTTTGCCCTCATTCCGGCTTACGCCGTGTTGGACCCGGCGGTGACGTTCACCCTGCCGCCGCATCTGACTGCCACAACGGGCATGGACGCTTTGACGCACGCGGTAGAGGCATACATTGGCCGCTCTACCAGCAAAGAGACCCGTGCGCTGGCGCTGCGGGCAACTCAGCGCATATTCGCCAGCCTGGAAGCCGCGTTTCAAGACGGGCAAAACCGCGCGGCCCGCGCCGATATGCTTGCGGCAGCTTATGAAGCGGGCATTGCCTTTTCCAAATCGTATGTGGGGTATATCCATGCGGTGGCACATTCGCTTGGTGGGCAGTATAATATTCCGCACGGCCTTGCCAACGCTGTGCTGATGCCAATTGTCCTGGAGGCATATGGCGCGCCAGCACACAAAAAACTGCATGAAATGGGCGTGGCGGCCGGCGTGGCACTGGCCGGAGACACGCATGAGGCGGGCGCAAAAAAATTTATCCGGGCCATTCGGGAACTGAATGAACACATGGGGCTTCCGAAAACGCTTGCCGGAATTCGGGAAGAGGATATCCCCCAGATGGCCAGGTATGCCGCGCGTGAGGCAAACCCGTTATACCCCGTGCCCAAGTTGATGGACGCGGGCGAATTGCAGCAATTTTACAAAACCGTATCGGGTAGGAGGGAATAACCATGCACATTGAAGAAATTCTGGAACGGCAGCGCCGCTTTTTTGCAAGCGGCGCCACCCTGCCGGTGAGCTTTCGTATTGAGGCGCTGAAAAAGCTGCATGCGGCCGTGCAGAGCCATGAAGCCGAAATTGCCCGCGCCCTTCGGCAGGACCTTGGCAAAAGCGAATATGAAAGCTTTATGTGCGAGACGGGGCTGGTGCTTACAGAGCTCAGTTATATGGCGCGCCACACGCGGCGCTTTGCGGCGCGGCGCAGGGTGCGCACCCCCATGGCGCAGTTTGCCGCCGCCAGCTATGTGAAACCCTCGCCCTATGGCAACACGCTGATTATGAGCCCGTGGAATTACCCGTTTCTCTTGACGATGGACCCGCTGGCAGACGCCATTGCGGCCGGGAACACGGCGGTTGTCAAGCCCAGCGCCTATTCGCCGGCCACAAGCGCTGTGGTAGAAAAGATGATTGGCGAATGCTTTGCCCCTGAATATGTTGCAGTGGTAACCGGCGGGCGAAAAGAAAACGCTGCCCTGCTGGAGCAAAAGTTCGACTTTGTCTTTTTTACCGGCAGCCAAAATGTGGGAAAACAGGTGCTGCTGCACACGGCCCGGCATTTGACGCCCGCCGTGCTGGAGCTGGGCGGCAAAAGCCCCTGCATTGTAGACAGCACGGCCAAACTGAAGCTGGCCGCCAAGCGCATTGTGTTCGGCAAATATCTCAACTGCGGGCAAACCTGTGTTGCGCCCGATTATATTCTGTGCCACCGCAGCGTGAAAGACGCGCTGGTGGAAGAGATATGCCGGCAGGTGCGCGCGCAATATGGGCAGGCCCCTTTGGAAAACCCGGATTACGGCAAAATTGTCAACCAAAAGCATTTTGACCGCCTGTGCGCCCTGCTGGACCCTGACAAAGTGGTGCTGGGCGGCGCGGCAAGGGCAGAGACGCTGCAAATAGAACCCACTGTGATGGATTCTGTCAGCTGGGACGACGCCGTGATGCAGGAAGAGATTTTTGGGCCCATTCTGCCTGTGCTTACGTTCGAGCGGTTTGAAGAAGTATATGAGCTGCTGGCCAACAAGCCAAAGCCGCTTGCGCTGTACCTGTTTTCGGAGGACAGGCAGAGAATGCAGCAGGTTACCGAGCGCTGCCGCTACGGCGGGGGATGCATCAACGACACCATCATTCACCTTGCCACCAGCGAAATGGGCTTTGGCGGCGTGGGTGAAAGCGGCATGGGCGCTTACCATGGCAAAGTGGGGTTTGACGCATTTTCCCACGCAAAGAGCATGGTGGAGAAAAAGACATGGCTGGACCTTCCCATGCGCTACCAGCCGTACAGGCGCGCGCTGTACGACAGGCTGCTGCATTTGTTTTTGCGGTGAGGCGCAGGGAAACGGGGAAGAAAAAACAGGCCGCCGGGGGGTTCCCGGCGGCCTGTCTTGGTGCATCCCCGGGCGCCCGCGCGTACACGCCGGGCACCCGGGGAAGTAAATTTAAGAGTTTTTCATGACAACGCTTTCCACCACGTCCGCCACATGCTCGCAGGCGTCGGCGCATTTTTCCAGGTACATGTACACCTCGCGGCAGGCAATAATCTCCAGCGCATCGGTGCTGGTGTTGTGCAGCTCGTGCATGCTGGAGATGAACAGGGCGTCGGCCTCTTCCTCCATGGTGTTGATGTGGATGATATGCTCGTGCAGCTTTTTGGAGTGTTTGAAATCGGCAAACTCCACCATCATTTCACGCACAGCCTCACAGCAGTGCACCACCACCTTGGCCAGGGACAGCGTCTCGGGGCGCACCGTCTTCATGTTGTTGTAATAGATGCGGATAAGCACATCCTCAATTTTATCGGTGAGCTCGTCGATACACTGGCTGAGCAGGGTGATATCCTCGCGCTCAATCGGCGTGATAAACGCTTTTACAAGGGCGTCCGACAGCTCGTGTTTCTTTTCGTCTGCAGCGTGCTCTACCGCATGGATCTCGTCCAGCTTCTCAGGAAGCTGGGCCGGGTCGAAGTGCTCCATCGTCTGCTCCAGAAGATGGGCTGCCTCGCACGAGAGCTGGGTGCAGGCAATGAAGTTTTCGAAATAAAAAGAATCTGTTTTTTTTGACATGACGTTACGCGCCTCCTGAAATGTTTGCCCGGGGGCCGGGCTAAAAGCGGTTTAGAAAATGGCCATAAACAGCTTTGCCATGATGAAACTGATAAGCCCGCAGCCGGGGAAGGTGAACACCCAGGTGAGCACCATGTCCTTTACCACGCCGAAATTGATGGCCGAGAGGCGCTTTACGGCCCCCACACCCATAATGGCAGTGGTTTTGGTATGTGTGGTAGAGACAGGGATGCCAAACAGGCTGGAATACAGCAGGCACAGCGCGGCGGCCATATCAGCCGAGAACCCCTGATATTTTTCCAGGTGAACCATGTCCATGCCTACCGATTTGATGATTTTCTCGCCGCCCACGCTGGTGCCCAGGGCCATCACCACGCTGCACAGCAGCATCAGCCAAACGGGAATGCCAATGCCCTGCACGCTGCTTTGCCCGTTGCAGAAGGCAAGGCCCAAAAACAGCACGCCAATGAACTTTTGGCCATCCTGCGCGCCGTGCATGAAGCTCATGGCGGCGGCGCCGAATATCTGCGCGGCCTGAAAGAAGGGGTTGGTTTTGCGGCGGTCCATGCCGCGGCATATCAGTGTCACCAGTTTGCACACGGCCCAGCCAGTGGCAAACCCCAGCGCAAGGCTGAGCACCAGCCCATACAGCACCTTGGCCCATTCGCCCATATTGATGCCGCCAATGCCGCTTTGAATGGCAATGGCCGCGCCGGAGAGGCCTGCAATGAGGCTGTGGCTTTCGCTGGTGGGAATGCCGAAAATCGAGGCCCCCACGCTGTACACCACAATGGAAAACAGCGCCGCGCACAGCGCCACCAGAGCCTCCCGCGTGTCGCCGCCAAAATCTACCATATTGCTGATGGTGGAGGCCACAGAGCTGTTGATTTTGGTCATCACAAACACGCCCAGGAAGTTGAACGCGGCACTCATAAGAATTGCCGCGCGCACATTCATGCAGCGCGTGGTGACACAGGTGGCAATGGCGTTCGGCGCGTCTGTCCAGCCGTTGACAAAAATCACGCCCAGCGTGAGCGCCACCGTAATAAGAAGAACGGGGTTGCCGCCCATCTGGCTGAGAAATGAGGAAAACGATACGTCCATACAAGCCCCCGCTTCGCAAAACTGTGTTGAAGAAAATTGCCCGGCCTGCCTGCGGCAAAGCCGGAAAAAAGGGGCAGGGCCCCTTTACCAAGAAAAAGGGCCTGCCCCGCTGCCGCACGGCGGCTTCAGGCCGCGCGCCCGCTCGCATGTTATCACACTGCGAATAAATAGAGACACCAAGCGGCGCTCTATGACAGGCTCCACCACTTATTCCAGCAGTTCCAGCATATCAGCAAAGCGGCGGCCCGTCAACAGAATTTGTCTATTTTGTAAGAAGAAAGTAAAAATTTTTCGTCTGGCCGCCTGCGGCCCGTGCAATTTGCTACTGCCTTTGGGCCAGTATCTCGGCAATCTGCCTGTCGGCAAGTTCAATTTCCTCTTTCAGGGCCCGGGCAGACATGCGCAATGCGCCATGCCCTAAAATAATAAGCTGCTCGGCGCCGTCCGAGGTGGCCACGCGCACGCGGTGGCGGCCTGCAAGCTGATAGGTGGCCTTTTCAATATACATGTCGGCCGTTTCGGCTTCTTTGGTGTACACAATGCAGATGCCGCCATACTGCTGCATCTCGCCGCGCCCGCCGCGCACCTTGTAGGCGTCGAACACCAGAATAACATGGCACTGGCGAAAGCCCTGGTAATTGCACAGAATATCCGCCAGGGCGGCGCGGGCTGCATCGATGTTCTCTTTGGCAAGCTCTTTCAGCTCGTCCCATGCAAAAATGATGTTGTAGCCGTCCACCAGCAGATAGTCGTGCACCGGCTGCTGCGGCTGCGAGGGCGCTTCGCGCGGGCGGCGTGCCATGGCGCTGTCCACAAGGTCCCGCCGGCGGATGGGCCCAAAGGTGCGCACGAAAATGGCCTCCAGCTCTTTGTCTTCCTCCAGCGTGCCGGTATAGCGCTTTGCCGCTTCGCGCGGGCGGCTTTGGGCAGGCGGCGGGGCGGGGGCTGCCGGGCGGAACACGGGGGGCACATGCATCAGCGCAGGCGCCTCATTCCATTTCACGGTAAAGCCCGCGCCATGGCCGCAGAACACGGAATCGGCCGTGTTTTCCGTATCCGCATCCGCGCTGTAAGCCGCTGCGGCAATTACCTGTGCGGCATTATGGCAGGGGGCATAACCCTGCACAACGGCGGAAAAGCGGCCCATTCCCTGGGTATACCCGGCCACTTCACGCGCATAACCGCGCATGGTGGCCACGGGGGCCGTGCCGGTAAGCACAGCCGTTTCGCCGCACAGCTGCGGCGGCTCGAAGCTGCCATTCATGCGCTGCACATCCGCCATGGCGCGCCCCACCGATGCGGCCGGAACCTCCAGCCGGAAAGCATAGCAAGGCTCCAGCAGGATGCTTTCCGTGCTGCGCAGGCCCTGGCGCAGGGCGCGGTAGGTGGCCTGGCGAAAATCGCCCCCCTCGGTGTGCTTGCTGTGGGCGCGCCCGGCCACCAGCGTGATATTCATGTCTGTAATGGGCGCGCCTGTCAGCACACCTGCATGCACCTTTTCGGCCAAATGCGTCAAAATCAGGCGCTGCCAGTTTTTGTCCAGCATGTCCTCGCTGCACGCGCTGGAAAAATGAAGCCCGCTGCCGCGCGCGGCGGGTTCCAGCAAAAGGTGCACCTCGGCGTAATGGCGCAAAGGCTCGAAATGCCCCATGCCCTCCACCGGGGAGGCAATGGTCTCTTTATATAGAATACCGCCCTCGTCAAATTGCAGGGCAAGGCCAAAGCGCTGCTGTGCAAGGCGTGCCAGCACCTCCAGCTGCACTTCGCCCATCACACGCATGTGTACCTCCCCCAGCTGGGCGTTCCACGAGACGCGCAGCTGAGGGTCTTCTTCCTCCAGCGTGCGCAGTTTTTGCAGGGCGGTGTGGACGTCCTGTTCTTCGGGAAACAGAACGCGGTAGGTGAGCACGGGCTCCAGCACGGGGGCCTGCGCAGGCGGCTGGCAGCCCAGCGCCTCGCCCGCATAGGTGTGCGAAAGCCCGGTGACGGCGCATACCGTGCCGGCGGGCGCCTCGGCCACGGCCATGTATTTTGCGCCGGAATAAATGCGAAGCTGGTCTGCCTTCTGCTGCCAGCTGCCGCCCTGCGCACACAACAGCTGTTTTGCACGCAGCACGCCGCCTGTCACTTTCAAATGGGTCAGGCGCTCGCCCTTGCCGCCATAGCTTACCTTATACACCTGTGCGGCAAATTCCGGCCCATAGGCAGGCGCAAGGGTGTCGTGCTCCAGTGCGGCCAGCAGGGCATCTACCCCTTCGCACCGCAATGCGCTGCCAAACAGGCAGGGAAACACCCTGCGCTGCGCCACAAGCCGGGCAGACGCGCCGGGCGGCAGGGCGCCCGTTTCCAGGTATGCCTCCATCACTTCATCGCTTTGCATGGCCAGTGCTTCTTCCCACTGCGGTGTGCCAGGAAGGGAAAAATCGATACACCCCTCACCGAAAGCGGCGCGGGCTTCGGCCAGCAAAGCGGCCTTATCTGCACCGGGCAGGTCCATTTTATTAAAAAACAGGAACGTAGGGATGTGATGCGCGGCCAGCAGCTTCCACAAGGTGCGGGTGTGGCCCTGCACGCCATCCGTTCCGCTGATAACCAGGACGGCATAGTCCAAAACCTGCAGCGTGCGTTCGGCCTCGGCCGAAAAATCCACATGGCCGGGCGTGTCCAAAAGGGTGATGCATGTGCCGCCCACAGAAAACACGGCCTGCTTTGCAAAAATGGTGATGCCGCGCTCGCGCTCCAGGGCCTCTGTGTCCAAAAAGGCATCGCCGTGGTCCACCCTGCCCAGGCGGCGCAGGCTGCCGCTCTGATATAACAGCGCTTCGGAAAGCGTCGTTTTTCCGGCGTCTACATGGGCAAGAATGCCAACGGCCAGCCGTTTGCCATTGCCATCCTCTTTGTGCTGCGCCATGCCCGGCCCTCCCTTTGCGTTGTGTGCCATGCCGCTTTTTGGCGGCTTTTTTATCATTATAAAGCATCGGCCGGCCTCTGGCAAATGTGCATGGCCGCGTTGACACCGTTTCGCAAAGCGGGTATACTGAACACGTGCCAGTGTAAAGGGCCAGACAAGCCTGCCCTTGCGCATGGGTGCCATCCAAGCAAAAAGGGGGCCGCGCGCCGTGAAAGCAAGCATTGTCATTCCAAACCTGAACGGCGCGGGCTGGCTGAAGGACTCTATCGAATCCATCCGGGCACAGACGTTTCGGGATTTTGAGCTGATTGTAGTAGACAACGGCTCGGAAGATGAAAGCCTTGCCATTGCCCGCAGCTATGTGGGGCAAGAGGGTTATACCCTGATTGAAAACGGCCACAACACAGGCTTTTCGCACGCGGTGAACCAGGGCATCTGCGCGGCAAAGGGCGAATATGTAGTGCTGTTTAATAACGATGCCTTTGCCGAGCCGCAGTGGCTGGAGGAACTGGTTGCCATGGCCGGCACAGACGAGAAGATATTTGCCGTGCAAAGCCTGATGATCCGCCATTTCGAACGCGAGCTTGCCGATGATGCAGGCGATTACGTCACCCTGTTCGGCTGGGCATGCAAGCGCGGCGACGGCATGTATTGGAAGCGTTATACAAAGCCGCAGCGCATTTTTTCCGCCTGCGGCGGCGCCAGTTTGTACCGCAAATGCATTCTGGACGAGATAGGCCTGTTTGACGAGACGTTTTTTGCCTATTTTGAGGATGTGGATATCTCCTGGCGCGCCAACAGCCTTGGATATAAGAACATGTATTGCCCGGCGGCAAAGTGCTACCATATCTGCGGGGCAACCACCGGCGCTGTGCGCTACAATGCATTCAAAAGCGTGCAAAGCGGGCGCAACAGCATTCTTTTGCCGTGGAAGAATATGCCGTTTTTGATGTTTGTGCTGAATTTTCCGTTCCTGCTGGCGGGGTACCTGCTGAAGGTGCTGGTGTTCGGCCTGCGCGGCTTCTGGAAGCCGTACCTTCAGGGCGCAAAGGAGGCAGCGCGCGCCATTCCCCGCTTGAAAAAGCCGAAGTTCCGCCTGCGCAATGTGCCCTGTTATGGGTTAATAGAGCTGTGGCTGGTTGCCGGTGTGTTCCGCTATATCGGTTACCGCGCCGCCCGTGCGCTGAAATGGAAATAGCCCCGGGCCCGGCTCAAAAAACTGCCAAAGGCGGCGTGTACAAGGGTACACGCCGCCTTTGTTCATAAAAAGCCGGTGGGGGGGTTAAATGGCGGTGTAGCCGCCGTCAATCAACAGCTCGGTGCCGGTGGCATAGCGGGAGGCATCGCTGGCAAGGTACAGGTAGGCGCCGGCAATGTCCTCTGGCGTGCCCATGCGTTTCTGCGGGGTGCGGTCTATCCAGCCCTGCAATTCATCGCTCCAGTCCGTCACTACTTCTGTGGCCACATAGCCGGGGCTGACGCAGTTCACGCGGATGTTGTATTTGGCAAGCTCCACAGCCAGCGAGCGCGTAAGGTGCACCACAGCCGCTTTGCTGGTGCAGTAGCTGGAGGTGGTTTGCGGGGTGTTGATGATGCGTGCAGACATAGACGCCATGTTTACGATGGTGCCGGGCTTGTTCTGGGCAATCATCACCTTGGCGGCTGCCTGTGCACACAGGAACGTGCCAAACAGGTTCACATCAATCACGCGCTTCCAGTCTTCCGGGCGAACAGATTCCACCGGGAAAAAGTTTACAATGCCCACGTTGTTGATGGCAAAATCGATGGTGCCGTAGGTTTGTACCACCATCTCGGCCATTTGAGCCACCTGCTGCGGGTCTGACACATCACAGCGGAACGCGGTGATGTGCCTGCCATACTGTTCCGAAAAGGCCTGCGCCACGGCCTGTGCCTTTTCTTCGTTGACATCCACAATGGTAAATTCAGCCCCGGCCTGAATAAATGCCTCGGCAATGGCCTTGCCAATGCCCTGGGCGGCGCCGGTGATAAACCCTTTTTTGCCGTCCAGGCGAAATTGCTTCATAATATCCATAGCTTGCCTCCAAATGCAGGGGCCGGGCGCGGAAGCCGCCCGGCCCTGTTTTTCTGTTTGATTAGAACTGGTAATTATCCACGTCGTCCGCTGTGAACGTAAACGTGCCGCAGTAGATGCGGTCGCCGTCCACCTTGATGGTGCCCACACCGGGCACTTCCGTGCCGTCTTTGATCTCGTTGCCCTGGGCAAGCTGATCCAGCGTCCACACAGCCAGATAACCCATGCTGGCCGGGTTCCAGATGACGCTTTCCGACATTGTGCCGTCTTTCAAATACTCGCGCACCAGCGAGGGCATGCCCATGCCGCCAATTTTCACCTGGCCCTCTTCCAGCTGGCCGGCCTCCACAGCCTCCTGCACAGCCTTGCAGGCTGCGGGCGTCTCGGCGGCAGCCAGGCACAGAATGCCGCTCAGGTCCGGGTTGGCCTGAATGAAGCTTTTGGCGTTTTCATAGGCTTTCTGCTGGTCATCGTTCGAGGGGTAAACGCCCACAATTTCAATGTCGGGGTAATCTTTTTCAATTTTGGCCAGCGCCGCATCGCGCCATGCAATGATATTGGCCGCACTGGGGGAGGCGATCATCACAGCCACTTTGCCCTTTGGCTCGGGCATCTGGTTGATGAGCGCGGCAAGGAAGGCCTCGCCGATGGCTTCGTCTGTGTCGGGCAGGATGCAGTATGCGCGCTCGGCATTTTCAGAGTCGGAGTCGAACGTCACCACAGGGATGCTGGCCTCTTTCGCCTGGTTGAACACATTCGTCATGCTGGTGGCGTCGTTTACCGCCACGGCAATGCCGTCCACCTGGCGGGTGATCATATCCGTCACCATGTTGATTTGCTTGGCCACGTCCACCTCAGACGTGCCATTCCAAATCACTTCCACGCCAAGGTCTTCCCCGGCCTGCATGGCACCTTCTTTGGCCGTCTCCCAATAGGCGGCACCCACCATTTTGGGGTTGATGAAATAGGTGCGGGTGGCCTGCCCCTGTGCAGAACTGCTGCCCGCCGGTGCGGATGTGCCAGTTGAAGACGCGGGGGTGGCCCCGCAGGCAGCCATGGCGAGCATCATGCCCGCCGCAAGAATGATTGCGATTGCCTTTTTCATGTTTGTCCTCCTTATTTTTTTAAAAAGAAACAGGTATCTTCCCGGGCGGTGGCAGCCCTGCCGCCGCCCGTTGGGAACATGGGTTCAGCCTTTGCGCTTTGCCACTGCCACAAGCAGCAGCACACCGAGAATGATGGACTGATAGATGACGGAAAGGCCCATCAGGTTCAGCCCGTTGCGCAAAATGCCAATGATGAGGATGCCAAGAAATGTGCCCTGCAGTTTTCCGCTGCCGCCGTTGATATCGATGCCGCCAATCAGTGCGGCGGTGATGATGTCCAGCTCGTAGCCCGAGCCCAGCGTGGCCTCGGCGCTGGAAAGGCGCGAGATGAGAAACACAGAGGCAATGGCTGTCATAACGCCACAAAACACGAACAACAGCATTTTTACCCGGTCTACCCGGATGCCGGAATAACGCGTGGTGTTCTGGTTGTTGCCAATGGCCAGGATATACCGGCCGAGATAGGTGCGCTCCAGCACAAACCATGCGCCAAGATAGCATGCGGCAAGCACCAGCACCGAGATGGGCAGGCCCAGAATATCACCGGTGCCCAGCACAAAGAAGGAAAGGGGATAACCGCTGACAGCGCGGCCGGATGTCATGATATAGCACAGGCCGCGAAACATCACCTGTGTGCCGATGGTGACCACCACGGCCTGGATTTTCAGCTTGCCCACAATCACGCCATTCACAAACCCCACCGCGGCGCCTGCTGCGATGCTGGCCAGTATGGACAGCACAATGGGCTGCCCCGCCCGCAAAAGCATGCCGCATACAATGCCGCACACGCCCACGATGGAGCCGACGGAAAGGTCCATATGGCCAGATAGCAGAAGGAAGGTGAGAGGAATGGAGATTATGCCAATTTCAGAAATTTGCCGCAAAATATTCAGCAGGTTGCCCACGGTGAGAAAGTAGGGCGCCAGAAAACCGAACAGCAGAAATTCTGCAGCGATGATGCCCAGCAGCAGGGTATATCTGTTTTTCAGCGCGCAAAGCAGCTTTGCGCGGGGTTGCGTCTGCTGTGCCATTTTATCACCTCCCTTTCTTGCGCAGCTGAATCAGGTTTACAAACAGCGCCAGAAGGATGACGGCGCCGGTGATGAAATCCAGCCAGTATTCCGAGGCATGTATCTGCACCAGCCCGTTTTTGATCATGCCCAACAGAATGGTGCCGAACACCGTGCCCAGCACGCTGCCCGCGCCGCCGAAGATGTTGGCACCGCCAATCAGCGCCGAGGCCATGGTTTGGAACTGAAGGCTGGTGGCCGCGGTGGCTGCCTGGATGCTGCCGAACATCGAGGCAAACAGCAGCCCTGCCAGCCCCAGCAAAAAGCCGTTCACCGCATAGACGCGCAGTTTTACAGAGGCCACGTTCAGCCCCATCAGCCCGGCGGCCTCGCGGTTTCCGCCCACCGCGTACAGCAGGCGGCCGAATGGCAGCCAGCGCAGGCATACGGCAAACACCACGGCAACAGCGGCATACAGCAGGATGGGAACCGAGAACAGCCCACCCTTGGAGGCGCCGATGCGCAGGAACCCCTCGGAAAAGTCGGTGATCCATTGCGAGCGCGTTACCATTACCGCCACACCACGGAAGATGTTCATGGTGGCCAGCGTGACAATGATGTCTGGAATGTGCAGCTTGACAATAAGCAGGCCGTTCAATGCACCCAGCGCTGTGCCCAGGGCCAGCGTCAGCAGCACCGTCAGCGCCACAGGCAGCCCGGCGTTGTCCATCATGCCGGCCAGCACGCCACACAGCGACAGCAGGCTGCCTACCGAGAGGTCCATGCCGCCTATCATGATGACAATGGTCATGCCAAGCGCCACAATGCCGTTGATGGTGATTTGCTGGGCAATGACAGAGACATTGTTGAATGTATTGAAATTGGGAGCCATTGCGCTGAACACCCCGTAGACGAGCAGCGTGAACACAACGATGGGTGTCTCGCTTTTGCTTAAAAGGCGCGCAGGCAGGCCCTTTTGCCGGTGTTTCATCTCACAACCCTCCCTGTGGTGCGTCTGCGCGCACAAGCGCCGCGCTTAAAAGTGATTTCTGGTCTGCCTGCCCGCGCAGAAATTCGCGCGAGACAACGCCCTCGTTCAGCACCAGAATGCGGTCGGACATGCCGAGGATCTCGCTGATTTCCGAAGACGTGATGATGATGGCCATGCCTGCGCAGGCAAGCTCGCTGATGAGGGCATAAATTTCGGCCTTGGCCCCCACATCAACGCCGCGGGTGGGGTCGTTTAAAATCAAAAGCGAGGGCTTGGTGGCCAGCCACTTTGCAATAACCACCTTCTGTTGATTTCCGCCGGAGAGGAATGTAACCTTTTGTGCATCTCCGGCGCACTTGATGCGCAGCTTTTCTATATACTCGTCCACCAGGGCCTGCTCTGCCTGGCGCCGCACAAAGCCACGGCGGCACAGCCTGCGCACAACGGCAAGCGTGAGGTTGAAGCGGATGGAGAGCTGGCGGATGATGCCCTGACGGTGCCTGTCTGGCGGCACATAGGCAATGTGGTTCGCCACGGCCTGGGCCGGGCTGTTCAGGTGGATTGGGTGGCCGTCCATGCGGAACGTGCCGCGCGCAGAACTCACCAGGCCGAACAGTGCCTCCGGGCATTCGGTGGCGCCAGAGCCCACCAGCCCATACAGCCCCAGAATTTCGCCCTTGTGCACACAGAAGGAAAGGTCTTTTACGGTTTCCCCATCGGATAAATGCTGCACTTCCAATACCGGGCCGCCAATTTC
Organism: uncultured Oscillospiraceae bacterium; assembly: GCA_900546885.1. GTDB lineage: Bacteria > Bacillota > Clostridia > Oscillospirales > Ruminococcaceae > Ruthenibacterium > Ruthenibacterium merdipullorum. The sequence continues at coordinate 20,787 of UREN01000007.1, forward strand.
GGCCGTCTGCTTGGGGTACAGCACCGTCACTTCCTTGCCAATCATCTGCGCCACCACCTCCTGTTGTGTGGTGGCTGCCACCGGGGAGAGAAAGGCTGTCACGCCGTCGCGCAGCACGGTGATATCGTCACATATCTCAAAAATCTCATTCAGCCGGTGCGAGACATATACAATGGCCACACCGCGCGCCTTCAGGCCGCGAATGGTGCGGAACAGGTGCTGCACTTCACTTTCCGGCAGCGCGCTGGTGGGCTCGTCCATAATAAGCACCTCGGCGTTTGCAGCCAGTGCCTTCACAATTTCTACTACCTGCTGGTTCTGCACAGAAAGGGCCTGCACCTTTTCCTGCACGGAAAAGGTACCGCCAATGGAATCTACCAGTTCCTGCGCGCGGCGGTACATCGCGTTCCAATTTACAAAGCCGTGCGCCTGCACGCTTTTATCGCCCAGAAAGATGTTTTCTGCCACTGTAAGGTTTGGGAACAGGTTGAACTCTTGATGGATGATGGCAATGCCCGCGGCGCGCGCCTGCATGGCATTTTGAAAGTGAACCGGCTGGCCTTTGTACAGAATGCTGCCGCCGTCGTGGTTGTATATGCCGGTGAGAATGCGCATTAAAGTGGATTTTCCGGCCCCGTTCTCGCCCACCAGCGCCATTACGCTGCCCTTGCGCAGGGTGAGCTGTGCGTCTTTCAGCGCAGATACGCCAGAGAACGCCTTGGCGATGTGCTGCATTTCCAGTATGGTTTCGCCCATCAGATCCCCTCCTTTGCTTCAGCGCGCATAAATGCGCGTTTCACACTGCCACACAGTGTGCGGCGGCGCATACAGCACGCCGTGGCGCTCCGGGTGCGGCAGATGGATGCCGTTTGAAAGCCAGGTTTGAGGTTCTATGGCCACAAACCCGCTTTTGGCATCTCCGTTCCAGATGATCCAATACAAATCCTCCGCATCCGCGTCATACACCACTTCCAGCCCGCTGGCTTTGTCGTGCAGCACGGCCTGCCCGCTGCCGCCAGGGGCTTTGTACAACGCGTCCAGCGGCGCCTTCAGCGGGTCTTCACCTGCCGGGGAGGCAAAACCGGCCTCATAGCGGGAAAGCGGGCGCACATTGCCAGAGGGCAGCCGGTCTACCGGGTCGTCTGCGCACAGGCCCTCCAGCGGAAGGCGCAGGCGCACGTCTGCGGCACAGCCGCCCTGTACAAAGGGGACGCGGAAAGCCGTGTGATACGCCAGGCCAAACGGCATGGTCACTTCGCTTTCGTTGCACAGCACAAAGCGCTGTACAAGGCCGTTTTTGTTCAGCAGACACTCCAGCCGCAGCACAAGGTCAATGGGAAAATGCGCGCGCAGCGTGGGGTCCTCGGTGGAAAGCTGAAACACAGCACGGGCCTCGCCGTCTCGGGCGCACAGTTCGGCAAGATGCCAGGCGCGGTTGTGCACCACGCCGTGGATGTGCACGCCGTTTGGGTAATTTTGCGGAAAACGGTAGGTTACGCCATCGTAAGAATATTCCCCGCCCGCAATGCGGTTCGCAGGGAACAGCACAGGAATGCCATAGGCATAGGGGTCATCCAGCAGCACCTGCGCGCACGGCGGGGTGCGCAGAATATCCAGTGTTTTCCCGCACGGATGGCGGTAGGTGAGTTTCAGAACATTTGCGCCCAGTGACGGCACAGCCAAGGCTTCATACCGCCCGGCCCGCAGCACCACGGCGTCCCGTTTATCCCATTGAGTACGGATTGCTTCGGCTTGCATGGGGTCCCTCTTTCCGGGCAAAAGCCCTGTATTAGCTCTGGAATCGATTCCAGTTTTTTCTTGAAAAAAGAGCCGCCTCGCAGGCTGCCATGGGCGGGCAGCGCTGGAATTTGTTTGAGGAGGCTGGTGAGATTCAAATTGAATCGATTCCATCTAAATTCAGTATACACGATTTCCCTTCCCTGTCAATGGATGGGTTTGCCAATTTTGACACAGGAAATATAGAGAAAATACACAAGAAGCACTTTGAAAATTCCATATTGTGGAAATTGTGGCCGCAATTTTAAACCGGTTTCCCACTGGGCACATATTGCTTCAGCCTGCCGGGTGCGGCGGTGGAAGCGCGGTATACGATGTTGTGACGCAGCGTGATATGGCGTTGTTCCACATCCTGCCCGGCCAGAACCTGGCATATTTTTTGTGCGGCAAGGCGGCCCATCTCATAGCGGGGCTGGTTCACAGTGGTAATGGGCGGGGTGGAATAGCCGGTAATGGACAAATTATCAAAGCCAATGACGGAAATATCTTCCGGCACGCGCAGGCCATTATCCCACAGGGCTTTCACACAGCCCACTGCCATGTGGTCTGTTGCGGCAAACACAGCGGTAAATACCCGCTGGGTGGCCAGAAGCTTCCGGGTGCAGGCATACCCGGCCTCATAGGTATAGGCGCTGCTGGGCACAACCAGGGTTTCGGCGGGGTCCAGCCCATGAAGGCCGTGCGCGGCCAGCGCTGCGCGGTAACCAAGCAAACGGTTTTCGCCGCCGTCAATGTCGCTGGGAGGCCCGGCCAGCATGGCGATGGAACGGTGGCCCAGGCCGATGAGGTGTTCCACAGCCTGATATGCTGCGTCAAAGTTCGAAATATTGATGGTGATAAATGCGTCATCGGTGCACAGGGTGGAAATAAGCGCGGTGGGAAGGCCAGAACGCTTCAACGCGTCCAGCGTCTGCGGGCAGCAATCGTAAGAGAGCATAATCACACCGTCCACCTGTTTTTCTGTCAGCATGGTAATGGTGCTGAGCTCCTGCGCGGGGCGGCTGTCGGTGCTGCATAAAATGATGGTGTAGTGCTCGCTGCGCGCGGCATCTTCTGCGCCGCGCACAATCTCGCAGTAAAATTCGTTGGCAATATCGGGAATCACCACACCCAGCGTTTTGGTGCGGTTTACTTTTAAACTGCGTGCAATGGCGTTCCGCCGGTAGCCAAGCTCTTCAATGGCGCGCAGCACGCGCTGGCGCTTTTCCTCACTGACGCCGGGCTCATGGTTCAGCACGCGGGACGCGGTGCCTACGCCCACTCCGGCGTGCCGGGCTACGTCCAACAGGCGCACGGCCTTTTCCTTTTCCAACAGCAGCGCTTCCCTTCCGAAATGGAATCCGTTCCAGTATTTATGTACAGTATAGCAAATGGCGGGGCGATGTCAAGGACGGCACAGAAGGATGCCATAGGGAAAACCCAGGGCTCGAAAAAGCGCGAATTGGGCAAAATTTACAAAAAGTCCATGTTTGAGGCCCCTTTTTTACTTGCAAACGGCATAAGAGCGGATATAATGAAAATAAGATACCGGAGGGATGGCAGGCACAGCAGGTGCCTTTCCCGCATGGGCCAAAGGAAAAGCCCGGTATATTCCAATTTGAGCATTTGCAGACAGGAGCGAAGAAATATGGGATTTTGGGGAAAATTGTTTGGAATTGGCGTGGCTGCAGCCGGTGCTGCTGCGGCTGTGAAAGTGGCGCAGAAATATTCCGAAAACAAGGCTGCGGAAGAAGAGGCGAGGGCCTGTGCACAGCCCGACGAGCCGCAGCCGGAGGCCCAGCCGCAGCCCACCTTGCAGGATGTGAAAGAAGACCTTGTAGAAGCCGCAGAAGATGCGGCATATGAGGTGAAAGAACAGGCGGCGGGGGCTGTGGATACAGCCAAAAACAAAGTGAAAGAGGCCGCCGGCAGGGCGGGCATCGACACGGATGAACTGGCCGGCTCGCTTAGCGAGGCGGGCAAGGCCATTGTGGTGGCGGGCAAGGCCGTGGTGAACGCGGGCGCCAGTGTGGCGCAGAAAGTGGCCGCAGACGCGCCCGAGATGCTGGGGAAAGTGAAAGCCGGGGCGGACAGCCTGCTGACACAGGCGAAAGACGCACTGGCCAGCGTGAAGGGCGATGAGCCGGAAGACGGCGGCGAAGAGGCCACGCAGCCGGGCGACGAGGAAAAACCGCAGGAATAAAGGGAGCCGTGACGTAAGAAAATATTGGTTTTAAGCTGGCGGTTTTGATGTCCAGCACATTGAAAAAGCCTGGTAATCCGTTAGGGTTGCCGGGCTTTTTCATGCCGTGGCCTGCCCCAAATTGCCGGGCTGGCCTCTGGAGGCAAAAGCACTGCCGTCATCGCTTTGTAAACGGGCAGGTTGCACAAAAAACAAGCGCCGGAATTTTTGCGGCCATGGGCAGCCGCAAACGGTTTTGCACCTGGTTGGAAAAGCATGGAAAGCCCCCATGGCGGCGATTGGGTTGCCATGGGGCTTATGGTACCTTTCGTTTGCAATGCCATGTGCACTTGGCCTGTAAAAACAGGCGCCCCGCCGGGCCTGCATTTTGCAGGTATTGGCGGGCCTTGCCGGGGCACGACCCGCTCTACGCTGCGTAGACAGGGCCTCCACAGGCCGTGTGTTGCCCCGCCCGGGGGGTGTGTGGTAAAGTAAACATGCCAGGCAGCGGGGCCCGGCATTGTGAATGCACCGGGCCGCGCACCAGAAGGAGGCATTGGAATGGATGGCGAAAAAATAGGCGCTTTTGTGGCGGCCCGCCGCAAGGCGCTGGATATGACACAGCAACAGCTTGCAGACGCATTGGGCGTGACGAACAAGGCGGTAAGCAAGTGGGAGCGCGGCCTTGGCCTGCCGGACATCACCGCCCTGCCGCAGCTGGCTGCCGCGTTGCAGGTGAGTGTGGATGAGCTGTTGGCGGGCGGGGAAAAGCAGCCGCAGGCCTCCAAGGTGCCGCCGGCGGCCGTGCCCGCCCCGGCGGAAGCCCAGCTGCATGCACCCCTGTTTTATATAGAGGATATCCTCACCCCGGCGGCGCGCAGCCTGGCTGTGCGCGCCGGGCAGCATGTGCAGCGGCGGCGCTGGGTAATGCGCGGGCTGTTTGCGCTGTTGGTGCTGTCTGGGGCAAGTGTGCTGTGGCTGGCGGGCCGGGAGGGCGATACAGGCCTGTATGCGCTGGCTGCTGTGGAAGGCCTGCTGGCAGTGCTGTATGGGGCAGAGGTGTTCTTTGGGGCGCTTTCGCGCCGGAATTTACGCGCAGCCGCGCGCAAGGCCGGGGTGCGCAGCGCGCAGTTTGGGGAAGAAACGGTGCTGCTGCAAAGCCCGGGCGAAAGCGCATGCCTTGCCTACACCGGCGTGACGGATGCATGGCAGGGGCCGCAGGGGCTTTGCCTGTTTTGGGGGCGGCGCGCCCTGCCGGTGCCAAAGCAGGCGCTGGAGGCAGAACAGTTCGACGCCCTGGCACAGCATTTGCGCCGCCAGACGCCGCAGGTGCGCTGGAAGCAGGGGCGTGCGGCCCGCCGGCGGCTGCGCGCTGTGTTTTTGGCGCTTGCACTGGCGGCGGCGCTGGGGGCGGCGGCCTATGGGGCGGGGCTGCGCGTCAGCCTTTCCTCTTCGCTTCGGCTGGCTGTGTTCTACAAAAACCCCTCCACAGGCAAAACCGTGCATTTGCGTGGCCTGCATGCACAGCAGTTCCCCTATGCGGTGCAGGGGAACCTGAAGCTGCAATGGCTCACCGGCGATGTGTGCACAGCCACCTATGAAGGGGAAGACGGGCGTACACATCAATATATCGCCACTTTTGGGGACAGGGGAAGCGGCAATTCCTATTACTATGTGGGTTCTGCACTGGTGGGCATATGGGAGCCGGAAGGCCAAAATACGGCGGGCTGGCGGCTGGAGGCCACAGACGGCCCCGGCGGCTTTGTCGCGCTGGAGAACGGCAGTTACCGCTATGAATATGAATACAGCGACTGTGTGCAGGCCGGCACCCTTGCGCTGGCCCTGTGCAAAGACGGCATCCCGGAGTGGACCGTGGCGCTGGGGCCGGATTTTGAATTCCGAAATGGAGATTCCGGCAGCGTTGCGGGCGGCGGCAGCATTGTGGTGTGCCGGGTATCTATGGAAAAGACGGCGCCGCTCACCATGGCCTACATGGGCTACCCCGGCTGAGAAAAGAAAGCGCCCCGTGCGGGCGCTTGCGGCCGGGCGCAGGGCGTGCTATACTGGCACATACATCCGGAAAGGGGGCGGTGCGCCGTGCGCATCCAGATTATTGGCTATTCCGGCAGCGGAAAATCTACGCTGGCACAGCGCCTGGGGGAAATGTATGGCCTGCCGGTGCTGCATTTGGACACAGTGCAGTTTTATGGAAACTGGAACGAGCGCAGCCTGGAAGGGCAGAATGCCCGGGTGCAGAAATTTCTGGAAGAAAACAAGGGCTGGGTGATTGACGGCAACTATGCCCGTGTTTGCCCGCAGCGCTTTTCTATGGCAGACGTGTGCATCTTTTTAGATTTTGCGCGTGTGCCCTGCCTTGCCGCCAACCTGCGCCGCTGGTGGCAATACAGGGGAAAGGCAAGGCCCTCGCTGGGCTGTGAGGAAAAATTTGATGCGGAATTTTTCTGGTGGATTATGCACGAAGGGCGCACCAAAGCCCGGCGTGCCCAGCACGAGGCCCACTTTGCCGCAGCCAAGCAGGGCGTGCGCCTTTGCACGCGCCGCCAGGTGAACAAGTATCTGGCCTCTTTGCCTGCCCCGGAAAGGGCCTGATGGTTTGCCTGCAGAAAAAGTGCTTTGCGCCCATGGAAATGCAAAAGCGCAGCCTGTAATATCAGGCTGCGCTTTTATAATGCTGTTTATTTGGCGTATTCCACTGCGCGGGATTCGCGAATGACGTTTACCTTGATTTGGCCGGGGTAATCCAGCTCTTCCTCAATTTTGCGGGAGATGCTGTGCGCCAAAATGACAAGATGATCGTCTGTGATGGCGTCCGGCTTCACCATAATGCGCACCTCGCGGCCCGCCTGAATGGCAAAGCTTGTCTCTACGCCCTCAAAGCTGTTGGCAATTTCCTCCAGGCTTTCCAAACGCTTGATATAGCTTTCAAGGTTTTCCTTGCGCGCGCCGGGGCGTGCGGCTGAAATGGCGTCCGCTGCCATCACAATAAAGGCAAGCGGCGTCTTGGCCTCCACATCGCCGTGGTGCGCCTCAATGGCGTGGATAATGGCCGGGTTCTCTTTATACTTTCTGGCAATGTCCACACCAATGGAAATGTGGCTGCCCTCTATCTCGTGGTCCAGCGCCTTGCCAATGTCATGCAGCAGGCCGGCACGCTTTGCCTGGGTGACGTTCACACCAAGCTCTGCGGCCAAAATGCCGGAAAGATATGCCACTTCCAGCGAATGGTTCAGCACATTCTGGCCATAGCTGGTGCGGTAGTGCAGGCGGCCCAGCAGCTTTACAATATCGGGGTGCAGGCCGTGCAGGCCCACGTCCATCACTGCTTTTTCGCCCTCGCGCTTCATGGCAAGCTCCAGCTCGCGGCGGCATTTATCAACCGTCTCTTCAATGCGCGCGGGGTGGATGCGCCCGTCGCTGATCAGGCGCTCCAGCGTCATGCGGGCAATTTCGCGGCGCACAGGGTCAAAGCTGGAAAGCGTGATGGCCTCGGGCGTGTCATCAATGATAAGGTCTACGCCGGTGGCTGTTTCCAGCGCGCGGATGTTGCGGCCCTCGCGGCCAATGATGCGGCCCTTCATTTCGTCCGAAGGCAGGGCCACCACCGACACGGTGGCCTCGCTGGAATGGTCGGCCGCGCAGCGGGCAATGGCCTGGCTAATCAGCTCGCGCGCCATGGTTTCGGCCTCGTCCTTTGTCTGCGTTTCATACGCGGCAATATGCATGGCCTTTTCGTGGGCAAGCTGCTCGTCCAGTTTCGACAAAAGCAGCTGCTTGGCATCCTCTGAGGAAAGGCCGGCAATGGTCTCCAGCTTTTCCATCTCGCGCAGGCGAAGCTGTTCCACCTCGTTCAGCTTGGCCTCGGCCAGCTCCTGCCGTTTGCGAAGGTCTTCCTCTTTCTGCTCCATCACAGAAACTTTTTTGTCCAGCGCCTCTTCTTTCTGGTCCAGCCGGCGCTCCTGGCGGGAGAGCTCGTTGCGGCGCTCTTTAATTTCTTTATCGGCCTCCGTCTTCATTTGAAGGGCGGCGTCTTTTGCCTCCACAAGGGCTTCCTTGCGCTTTTGCTGCGCCGTTTTTACAGCGTCATTCACAAGCCTGCGGGCTTCTTCTTCCGCGCTGCCAATTTTTGCCTCGGCTACCTTTTTGCGGTGGCTTTCGCCCAGAAAAAAGCCCACTACGCACCCGGCGGCCAGTATGGCCATGATCCCAATGATCACCAGCCACAACGGCAGTAACAATGGTAACATAAGATGGGGTCCACTCCTATTCAGTTCAAAATTGATGAATAAAAGTAATATGAGGGCAGCCCAAGGCGAGCGAAACAACAGGTTTATTTACAAATGAAGTAAAAGGCAAGCCCGGCTCTTTTCAGCGGGCTGCCTCAATATTACATATAATCACATGTTATATTGTATCGTTTGTTCACAAAATTGTCAAGAAATTGTTACCTCTTTGTGACATATACCGTTGACAAACCGCAACGGGCGGGTGTATGCTTACTTGCATAAGACCATCCCGTAAAAACGCAGAAGCGGACATGGGAACTTGCTTTTTGCACATGCAGAGAGGGCCGCCGCCGGGCTGTAAGCGGCCTTGTGCCGGGCATGCTTCCTACCACCGCAGAGTGCGGGGGCGAACCCCCGCCGGGTACGGCCCGTTACAGCCGGCAAGAGTGATATTGCTATTTGTTTTATTTTTTGATTTTAAAACAAATAGTAGTATAATTCGGGTGGAACCGTGGGCTTCCTGCTCATCCCGTGCGCATTCGTGCGGGATGGGCATTTTTTGTTTTTAGCCGAAACCGGGCTGAAGAAAGGGGAAACGCATGATACAAGTAACACTGAAAGGCGACAAAAGGCAGTTTGAGGCGGGCATCACAGCCGCCGAAGTGGCCAAAAGCATCGGCGCGGGGCTGTATAAGGCAGCCTGCGCCGCCAAGGTGGACGGCGAGGCATGCGATTTGCGCACGCCGCTGGAAAAGGATTGCACGCTGGAAATTATGACCTTCGATTCGCCCGAGGGCCAGCACGCTTTCTGGCACACGGCCGCGCATGTGATGGCGCAGGCTGTGCAGCACCTGTTCCCGCAGGCCCGGTTCGGCATTGGCCCGGCGCTGGAAAATGGCTGGTATTATGACATCAAGGCAGAGCGCCCGCTTACCACGGGCGATTTTGAGGCCATTGAGGCCGAGATGAAAAAAATCATCAAGGCAGACCTTCCGGTGGAAAAGCGCTTTATCACCGTGGAAGAGGGGCGCGCGCTGTTTGCCGGGCAAAGCTATAAGCTGGAGCTATTAGAGGAATATGCCGAGAAGGGCTGGCAGCTCAGCGTGTACACGCAGGGCGATTTTACAGACCTGTGCGCCGGCCCGCACCTGATGAGCACCGGCGCCCTGAAGGCCGTGAAGCTTTTGAAGGTGGCGGCCGCCTATTGGCGCGGCGACGCCCAGCGCGACAGCCTGGACCGTCTGTACGGCATCGCTTTCCCCAAAGCAAGCCAGCTGGAAGACTACCTGCACATGCTGGAAGAGGCGCAAAAGCGCGACCACCGGCGCCTTGGCAAAGAGCTGGAGCTGTTCACCCTGATGGAAGAGGGCCCCGGGTTCCCGTTCTTCCTGCCGAAGGGCATGATTTTGAAAAACGAGCTGATTGACTACTGGCGCGAAATTCACCGCGCCGCCGGTTATCAGGAAATCAGCACCCCTGTGATGCTCAACCGCGCTTTATGGGAGCGCAGCGGCCACTGGGATCACTACAAAAAGAATATGTATACCACGGTGATTGATGACACAGATTTTGCCATCAAGCCCATGAACTGCCCGGGCGGCATGCTGGTGTATCAGACAAAGCCCCGCTCTTACCGCGATCTGCCCCTGCGCATGGGCGAACTGGGCCTTGTACACCGGCACGAGCTGTCCGGCGCGCTGCACGGGCTGATGCGCGTGCGCTGCTTCACACAGGACGATGCGCATATCTTCATGACGCCCGAGCAGATCAAGGATGAAATCAAAGGCGTGGTAAAGCTGATTGACCAGGTGTACAGCCTGTTCGGGTTTGAATACCATATCGAGCTGTCCACCATGCCGGAAGACCACCTGGGCGATGAGGCGGCGTGGCAGCAGGCCACGGACGGCCTGCGCGCCGCGCTGGAAGAGCTGGGCCGCGAATATACGGTGAACGAGGGCGACGGCGCCTTCTATGGCCCGAAGCTGGATTTCCACCTTGTAGACGCCATTGGCCGCACCTGGCAGTGCGGCACCATCCAGCTGGATATGCAGCTGCCCGAGCGCTTTGAGCTGGAATATACCGGCGAAGACGGCCTCAAGCACCGCCCGGTGATGATTCACCGCGTGGTGTTCGGCAGCATCGAGCGCTTCATTGGCATTCTCATCGAGCATTTTGCGGGCGCTTTCCCCACCTGGCTGGCACCCGAGCAGGTGCGCGTGATTCCCATTGCCGAAGCGCACCAGGCCTATGCGCGCGAAGTGGCCCAAACGCTGGAGGCCGCGGGCGTGCGCGCCTCGGCAGATTGCCGCAATGAAAAAATGGGCTACAAAATCCGCGAGGGGCAGCTTCAAAAAGTGCCCTATATGCTGGTGGTGGGCGCAAAAGAGATGGAGGACGGTACAGTGTCTGTGCGCGCCCGCAAAGAGGAAAACGGCGGGGTGAAGCCGCTGGAGGAATTTAAGGCTCAAATTTTGCAAGAAATTAAAACAAAAGCGCGCTGAACACAGCAGGGGCTGTGTGCGCACGGCCCGGCGGGAAACACCCGCCGGGCCTTTTCTATCTGTTGCCCGCGTGGTACAATAGCATCAAGAAACAAGCGGAACACCGGGTTTCAACTTTGTGGCAGCGCGCGCCGGGGCGCCCCTTGGCGGCGGAAGCCTTTGTTCCCGAGTGTATGATACAACAAGCACAAAAAAGGGGGCCTTGCCATGCTGAGCCTGGAGGCTGTGCTGCGCCACCCGGCATTGCGCGGCATGCGCTGCGTGGCGGGGCAAAGCGGCCTTGCCCGAAATGTGGCCAACGTGGCCTTTCTGGATTACGAGCCCACACAGGGCAGCTATGACAATTTTTACAAAGACGAGCTGGTGCTGAGCACCATGCTGTTTGCACAGGGGCAGCCCGCCCTGGCTTGGCAGGCGATGGAGGGGCTGATGCGCCGCGGCGTCACCGCCATTGCGGTAAAGACGGTGTTTCTGCACGAGTTTCCGCCGCATGTGTGCGCCATGGCGCAGCAGACAGGCACGGCCCTTTTGCTGTATGACGGCGTGTATCTGGAAGATGTGATTGCCGCCGTAAAGGGCATGCTGGGGCAAAGCGCGGCGTTTGAGAAAAAGGATAAACTGGCTGCCCGCCTTGCGCGCGAACAGCAGCCTGCGCGCTGTGAACGGCTGGCACAGCGCCTGCTTGGCGCTGCGCCGGTTCAGGTGCAGTGCACGGCATGTGCTCTTTCTGGCCATGCCCCGGCCGGGGCATGGCTGGACGAGGCGGCCCGCTGGGAGGCAGCCAGCGGCGGGGCCGTGTTCCGCCTGGGTGGCATGCTGGTGCTGCTTTGTGCCGCGGGGCGCGCGGGTGCACCGCTGGCCGCTTTGCGCGCCGCCGCCACGGGCACAAGCGAGGTGCTGCCGCTTGCCTGTGCAGGGCGCGCTATGGAAGAAAGCGTGCGCGCCGCGCAGTATGCGCAGGCGCAGGGCCTGCCCCATGCGGAATATGCGGCCATGGGCGTGCAGGCCGTGCGCGCGGCCGCCCGGCAGGATTGGTATGTGCAGCGCTTTTGCGGCGCGTGGCTGGAGGCCCTGCGCAGCTATGACGAAAAGAACGGCACGGCTTTATATGAAACGGCCCTGTGCTATGTGCGCTGCCATGGTGACGCAGCGCTGGCCGCAAAACATTTGTTTCAGCACCCCAACACTGTGCGCTACCGCATGCAGAAGGCGAAAGCGCTTTTGTGCGGCGAAGGCACGGAGGATAGGGCCTTTTACGAGCAGCTGTATCTGTGCACCTTTTTGCACGGTGATTTGTAATTTTTCCAAACGTCGTGGCGCACGTTTGGCCGTCCGGCCATAGCCGCAAAGCCGGGCGTGCAGTATGCTTTTCTCAAAGAACAGCCGCGCAGGTGTGCTTTTTGCGCATTTGCGCGCGGAGAAAGGCGTGTTTGTATGGCAGAGATACGGGTGCTTGGCGCGGCCGAGCTGAAACAGGTGCTTTTGCTGGACGACGTGCTGGCGGGGGTTCAGCAGGCCTATCTGGCCAAGGCACAGGGAAAGGCGGAAACCTTCCCGCTGGTGTTTCACGATTTTTCACCCAAGGCGGCGGATATGGATATCAAATCCGGCCATTTGGGCAGCGAGGGCGTGTTCGGCTTAAAGCTGGTAAGCTTTTTTGAGGACAATATCCGGTGCGGGCAGGCGCCCCTTTCTGCGCTGGTAGCCCTGTTCAGTGCCGGGACGGGCCGGCCGCTGGCCGTGCTGGAGGGCAGTGCCCTTACCGGCATGCGCACGGGCGCCGCAGCGGCGTTGGGGGCGAAATATCTGGCGCGGAAAAACAGCCGGGTATTGCTTGTGGTGGGCGCAGGGCATCAGTGCGTCTATCAGGTGGGGGCCATGCTGCGTACGGTGCCCTCGGTGCGCCGCGTGTTGCTGCACGACGCCAAAAACCCGGCCCAGGCGCGCGAAAAGGCCACGGCCCTGCCAAGTGCGCTGGAACGGGAACTTGGCGTATATGCGGCCGGCGTTTCCATCGAGCCTGCGCCAGACCTTGCGGCGGCCGTGGGCCAAAGCGACATCATCGTCACGGCCACGCCGTCATACAAGCCGCTTGTGCAGGCGGCGTGGGTGCGCCCGGGCACGCATTTCAGCTGCGTGGGGGCCGACCTTGCCGGAAAGCAGGAACTGGACGGCGCTATTCTGGCCGGGGCGCGCGTATACACCGATGACACGCCCCAGTGCCTTGCCGTAGGGGAAGTGGAAATGGCGGTGAAGCAGGGCTTCCTTGCGCCGCAGGAAATTGCAGGCGAGCTTGGGCAGGTGCTGGCCGGGCAGAAGCCGGGCCGGACAGGGGACGGAGACATCACAGTGTTTGACACCACGGGCATTGCCCTGCAGGACCTTGCCGCCGCGGCCTGTGCGCTGCGCAGGGCCGAGGCGATGGGCGTGGGCACGGTGGTGCAGCTGTGAGCGAAAAGGAGGAATACGATGAAGATTCGGGATTTTGGCGTAGAGATGTGGATGAACGCCTATGAGAATAACTGCACCTATAACTTGGCCGAGACGTGCGTAAAGTCGCTTACAGTGCAAGAGCTTGCCGCGCTTTCCGGCAAGGGCGACAAGGTGTGGGAGGATATCCGCGCCATGCAGCTTACCTATGGCGACATTGAGGGCTCTATGGCGCTGCGCAAAGGGCTGTGCGGCCTGTATAAGACGGTGCGGCCCGAAAACACCACCATTACACACGGGGCCATTGGCGCGAACGACCTTGTCATCAACGCCCTGGTAGAGCCGGGCGATACGGTTATCAGCGTGCTTCCCACCTATCAGCAGCTGTATTCCATTCCGGAATCGCTGGGCGCCCGGGTGAAAATTTGCCAGCTTCGGCCGGAAAACGGCTTTTTGCCAGATTTGGCAGAGCTGGAAAGCCTTGTGGACAGCAGCACAAAACTGATCTGCATCAATAACCCCAACAACCCCACCGGCGCGCTGATGGACGAGGCTCTGCTTCGCGGCGTGGCGAAAATAGCCGGGGCCTGCGGTGCCTGGGTGCTGTGTGACGAGGCGTACCGCGGGCTGAACCACGCGCCGTATGGCGAAAACTTTGCCCCCGCCATGGCAGATTTGTATGAAAAGGGCGTCAGTGTGGGCACTTTCTCAAAAACTTTTTCGCTGGCGGGCCTGCGCCTTGGCTGGGTGGCCGCCCCGGAAGAGCTGATTGAGCGCATCAACCGCCGGCGGGATTACAACACCATCAGCTGCGGCAAAATAGACGATTACCTGGCCGCGCTTGCCATTCACAGCCGCGAGGCGCTGCTGCGCCGCAACCTGAAAATTGTGGCGGATAACGCCGCTGTGCTGGACGCGTGGGTGCAAAGCGAGCCGCGCATTTCATATGTGCGGCCCAAAGCGGGCACCACAGCCTTTTTGAAGTATGACGCCCCGGTGGACAGCGTCACCTTCTGCAAACAGCTTTTGGAAAAGACGGGCGTTATGCTGCTGCCCGGCGCGGCTATGGATATGGAGGGCTGGCTGCGCATTGGCTATTGCTTTGCAGAAGATACCACAGCCCTGCGCAAGGGGTTGGCCCTTGTGTCGGAATTTTTGCGCACGTTTGATTGAACCACAACAGACGGGCGGCCCCGCGCGGCGGGCCGCCCGTGGCCAGGAGGGAGATTATGAAACAGAATGATGCTGCCCTGGACGGGCTTGCCGGAATGATGGCCATGGCGGACGCCGCCCAAAGCGGCGCCGTGCTGGACCTTGCCCTGGGCGACCCGGACCTTGACACCGATGCGCGCGTGGTGCGCGCCGCCATGCAGGACGCGCTGCACGGCTATACGCATTATGGCCCGGCAGCGGGCGATGCACAGCTGGTGGCGGCCATTTGCCAAAGCTGGCAGGAGGACTATGGCCTTGCGCTAGCCCCCGAGCAGGTGATGGTGACGGCGTCCGGCTGCCATGCCATGTGGCTGCTGCTGTCGGCCCTGCTGGCCCCGGGGGAGGAAGTGGTGCTGTTTGCGCCGTATTTTTCTCCATACCCCCAGCAGGTGCGCCTGGCGGGCGGCGTGCCGGTAGAGGTGGCCACCCTGCCGCAGCAGGGCTTTGTGCCCCAGGCCGAGGCGCTGGCGGCCGCCTGCGGGCCAAACACCAGGGCCGTTATTCTCAACACGCCCAATAACCCCACCGGCGTGTGCCTTACGGCCGAACAGCTGGCCCCGCTGTGCGAGGTGTGCCGGGAAAAGGGCATTGTGCTGATTGCAGATGACATTTACACCGCCTATTGTTTCGACACCCCATTTGTGCCCGCCGCCGGCATGCCCGGCATGGCCGGGCATGTGGCCACGGTGCACTCTTTTTCCAAAGATTACTGCATGAGCGGCTGGCGCCTGGGCTATGTGGCCGCGCCCGCGCCGCTTGTGCAAAAAATGCGCGAAATAAACGAAAGCAATGTGTATGTGGCGCCCATGGTGTCCCAGCGGGCGGGGCTGCACGCGCTGGCCCTGCGCCGCGAGATATTTGCCCATGTAAACGAAACCTACCGCGCCCGCGCCGAATATGTGGCCCGGCGGGTGGCGGACATCCCGTTTTTGGCCCAGCCAAAACAACAGGGCGGGCTGTACGCGTTTCTTGACATCCGCAAAACGGGCGACACAAGCGCCGCCTTTGCCCAAAAGCTGCTGGCGCGCCATGGCGCGGCCGTCATACCCGGCACGGCGTTTGGCGCCGCTGGCGAGGGGTTTGTGCGCATGGCGCTGCGCGCGGATATTCCCAAGCTGGAGGCGCTGTTCGACAGCGTTTCGCATGACGAAGAATGGCTTTGCGCCGCCGCGGGCCGCGCCTGACAGCGAAAAACAGAAAACCGCCCCTTCTTTTGGCAAAATGCTGAAGGCAGGGGCGCTTTTTTGTGTAAGACGCCTGTGCCGCCGGGCCCGGGGATGTGGTATGATAAAACAAAAGGGGTAAGGTGTTTGCCGGCAGCAGAAAGGCCTGCCCCTGTTGCGGGTGGCGCCGGGGCATTTCCCGGGAAATGGGGGCTTTTTTATGCGGGGTGTTGGAAAGAAACTGGCGGCCGTTTTGGCGCTGGCGTGCCTGCTGGCGTGCGCGGCCTTCGGCGCGCAAAGCGTGCCGGGCGCCGTGCTGGACGCGCGGCAGAGCACGGTGCGCATTGTGGCCATAAGCGGCGAAAACGCCTTCTACGGCACGGGCTTCACCGTGGCGCGCAACTCGTGCTATGTGGTGACAAATTACCATGTGATAGAGGGCTGCAGCGAATTTGAAATATACCTTTCGCACGACGCGGCCGTGCCTGCCACAGTGAAGGCCACGGCCCCCGGGGCAGACCTGGCTGTGCTGGAAACCGCGGCGCCCCTGAAGGTGCCGGGCCTTGCGCTGCGCACCAGCAGCTTTGACACGGGCCTTGCGGTGTGGGCGCTGGGCTTTCCCGGCGGGGCGGACATACTGACCGGGCAAGAGGCGGCAGGTGTGGATGAAATGACGGTGACAGACGGCATCGTCAGCGCAATCAAGACAAGCCGCGTGGTGGGCACGGCCTCGCAGGACGTGCAGCTTGTGCAGACAAACACAGCCATCAACCAGGGCAATTCCGGCGGCCCCATGTTGGACGAGCACGGAAATGTGGTGGGGGTAAACACCGTGGGCGTGGACGGTGCGCAAAACATCAATGGCGCCGTGCATGTCGTTGAGCTCATCAATGTGCTGGAGGCAAACGGCATTCCGTATAAGACGCAATCCCGCATGGGGTTTGTGCTGGGTGTGGCGGCGCTGGCGCTGTGTGCGGCCGGGGCCGTGCTGGGCGTTTTCATGTGGAAGAAAAAAGGCCGGCCGCGCGGCACAGGGCAGCGGGCCGTGCCGCTTGTGCAGTTTGTGCAGGCGGGGCGCAGGCTGGCCCCGGCCGAGGCGGCCGCAGCCGTGGCGGCAGCCCTGCAGGAAAAAGGGACGCAGGCGCACAGCCTTTGCGCGCCGCAGTGCGTGCTGGTGCGCGGCAATGGCATAGAGCTTGTGAAGAAAAACGGGGCCGATTACCGTGCACCGGGCTACACCGCGCCCGAAATTTACTATGGTGTGCAGGGCGAGGCGGGCAGCGTGTATTTTTACGGTGCGGTGCTGTACGCCCTTACCGAGGGCGCTGTGCCGCCAGATATCCCCGCGCGCATGAACGGCGCGCCGCTTGCCCCTGGCGAACAGAACCCGCTGCGCTTTTTTGTAGAGAACGCCATGGATATGCAGGCGGGCAGGCGCACACAAAGCCTTGCACAGTTTGCCGCCGAACTTGCCGGGCTGGCCACGCGCCTTGCGGCAGCCCAAACAGCAGCGCCTGCTGCAGATGCGCCGCACCCGGCGGCCGCTGCGGAAAGGCGGGAGATGCCGCCGTGCGCTGCCGCGGCACAGGCGGCACAGGGGCCGGCGCAGCCTGCGCCGCAGCCGAAGAAACGCCGCCTGCGCAGGCGGGTGGTTGCGGCAGTGGTGGTGCTGGCGGTTTTGGCGGTGCCGGCCGGCTTTGGCATTTACACCTGGCGGCAGGCCGGCGCGCTGGAAACGGCTATTTCCTATGGGCAATATGGCCGGGCACAGGCCGTATACCGCCGTGCACCGTGGCTGAGCATGCTGGATGAACAGCAGGCGGCCTATGTGGACGCACAGGTGCTGATGGAGCAGGGCGAGCTGGAGCAGGCGCGTCAGGCCTTTCTTGTGCTGGAAGGATATCAGGATTCTGATGAGCTGGCGGAAAATATTCGCATTTATCTGAAGGCGCTAGAGAACGATGACATCTATAAAAGATACATTTTACTTTCTAATATTGAAGATTTTTTAGATGCTTCCCAGTTGATGCAGGAATGTGTGCCGCAAATATTTGATAAGGCTATGGAGGACTACAAAAAACCAGGGTATGGCCTCGCAGAGCAGTATTTTAAAGTGACATCGCAATATGAAGGATATGAAATATCAGAACTCTATTTGGAGGCAATTCACCTTTGTGACATGATTCGAGGAGCTGGATATTCCTCTTATCCAAGAGAAATCAGTGAAAAATTGCGCTATTTAGATCAATATATTGATGTTTCTTATGCGGCCACTAGAGATATGTTGGCTTTTATGCGTGGCGAGTGGTATGCTAGCAGTGGCAACTATATAGACATCCCAGCGGAAGGAAGTTTTTATACAAGTTTTTATCTCCCGTCATCAACTTATCACTTTTATGATGATGGATTGGTACATACAGGTAATGAACAATACTATGCCACATGGGAATATGTCAACTTCGACACCCTGTATGTGACGGTGAATGGCCGCAGCGAATATTATTACCGCACGGTGTAACAATAAAATATTGTGCGGCGGGCCCCGGCGGGGACCCGCCGCCTGCCAGGGAATTTTGGCCCGCTGCGTGAAAAACAGCTATTGACAAGCGTTTGTGCGGCTGTTATAATTGTTAAGCTGTCAGATGCATATGAGCCGCTAGCTCAGTTGGCAGAGCAATTGCCTTTTAAGCAATGGGTCCGGGGTTCGAATCCCCGGCGGCTCACCATGTTGCCGCAAACTGCGGCGCACAGAAAAGCCCCGGCCGGGTAAGGCCGGGGCTTTTTCATGTTTGCTTTCAGGGCAGCGGGTGTGCCGGAAGGCGGGCTCAATCCAAAAACTGAATGCCTGCGCCCAGCACGCCTGCGCCAATATAGCTCGACAGCGTGGCATCTATTTCCGCTTTCCAGAAATGCTCGTAATTCGGAAAAGCCGCCTTCATCTTTTTGGTAAGCGCCTCCATCTCCTGGGGGGCGCCGCCGTTGGCCACGGCCAGGTTATAGCGCGTGTGCCCGGCTGTGCGCGCGGCCAGCAGCTCTAAAAATTTGGGCTGCACAGCCTGCCGCCCGCGCACCTTGGCCACGCTGGCAAGCTGGCCGTCCGGCGCAAAGCTCAGCAGGGGCTTAATGTTCAGCATGGTGCCCGCAATGGCGGTAATTTTGCCAATGCGCCCGCCTTTTTGCAGATATTCCAGCGTATCTACCGAAAAGAACGGGAATGTGTTTCGAATCAGCTGCGGAATGCGCTGTTCCACAAGCTCTTGCCAGGGCATGCCGGCGCACACGTCATCCCACGCCTGCAGCACAGTGGCGCCAAGGCCCAGGCTGCCGCTGAGCGAGTCGAACACGCGCACCTCCAGCCCTGCGTGCTCGGCAGCTTCAATGCGCACCAGGTTGTATGTGCCGGAAAGGCCGGAGGAAAGGTGCACGGCCGCAACCTTCTCGTAGCCCAGCGCGGCAATTTCGTCCAGTACGGCGCTTACACGGCCGCCGCTTGGCAGGGATGTGCCGGGCATTTCACCCAGTTGCTGGCGCCGGTAGATATCCTGCGCAAAAATATCTTCGCCGTCCAGAAACTCGCCGTCTGTGCAGCGCACATGCAGCGGAACCACAAAAACAGGCTTGTTTTTGCGCAGCTTGGGGGAAAGATCTGCGCAAGAGTCTGTCAGAAAGGCGATTTTTTCCGGGTTGTGGGAAAAACGCGCCGCCTCGGTTGACAAAACGCTCACCTTCCTTTAGCATCAAATAAAACGGGGAAACTTTGTGCCGCAGGCCCGTTGGCGGCACGGCAGAAATTGTGACATAACGTTGTTATGTGATATATTATAAAAGAACCTTTGCCCTGTGTCAATGAGGAAGGAGCTGCAGATGGAAGATTATAAACAGCGCCGCCAGCGCGAGGCGGCGCAAACCGAACAGGCCATTTTGCAGGCTGCCATGCGGCTTTGCCGTCAAAAGGCGTTTGATAAGGTGTCGGTGCGCGAAATATGCAGCCTGGCCGGCATCACCACAGGGGCGTTTTACCATCATTTTCCGTCGAAAGAGGCGCTGCTGGCCAAGGGGTTTTCTTCGCTGGACGGCTATGTGAAACAGGCGCTTGCCGGCCACGAAAACCAGCCGCCGGAACAGCGCCTGGTGATTATTCTTACAAGTTATGCCGATTTTATGGAGGGCCTTGGCTGGGAACTGGCGGCCCGCTATTACCAGCAGCGCCTTGGCAGCTGTGCCGCCAGCACACTGGACCCTCAGCGCTTTACCCTCCGCGCCATCTGCCAGTGCCTGGACGAGGCCGGGCGCGCCGGGCTGCTGCACGGCGCCCCGCCGCCAGAGTGGATTGCAGATTTCGTGTTCCGCCATTTCCGCGGCGTTGTCATCGATTGGGTGCTGAACCGCGGCAGTTACCGCCTGGCAGATAAACTGCGGCAGGACTACCGCTTTTTTGAGGGCGCTTTCCGCAGCGGCGGCCCCGCGCAGCAGCCGGAAGGCGCGGCGCATCCATAAGGCCCTGGCTGTGCACGGGCGCCATTTGGGCCCGGTGTCGCACGGGCAGGGCGGGGGGCTGCCTGGCCGGCCTGCGGGGCGTGCGTTTTTTTGGCCGCCGGCCCGGCCGGAAGTGTATCATTTGCAAGCCGCAAAAAACAGAAAAGGGTGAATGACCTGAAATGAACTGCACCCCATTTGTTAGACAGTATGATATACTGAATAACAAATGGGGTGCTTTACTATGCCGAAAGGAATACCAAACAAACGCTATACACCAGAATTCAAGAAGCAGGTAGTAGAGGCGGTCTTACAAGAGGGACTAAGCTATCAGGAGGCTGCCAGAATTTATGAAGTTCAAGGACATAACCGCATCCAAAGCTGGGAACGGATTTATTTGGAAGAGGGGCCGGAAGGTCTTGCGGTGGAGCGCAGAGGGCGCAGAAGCACAGGCAGACCAAAGAAGCTCCCCAGCAAAGTAGAAGAGGACTTGCTTGCCGAAGTACAGCGGCTGCGAGCGGAAAATGCATACCTAAAAAACTTGCAAGCCTTGGTTTTGGAAGAAGAGCGACGCCAGCGCAAAAAGCGCAGGTAGTTCAAAAATTGAGGCATGAGTTCTCGCTGGACCTTCTGCTCACAATCGCTCAACTTCCTCGTGCGACCTTCTACTACCATCTGAAGCGGATGAGGGTTCCAGACAAATACAAGGAAGCCAAGGCAGAAATTGCCGCGATTTACCATGAGAACAAAGGACGGTACGGATACCGCCGTATCACAACTGAATTACACAACCATGGATTTTCAATCAACCACAAGACAGTCCAGCGGCTTATGAAGGAGTTGGGGCTGGTTTGCCGTGTCAGAATCAAGAAATATCGTTCTTACAAGGGCGAAGTGGGAAAACTTGCCCCTAATCTGCTGAACCGGAACTTCTATGCGGAAAAGCCAAACCAGAAATGGGTGACCGATGTAACCGAGTTCAGTCTGTTTGGACAGAAGATGTATCTCTCGCCCATTTTGGATTTGCACAACGGTTATCTGGTCAGCTATACCATCTCTGACCGGCCAGTATTGGGTATGATAACTTCCATGCTGGAGAAGGCGTTTGAGACGATACCCGACGGAACAGGATTGATCCTCCATTCTGATCAAGGCTGGCAGTATCAGCACAAAAAATATCAACATATGATCAGGAAGAAAGGGATTCGCCAGAGCATGAGCCGTAAGGGAAACTGCCTGGACAATGCCGTCATGGAGAATTTCTTTGGCTTACTCAAAAGTGAACTGCTGTACCTGCAAAAATTCGATTCCCTGGAACACTTCAAGCAGGAACTGGTGGATTATCTGGATTACTACAATAACCGCAGAATCAAGATAAAACTAAAGGGCTTGCCGCCTGCTCTTCACAGACAACAAGCCCTTTCGGTTGCTTGAACAATTTCTTCAAAAATATTGTCTAACTTTTCGGGGTCACTTCATAGGCGCTGCCTGCCATGTTTTATCTTTTTATTGCGTTATTGCGCGCTGCCTTCTTCCTGCGCTTTTACCTGTTCAAACCACTCTTCAGCTATATCCACAGTATCGCGATGGGGATCATCTGAATACTGATTTGGCATTTTTTACTCACCCCTAATTATTCATCTGAACAATTTGATTTAACCCGCTAAAAAATGCATCTCGCACAATGGAGGTATAATCTTTATAATTGCTGTTCTTTCTCATGACCATATCCATCACTTGCTTTACTGCGCCGTCTACAATAATAGTTATCCCCTGCACCTTTTCCCCACTGGTTCCCTTCTCAAATTCATCTTGAAGGAATGTCACCGTCTCACTCATTACTCTTGCCTCCTATCAAATTATTCTCATTCTCATCCAGCCAATAGCGTTCCTCTTTCGGAAGCAAGGCATCGAATTCTTGATATGCACCACTCCAGCCTTCCGGAACAAAATTCTCATAAGATTCTGCTTAGCATACTCAAAGCAGATACTCACCATATCTATCTGTGACTTTGTAAATTCATCTTCAAATGTCTTTGGCATTTTTACTCACTCCTAATTATTTAGCAAACAATTGGATTTAACCCCGCGAAAATCCAACTTATACAGCTATCATTTATGCACATCCCTTGCAACATCATTTCCCAAGAAATCAAATACAGGTTCTACCTTCTCTCCTGTATTGTTATCATACATAACTGTTTTCCCATTTTCTCCGGCCAACTGCAAATCACTTCCTACCGGAAATGTATAATATCCCAATACAAGCGGCTCAATATTTGCCACTGTATTGAAATCGCATACCGCTAAGTTATTGACATTATTTACATAATCGTCATCATCCATACTGGAAAAGAAACGCCACCCATTATCTATTTCGTTAACGGATTTTTCCCGAAACATCCATTTAACAGGAGATTCTCCGCTTAAAATCCGCTTTGAAACAATGCATCCTCCAGCACCCTCTATGAACCTAGTAAAACTATTTTTCTGCATACTCTCTTATCCTCTTCACAAGTTGCTCGCGCCCTGGGCGCCCCTCCGCATATTTCAAAGGTGTAAATCCTCGTTTATCTTTTCCCGTCACATCTACATTTTTCTGTGAAAACCACAAGTCATATAATTCTTTCAATTCATCATCGGTTTTTCCCAATCTGACAATATACTGCAAGGGGACCTGACCATTGTTATCTCGCTGATTGATATCTACACCACGTTCAATTAAAGTAGAACATGTACGCACTAATGCAGGAACATCTTGTTCATGCTGTACCAACAGAACATGTAAAAGATTATATTGGTCGTCATTCACACCGCACGGGTCGATATCCGTCTGAAGAAGAAAATCTGCGATTTTATGCCTCTCCTTCGCATTCACATTGGCTAATGCATAAAACAAAAGATTTTTTCCATTATATAATTTATTTTCATCTCCTCGCTGATATACTTTCATGAAATCTTCAAAAGTTTTAAGCATTGCTGTCAAATCCACTTTCATTCTATCACCTTCTATTCCATTTTATGGCTTCGGTTTGTACTTGGCAATTCTGCTCGATAATTTCTATAGTCGTTATACCAATTTCTGAATTCTTCGGGCGTAAGTTCTTCTCTCACATATCGTGCATGGACATCAGAATACTTTTGAGTTGGTATATGCCCCATATCCCAAACTCCCCTTCGCGGTTGACCAAGGTCCCAATTTATAACTACATTTTCGAGGGGGTCTCGCACCAAACCATCTTCGCTTTGTGTTTGCAGATATACAAATGTTTGTTCTGGAACTTTTTTGCGAAAAGACGGCCTGCTGTTCTTTTTCAAATAAGGCCGATGATCGATCCAATTTGTAATTTCGCCTTCTCCAACAATTTCAACAGTACCATCTCTATGAACAATTCTTGTGGCACCCTCTGTTTTCATTGTACCATCTAACCCGCCGCCGTCAAGGGAAGATGCGCTAGGCACTTCCATGTCCAGAAACTCCCCGGCGGCCCAGTATTCCGAGGCTTTGGCGGGGTCGGTGTTCCACAAATCGTCCACAAGCTGCTTTTCCTGCGCTGTCATCGCCTCGCCCCTGGTCCACTTGGAAAACGCCTTCCGCTGCGCGGCCTCGCCTGCATCCTGCGCCGCGTCCAGCGCCAAAGGCCCGCTTCGAAAACCGTCTGCCGCATCTGCCGCGGGCGCGGCGGGAACTTCACCCCAGCCGCCGCGGTGCGCGGGCACATAGCCCGGTGCTTCGCCCCAAAGGCTGTGCAGCTCCGCCTGCTGGTTTGCACTGGGCGCCAGCCCCTGCCGCAGGGCCTCGAACCCCTGCTGCTGCGCGGCGTTCAGCACCGGCTGCCCGTTCCAAAGGTCGTCCAGCGCGCCAAGCGCCGCGGGCGCAAGCTCGCCTGCGGCGTTTGCCAAAAGCCCCGCGCCCGTGTTTTGCAGCGCATTGCCCCAAATGCTCCCCGGCGTCAGCACCTGTTCGCCCGGGCGCACGCCCTGCGTCAACTGGCGCGCATAGCTGCCTGCCTGCTCTATTGCCTGCGGCACGGTGCCCAGGCCAAAATCCAGCATGGCGTCTGCCGCCATTCCGCGGATAGCCTCCGGCGTGGCAAGCTGGCCCAGCACGGGCACCGTTTGCAGCTTCTGCGCGGGGCCTGTAGCGGCTATGGCGTTTGCAACATCATCCAGCGCGCCACTTACCCCCGGCACCGCCTGCATCAGCCTGCCTGCCAGGGCATACTGCGCCGCACTGCTCAGCCCATAGCCAAGGCCGTATTGCACCGGGTTTTGCCCGGCCGCGCTTTGGCTGCGCTGGGCAACGCCCAGCGGGTTTTCACCCTCGAAACCCGCGCGCCGCCAGTTTTCGGCCTCCAGCGCGCCGCGCACCTGCGGCACAAGCGGCAGCGCGTTGCCCGCGCCCGAAAATGCGCTGCGCACCCCGCTTACTTGTGTGGCAAGCGTGTCCATAATCTCGGCCTGATACAAAAGTATTTCTATTTCTTTGGTGCTCTGCCCCATTTCCCGCAAGGCACGGGCTGCCTCATAATAGGCGTCAAAATCCGGCCCTATCACGCCATTCCATTCTTTCAGCGCCGCCCGGGCGGCAGCCTTTTCTGTTTCCGACATGGTATAGCCCGGCTGCGCCCATGCTTCCAGCGTGCCCCAACTCATCGTGCTTTGCACCTGCTGTACCTCTTGCTCTTTTTGCGCGGAAAGCTGGCTTTTCAGACGTTCGCGTTTCTCCAGAAGGGCAAGATATTCCGGCGTATAGGCCATGCTGGCGTCTGCGGTATACATCATATTGGTGCTTTCCAGCTCCCATATGCGGCTGTTCACGTCATCCAGTTCCTGCTGCGTTTGAGAGGACGCAGCCGTTTGCTGCGCCTGTGCCGTCTGGCGCGCCTGCTGTTCGGCCTGTCCGGCCTGCGCCGCCAGCGCCTTTTCGCTTTCCAGCACCCGCTCCAGCCGCTGTATTTCCTCAGGCGTTGTGCCGGGTGTGCGCCGCGCCGCAAAAAGCGCAGCCTGGGCCTGTTGTGCAAGGCTGCCGTGCCGGGCACTTTCGCTTAGGCCCTGCAAATTCTGCTGTTTCTGCTGTTCCTGCGCCTGGCGCTGGGCCTGATTTTCTTCGTTCCAGGCGGCAAGGTAACTTTGGTATGTCTCGTTCTTCTGCGCCTCCAGCGCCGCTATTTCAGATTGAGAGCGCCCGTCCTTCCTTGCCTGTGCCACCGCCTGCTGCTGGGCTTGAAACTGCTTGCGCAGCCTGTCTGCCGGAGTCATGGTGGCGGCCTGATATTCCTGCCGCATGGCCTGTTCTGCCGCCTGCGCTTCTTCCAGCTGCTCGCTCAAATATGCCTGCCGTTGTTGAAGGGCCTGACAGCTTTGGTTGTATTCCGCAATATTCGTAATATACATCGGGTTCATCGCCCGCATGCTGTTCAGCTGTGTGTTCACGTTCTCCAGCTCGGCAGAAAGCGATTGCGTCACGGGTTTCAGGCTGTCCAGCGCGTCCAGATTCGCCTGCATGCTGGGCGCAAATTCCATTTGTCTGAAAGGGGTGTGCCAGTCTGCATCTGCCGCTTCACCACTCTGCATGCCCTGTTCTGCCGGCGCCTGCCCGTCCCCGTCTGCCGCGGCCTGCCACGCGGCGTTTTGCTGTGCGCTTACGCCCGTGGCGGGCGTGGGCTTTTGGCCCTGCTGCCCCGCGCCGGTTTGCCCGGCCTGAAATGCCGCGCCGCCGGGCGCGCTCTCCTCGGGCGCGCTTTCCGGCTGGGCCGCCTGTGCCTTGCGCTGCTGGGCGCGCCGCTTTTTTTCCATTTCGCGCTTTTCTTTTTCGCTGTACATATGCTGCGAAAGCCAGCGCCCGGCCTGCTGCCCCTTTTCCCAGGTGTCGCGCTCTGTGCTGCGCACAAGGGCCGAAAGCCTGTCCTCCTGTTTGTTTCGTGCCATCTCTCTCCTCCTTTTTTGCCGTGCTGCGCACGAAAAAAGCGATGGGCCCGAAACCGTTTGGTTTCGGGCCCATCGCCCAATTTTCCATCTTTTCTTTTTTTGCTTTTTGCGCACAGGGCGCAACGTGCAGGGCGGCCCTGCCCGCGGCAAAGCCGCTTTGCGCCCGGCGCGGGGCGCTTTTTACAGCCCGGGGCGCGCGGCGGCGCTATACCCAGCCAAAGCTTTTGGCCCAGGCCAGCAGCGTGGGCGCCAGCCACACACAGCCCCAGCACAGCGCAAACGTGCCGCAGGCCCACAGCCAAAGGGGCTGCGCCCCCGGCTGGGCCGCCCCGTGCGCCAGCCTGTCGGCCAGCACGCCCGCGGGCCGCACCGGCAGCCTGCCCGCCAGCCCCGCCACCAGCGGCGCGGCAAAGGCCACCGGCGCAAGCTGCGCCAAATAGGGCACAAGGTTAAAATAAATGGTGTTCACACGCACCTGCGGCTGCTGGGCAAGCACCAGCCCGCCCCACTGGCCCAGGGCGCCAAGGTCGAACAGGTTTGCCTCCAGCTGGCCGGGGAAGGTGTAGGCCATAAGAAGGAAGAACCCCGCGCAGTAGATGCCGTTCATCATCAGCCACGGCGTGCGGTTTTGCGCCTGCCAGGTGCTGAGGATGAGGAACGGCGTAAGCAGAATGAGCCACTGCGGGTGCCACTGCACCAGCAAAAACAGCAGGCTGAACACCGCCAGGCACACATACACGGCCTTCTGGCGCATAGCCTCGGCCCCGCTGGGCCGCCACATCCAGCACGCCACATACAAGCACGCCAGCACTGTTAAAAACAGCGAGGGCGCGCCCACCGCGGGCAGCGTGCGCTCGAACAGGCGCTGGGCAATGAGGCTGTTGAAAAAGCCCGCGTCGCCGCTGCGCCCCCAAAACAGCAGGCTGCCGGGCAAATACAGCCACAGGCTGGCCAGCGCATATTTGCAAATGTGCAGCGGCCGCTTTTCCCACAGCAACAGCAGCGGCACAAACACAAACACCGCAAACATTTTAAACAGCATGGCCGCGCCCATGGCCAGCACAAAGCGCCAGATGCGCCCGTCCATAAAATACCGCACGCCCAGCAAAAGAAAAAACAGGCAAAGGCTGTCGTACTGGCCCATGCACAAAACCGTGAAAAACGAAATGGGACACAGCCAGAACAGGTACGGCGTCCACGCCGTTTCCGCCTGCCCTGCGCCCAGGCGCCGCGCAATGGTTTGCAACAGCAGCCCGCAGCCGGCCCAGGCCGCCACGCCCAGCGCCTTTGTCCACAGCATAAACACAAACGGGCTCACCGGCACCAGCTTGCCCAGCAGGTACACCGGCAGGTCCCACACGGCGCACAGCAGGTAAAACCCAATGTGGTAATGGGCCGCGTTGGCAAAGCCGTACGCCTGCCTTGCCTGCATGGTGTGTTCGTAAAAATCGAAAAATTGCCCGCTGAACAAATCGTCCAGCAGAATATGCACATGCTGCGCCGTCTCTTGAATATCCGGGTGGTTCCACAAAAAGAATGCGGCCAGCGCCAGCACCGCCAGCGCGGCGGCGTCCCCCCTGCCCGGCAGGCGCGCGCTGCGCCAAAACTTCCCCTTCACATTCTGCACATCCTTTTTCAAGCCTTGCCCGCGCGGCGGGCCAGCTTTATTGTAGCGCCCGGCCGCCGGGGCGTCAACCGCCCCGCACGCTCACGCCGCGCCGTCCGGCTGGCGCACAAACACAAGCGGGCCGTCCTCATCCGTCAGACGGTTCACATACGGGCCCTCCAGAAAAATAAACTCGCCCTCACGGGCCTCGGTCAGGCCGTTCCACAGCACGCGCATGCCTTTGTATTCCCCGTCCAAAACCTCAATGCTCGTTCCGCTCATACGGCTGCCCATTTCTACCGCTATTTTTTCGCCGTCCAGCACCGCAAAGCCCGTGCAGGTTCTGCCCTCCTGCACCTCCAGCCAGATATACGGCTGCTGGCACACCCAAACAGACCCCGGGTGCGCAGCGGGCTCGTTTTGGCGGTACTGCCGGGTGCAATGCCCTTTGTATGCAAGGCGGGCGCAGACATAGAGAAACGGCAGCAGCCACGCCAATGTGAATGCTGCGCCAAAGCCCACCAGCAGCTTCTTCCACCGCGGCCAGCGATTCTTTTCCGCCTTTTCCTGCATCAGGGCCCCTCCTCTTCTCTATTCTGTGCCCCATCCGGCTGGCGCACAAACACAAGCGGACCGTCCACATCTGTCAGAAGGTTGCGGTATGGGTCGTCCAGCGTCATTTTGTCTTGGCTGAATTCCGCCTGCCCCACCCAAAGGCTGTGCCGCTCTTGCGTCTCTTCGTCCACCGTCTCTATCACCAGCGCCACCGGCGGCATGGTCAGGCTAATTTCCACCGTCTCGCCATTCACCACCGCTTCGCCGGTGCACTGCCAGTTCTCCCCAACGGCAAACCAAACGCCCGCCTCCTCGCACACCCATGTGCTGCCGGGGTAATTGAGGGGGGAATAGCGAAGGGCCCTTTGCCGCTCCGCATCAATCAGATAAAAAATGATCGAAAACATGGCAATGCAAAACAGCACAAGATAGCCCGCCGCGGCAGCAACGCCTACCAACAGCTTCTTGCGCCGCGGCCAACGCTTTTTTTCCATTTTTTCCGGCATACTTGCTCACCTGCTCTTCACCCAAACACCAGGCCCGGCCGCCGGGGCGTCAACCGCGCCGTACGCTCACGCCGCGCCAAAGGCGGGCGGCGTCTGCGCGGGCGGCGCGCCGCTTTCGCGCCGCACGCTCACGCCGCGGCCTCTTCGCCCCACTTCGCCGTGCCCTCATAGCCTTCGGCCACGGTGAGCACATATCTGCCGGTTTTCTCGCCGGCCTGCACACAAAACACCGTATCTGCCGTGAAGCCATCCATCTCTTCCGGGAAGCCCCAGCAGGCGCTGTCGTACACGATCTCGCTTACAAGCTGGCCGTCTTTGAAAAACAAAAGGCGGTTCCAGCGCCCATCGTTCAGCGGCCTCAGCGCAAAGGCATACCCCGTAAGCTGCCGCACGCTTTCCCCCGTGCCGTACGGCATGCGGTCCAGGTATGCTTCCTCCCACTCAAACGTCAGCACACGGCCCGGCTTCACCCGGCTGTGCTGCTGCACATATTCTTCCAGGCGCGCCAGCTGGGCCCCCGGCCTGTCGCTGGCATTCTGCGCCTGAAACAAATGGAACAGGCGAACAGCCTCTATCAGCACCAGGCTTGCCATTGCCAAAAAAAGCACCAGCAGCGCCAAAAGAAACCTTTTTGTTCTCATTTGCGTCTACCTCCTGCGCATAAGGCCGTGCCCCGCGTTTATGCCGCGCCAAAGGCGGGCGGCGTCTGCGCGGGCGGCGCGCCGCCGCGGCCTCTTCGCCCCACTTCGCCGTGCCCTCATAGCCTTCGGCCACGGTGAAGAAATACTGCGGGGCGTCCTGCTGCAGCTCGAACACCGTCTGAGGCGTAAAGCCCAGCAGTTCCACGGGGAATTTCCACTCGAACCAGGAATAGATAAGCTCTTTCACAAGCTGGCCGTCCTTGAAAAACAAAAGCCGGTTCCAGCTCTCATCGTTCAGCTCTTCCACCTCGAACTCATACCCCGTAAGCTGCCGCACGCTTTCCCCCGTGCCGTATGGCATGCGGTCCACGTACGCCTCATCCCACTCAAACGTCAGCACTTCTCCCAGCGCCACCTGGCTGTGCGTTTGGATATATTCCTCCAGCCTTGCCTGCTGGTCGGCAGCGCCTTCTGTGTAAGCAGGCCCCCCGCGGGAAAACATGGTGTAGGCGGCGTGCAAAAGCACAGCCAGCAACGCGCACGCCACAGTCAGAATGATCAGCAGCGCCGCCGCAAGGCCCTTTGCCACTTTCATGCCGTTTCCCCCTTCCGCCGCAGGGCGCACCGCCGCCCCTTATGGGTACAGCTGGTACACCCTGTCTGTCACGCCGTCGTTTGCCGCCATGTCAAACGTGCGCCCGCCTATGGCCACAAGCCAGCGCCCTTCTTCCAAAGGCGGCAGCGCGGCGCGCACGCCCTCATACCACCACGCCTGCTGAAAGTTTTCCCGCGCTTCGGCCTGCTGCATCACCCACACTCCGCACTCGTCTTCGCCCATGGCCGCGCACAGCGCCTCTTCCCACGCTGCAAAGCGCGCTTCCAGTTGTGGGTAGGGCAGCGCGCTTTCTACCACAAGGTACACTTCACAGGCAACAAAAGTGCCCTTTTCCAAACTGCCGCGGTAGGCCGCCGCGCCGCACAACGTCACGCCCTCCGGCATGGGCTGCGCCATCACAGCCCTGCCAAGCTCTTTTGTGTAAGAGATGCCAAGCAGCTCATCGTGCGCAACAAGCCCAGCCAAATACATCAGATACAGCACAAAAGGGGCCGCCGCCAGCGCAAGCACCGCCAGCAGCTTCTTCCACCGCGGCCAACGCTTTTTTTCCATTTTTTCCGGCATACTTGCTCACCTGTTCTTCACCCAAACACCCGGCCCGGCCGCCGGGGCGTCAACCGCGCCGCACGCTCACGCCGCGGCCTCTTCGCCCCACTTCGCCGTGCCCTCATAGCCTTCGGCCACGGTGAAGAAATACTGCGGGGCGTCCTGCTGCAGCTCGAACACCGTCTGAGGCGTAAAGCCCAGCAGTTCCACGGGGAATTTCCACTCGAACCAGGAATAGATAAGCTCTTTCACAAGCTGGCCGTCCTTGAAAAACAAAAGCCGGTTCCAGCTCTCGTCGTTCAGCTCTTCCACCTCGAACTCATACCCCGTAAGCCGCCGCACGCTTTCCCCCGTGCCGTATGGCCTGCGGTCCACGTACGCTTCATCCCACTCAAACGTCAGCACTTCCCCCAGCGCCACCTGGCTGTGCGTTTGGATATACCATTTCAGCTTTAATTCCTGCCAAACTGCGCCTTTCCGGTATTCCGGCGTTGGCCCAAAAAGCGCCTGCAGGGCAACGTGCACCCCAGCCAGGCCAGCCAGGCACACAGCCGCAACCGCCGCCAGCGCAATGCATACGCGTTTTTTGTCCGACATGCCATTGCCTCCTTTTACTCATAAAGCCATTGCAGCTGCCCCGCATCCATTGCCTCGGTTGTATAGTGGAACAAAAGCAGATCCGCTTCGTCAAACCCCTGGCACAGTTCCAACGCCTGCCGGATAGCCTCCTCAGAACCATAGCGGCTGAAAAGCTCTGCATGAACAGCCTCTGGCGTGTCCGGCATTTTTGCCGCCAGGCTTCGCCCCACAGAGTTGTTGTGCATATCCATCACAATATTCTCGGCCGTGGTAAGGCCGGTGGCAGGGTCGACGCTGTCTAAAATGCCCGCTTCATATTCTTCATCCCTGTATGCCTCATATGCGGTTGCAAATGTCTCGGCCATTTCCGGGCCAATGCGGTAAGCCATTTGTGCGTTCCAAAAGGCATGCAGAAATGCATTCGGCTTTGCGCCGTCGATATTCAAGTTTGGGTCGTTGGGAAACAGCACCGCTTTTCCCAATGCCGCTTTGTTAGAGCTTGCCAGCGCATCCTTCCCTGCGATGGGGTGATGGCCCGCAAGGTCCAGCAGAACATTTTTTACTACTTTGCCCTCTTTTGCCTGGTCTTCCTGCACCCAGGATAAAACCGATTGATAAGGGGGAAATTCGTCAATCATTTCCCACACCGGGTGCCCTTCATGGGTTGAATCCACCCAATCCATCCACCACTGCGGGTCGGTGTAATCGGGCGGAAGATATTCGTCTGCCGGCCGCGCCGCGCCCAGCTGCCCGCCGGAAAGCGGGCTTTCTGCCGCCCTGGCGCCGCTGCCTGCAAGGCCCGCCTGCAAATTTTGAGGTGCCGCGCAGCAGCTGCACTCCGTCTTGCGCGCCGTGCCGCACGGCGCCTGGCGCGGGCGCTTCGTCCACAAAGCGGGGCAGGCCCTCCTGCTTTGGCAAAGGCCCTGCGGGCCAGGGCAGCAGGGCCAGGGCGCCGGGCGCCAAATCGGTGCGCCGCCTTGTTTCTTCCATCATACTGCCCGGCTGTGTGCCCGTCAACCCTGTGCCGGGCCAGGGCAGCTCCATCGTGTGCAGCCGGGGCGTTTCCTCCCATTCGCCCGTGCCTGCATAGGGCGCGCCGCCTTGGGCGCCTGTGCGCGGGTGCACGCCGCCCGCAATTTCGCCCCAGGCGCTTAATTTGGCGCGCGGCGCGGCGCCTTGGGCTTCGTTCCCGGCGCCCGCCCGTGTGCGCGGCGGGCTGCCTTGGGCGCGGGCCCGGCCCCAGCCGTCTGCGCGCGGCGCCTGCGGTTCGGCCTTTTGCGCCCCGGCGCCCGCGCGGGCCGCCTGCCTTTTGGCCTGCTTTTCTTCGTCTGCGCGCACAGATCGGAAGAGCGTCGTGTAGGGAAAGAGTGTAGATCTCGGTGGTCGCCGTATCATTAAAAAAAAAAAAA
>UREN01000008.1 GCA_900546885.1 uncultured Oscillospiraceae bacterium
TTTTTTTTTCAAGCAGAAGACGGCATACGAGCTCACTGTGTGACTGGAGTTCAGACGTGTGCTCTTCCGATCTGGCGGCGGAATGTGCCTTGCCTGGCCCAAAGGCCAGGCAAGGGCCGCACGGCAGGCCGTGCGGCCGCCGCAAAGGGGTGTTGCCTGCTCTGTTGCCGAAACGGCCGCCCCGCTGCGGGCAAAAAGCAAAAAGGGCGCCTCTCTAAATAGAGAGGCGCCCTTTGTGTGGCAGAAAAATTTTACCCCAGCATGTTGATGAGGATGCCTGCCGCCACGGCAGAGCCGATAACGCCGGCCACGTTGGGGCCCATGGCGTGCATCAGAAGGAAGTTTTGCGGGTTTTCCTTCTGGCCCACCTTCTGCGCCACACGCGCGGCCATGGGCACGGCGGAAACACCGGCCGCGCCAATCAGCGGGTTCACCTTGCCGTGCGTGGCCCAGCACATCACCTTGCCCAGCAGCACGCCGCCGGCCGTGCCCAGCGCAAAGGCCGCAAGGCCCAGCAGGATGATTTTGGCGGTGTCCAGGTTGAAGAAGGTGTCTGCGTTGGTGGTGCTGCCCACAGAGATGCCAAGGAAGATGGTGATGATGTTCATCAGCTCGTTGCCGGCCGTTTTGTTGATGCGGTCTACCACGCCGGATTCCTTCATCAGGTTGCCCAGCATCAGCATGCCAATCAGCGGCACGCACGAGGGCAGAATCAGCGAGATGACGATGGTGCAGATGATGGGGAACAAGATTTTTTCCGTCTTGGACACCGTGCGCAGCTGCGTCATCACAATGCGCCGCTCGGCCTTGGTGGTAAGCGCCTTCATAATGGGCGGCTGAATCACCGGCACAAGGGCCATATAGCTGTAGGCCGCCACGGCAATGGCACCCAGAAGCTCGGGCGCAAGGCGCGTGGTGACATAGATGGCGGTGGGGCCGTCCGCGCCGCCAATGATGCCGATAGAGGCCGCCTGCTGCGGCGTGAAGCCCAAAAAGCGCGCGCCCAGGTAGGTGGTGAAAATGCCAAGCTGGGCCGCCGCGCCCAAAAGCAGGCTTTTGGGGTTGGAAATAAGCGGGCCAAAGTCTGTCATGGTGCCAATGCCCAGGAAGATGAGCGGCGGGTAGACGCCCAGCTTCACGCCCAGGTACAGCATATCTGCCAGGCCGCCGTTGTGTAAAATCTCGCTGAACATGGGGTACAGCGAGGGGTCTGCCCCGGCGGGGGCTATGAAGTATTCCATATGGATGATTTCGCCAAAGGGCAGGTTGGCAAGCAGCATGCCGAAGGCGATGGGCAAAAGCAGCAGCGGCTCGAACTGGCGCACAATGGCCAGATACAGCAGCACGCAGGCAATTACAATCATTACAAGGTAACCCGGGTTCTGCGCAATGCCCATAAAACCGGATTCATTTGCAATGCCGGTGACAGCGTCCAAAAAACCCTGCATGGGTGTTCACACTCCTCTTCTCACAAAATCAGAACGGCTGGGTGTACGCGGCCACGGCGGCGTCGCCCCAGGCGCTGCGCCCCTTGCGCGGACGGGCCACGCTGCGCAGGCTGTAGCGCCCGTCCTCCATGCAGGCAACGGCCGCGGCAATGGCGGCCACCACCTCGCCGGGAATGCCCGCTTCCACCTGCACGGCAGGCGCCGGTGCGGGGGCTGCCGCTTTCGGCGGCAGGGCCGCAGCATCCGCGCCGCCCTGCGCTTTTTGTTGCTTCTTCTTATCGAGGTTTGAAAAAACGACGCCCTCCAGCGCGATGAGAAGATACAGCAGGATGAGCACAGCGAACACCAGCACAAGCCCAGTGACCACCACCACGCCGATGTCGGAATGGTCTGCCACTTCTGTGTACTTGGCAGCCGCAAGCATATACAGGGACATTATCAGAGACCTCCTGTTCCAAATCTTGTTCTATTATAGAAGAATTTCGCGCAAGTTGCAACGGGTTCGGGGCAAATATCGTTAAATTTTTCTCAACCGCAGCGCGCGGCGGCGCGCCGCAAAGCAAAGCGCGGCCCTTTTCCGCGGGATGGCCGGAAAAGAGCCGTGCTTTCTTGGACGGGTAAAGCCCACCGCCCGGGCCGCAAGGCAGGCGCGGCGGGCGGGCAGGGGGATATGTAACGTCCCACCACCAGTATGCCCGGGGCGGGGCGCTTTATTCCGGGCGGGGCAAAAAATTCAGGTGGTTTCCAGCGCCTGCGCCACCTGGCGCAGGGCCTGAATGATGCCGATGTGCTGCGGGCAGTGCTGCTCGCAGCGGCCGCAGGCAATGCAGGCCGACGCCGGGCCGCGGCTGCCCGCCAGCTGGGCATAGGCCTGGGCTGCGGCGTCTTTGCGTTTTTCCAGCCGCGACAGCTGGTTGTAAAGGGCAAAGTATTCCGGAATGGCAATGTCTTTGGGGCACCCATCGCAATAGCGGCACGCCGTGCAGGGCACAGCGATGCTGCTGCGGATGAGGCGCCCGGCCTCCAGCGCCAGGGCAAGCTGGCGCTGCGTAAGGGGCTGGAACTGCTGCATGGTGCGGATATTTTCCTCCACCTGTTCCATGGTGCTCATGCCGCTCAGCACCATCACCACATTTTTGTGCGAGGCTGCAAAGCGCAGCCCCCATTCGGGCATGCCCATCTGCGGCCCGGCGCTTTGCAGCAGCTCGCGCGCAGGCTGCGGCGGGTTTGCCAGCGCGCCGCCCTTCAGCGGCTCCATCACAATCACCTTGCGGCCATACGCCTCGCACAGCTCGTAGCACTTGCGCGCCTGCACGGTGCTGCTCTCCCAATCCAGGTAATTCAGCTGCAGCTGCACATATTCCATCTCCGGGTGCGCTTTTAAAATTTCCTCCAGCACGTCGGCCGTGTCGTGGAACGAAAAGCCGATGTGGCGCACGCTGCCCTCGGCCAGCCGCTGCTGCACAAACCGGAAGGCATGCAGCTCTTCCGAAAGCCTGTAGGTGCGCTTATCCAGCGAATGCAGCCAGTAGTAATCGAGGTAATCTACCCCCAGGTGCTGCAGCGTCTCGGAAAAGATGGGCCAAAGCTGGTCTTCGCGCTCAATTTGGAACATGGGCATTTTATCGGTGATGGTGAAGGCGCCGCGCGGGTAGCGCTTCACCACCGTCTCGCGGAAGGCGGCCTCGCTGGCGCCCCCGTGGTACACATACGAGGTGTCAAAATAGGTAAAGCCCGCCTGCAAAAAGCGGTCCATCATGGCCTGTGTGGCGGCAAGGTCAATATCCGCCGCGTTGCCCGGTATGTTCAGCGGCAGGCGCATCAGGCCAAACCCCAGTTTCTTCATTCTGCTTCCTTCCTTTCCCCGCCCGGCGCGCGCCGGGTGCCGGTTTTCTGTGTTGGTTGCTGGGGGCAGTGCACAGGGCCGTCTCTGCCCGCGCCCGGCAGGCAGCTTCCCCTGATGCACAAGCCTTTCTATTATTATAACACCATGGCACGCCGCTGTGGCAAGCGGAAAAACAGCCCGGCTAAAAAAACGGCCGGGCGCCCGAACGCAAAGCGCCCCGCGGCCCGTAAACGGGGCCGCGGGGCGTCTTTTTTCTGAATGGGCACAAAGCCAATCTGCCGGCTGTGGGCCGTATTTTAATACATGCCGCCCATTCCGCCTGCCGCGCCGGGCGCAGCGGGCGCGGGCTCTTCGGGCTCGTCGGCCACAAGGCTCTCGGTGGTGAGCACCATAGAGGCCACGGACGCGGCGTTCTCCAGCGCAGAGCGGGTGACCTTCGTCGGGTCTACAATGCCGGCGGCGATCATATCCACATACTCTTCCTTCTGGGCGTCAAAGCCGTAGTTCACCTTGCCGGAAGCGAGGATCTTGTCGATGATGACGCTGCCCTCGAGGCCTGCGTTGGCCGCAATCTGGCGCAGCGGAGATTCCAGCGCCTTGCGCACAATGCACGCACCGGTGCGCTGGTCGCCTTCCAGCTCGCCAATGGTCTTTTCCACAGCGGGAATGGCGTTGATGGGCGCCGTGCCGCCGCCGGCCACAATGCCCTCTTCCACAGCGGCCTTTGTGGCGTTCAGCGCGTCTTCAATGCGCAGCTTCTTCTCTTTCATTTCCACTTCGGTGGCAGCGCCCACTTTGATGACAGCCACGCCGCCGGCCAGCTTGGCCAGGCGCTCCTGCAGCTTCTCTTTGTCAAAGTCGCTGGTGGTCACTTCCAGCTGGGCCTTAATTTGGGCCACACGGTCGGCAATGGCCTTCTTGTCGCCCATGCCGTCCACAATGGTGGTGTCTTCCTTCGTCACCTTCACCTGGCGCGCACGGCCCAGCATTTCCATGCTGGCGTCCTTCAGCTCATAGCCCAGCTCGCTGGACACAACGGTGCCGCCCGTCAGCGTGGCAATGTCCTGCAGCATCTCTTTGCGGCGGTCGCCAAAGCCGGGGGCCTTCACAGCCACCACGGTGAACGTGCCGCGCAGGCGGTTCACAATGAGGGTGGACAGGGCCTCGCCCTCCACGTCTTCCGCAATGATAACCAGCTTCTTGCCGCTTTGCACAATCTGCTCCAGCAGGGGCAGGATGTCGGCGATGACGCTGATCTTCTTATCGGTGATGAGCAGATAGGCGTCGTCCAGCACGGCCTCCATGCGCTCGGTGTCCGTCACCATGTACGGCGTGATATAGCCGCGGTCGAACTGCATGCCTTCCACCACTTCGGAATACGTCTCGGCCGTCTTGCTCTCTTCAATGGTGATGACGCCGTCCGCGCCCACTTTTTCCATGGCCTCGGCAATCAGCGTGCCCACCGTCTCGTCGCCGGCAGACACCGTGGCCACACGGGCGATGTCGGCAGAGCCGGACACCTTTTTGCTGTTGGCGGTGAACGCGCCCACAGCGGCCTTCACAGCCTTCTGCATGCCGCGCTTCACGTCCATGGGGTTGGCGCCCGCGGCCACGTTCTTCATGCCCTCGGTAACAAGCGCCTGCGCCAGCACCGTGGCGGTGGTGGTGCCGTCGCCCGCGGCATCGTTCGTCTTGGTGGCCACTTCGCGCACCAGCTGGGCGCCCATGTTCTCGAACGCGTCTTTCAGCTCAATTTCCTTGGCGATGGTGACGCCGTCATTGGTGATGACGGGCGAGCCAAACTTCTTGGCCAGCACCACGTTGCGGCCCTTGGGGCCAAGGGTAATTTTTACGGTGTCGGCCAGCTGGTCAATGCCCGTTTTCAGGGCCTTGCGGGCCTCTTCGCCCGTCAGTAACTGTTTTGCCATAGTGCAAACAACTCCTTTGTGATGTTAAAAATCTGAAAAATGGGTTTGTGTTCTGCTGGGGGCCGGGCGCGTTATTCCACCACGGCCAGAATGTCGGACTGGCGCACGATGACGCACTCTTCGCCGTCCACCTTCACTTCTGTGCCGGCGTATTTGGCGATGAGCACCTTGTCGCCCACCTTCACCGTCATCTTCACTTCCTTGCCGTCCACAAGGCCGCCGGGGCCAACGGCCACCACTTCGCAAACCTGGGGCTTTTCTTTTGCTGTGCCGGTGAGGATGATACCGCTTTTGGTCTTCTCCTCAGGCTCTGCGTTTTTGATGACAACTCTGTCTGCAAGAGGTTTGATACTCATTGCGCGTTCCTCCCAAAATGATAGTTATTTGAAAAAGCGAAGTTTTAGCACTCCGCTCTTTCGAGTGCTAAACATATTGTACCCCATTTTACAGAAAAATCAAGAGGGAAAAATAAAAAATTTTTGTGAATATGAAAAATGGCCTGCCGGGGCAAAGCCCGGCAGGCCATTTTGGCGCAAAAAACAACGGTGCGCGCGGCGGTTTCAGCCCTCTGTGCCGCCGGGCGCCAGCGGCGCGGGCAGCACAAAGCTGGCCGCAAGCGGCAGCACTCTGGCCCGCAGGCCGCCCGCGGGCGCGCATTCGCCGTCGATGTTCACAATGGGGCGCATGCCCCCGGGCGGGCAGATGGACACCTCGCGCGCGCGGAAAAACTGCATGATGTCGCGCAGGTCTTCCCGCACCTGGCCGCCGTGCAGATGCCCGCCGCGCTGATAAACCCCCAGCACTTTGGCAAGCCGCAGGCGCGAGAGCTTTTTCACCAGCACCACGTCCAGCAGGCCGTCGGTGACGCTGGCCTCGGGCGCAGCAAAGTAGCCGCCGCCGTAGCTTTTGCCGTTGCACACGGTGGCAATGACGTAATCGCCCTCAAACGTCCTGCCGTCCACCGTAACGCGCAGGTGCTTGGCCAGCGGGCGCAGCACGCGCAGCGCAATGGAAAGCTGGTAGGCCATAGAGCCGCCGCAAAACGGCAGGCGGCGGAATTTCGGGATGCCGTAGGCCACCTCGGAATCCACCCCCACCGAGCAGATGGCCGCGCACACGCCGCCGTTGGCCTCAATGAGGTCAACGGGCACGGCGCGCCCCGTCATTTGGGCGGCAATATCCAAAAACCGGGCGCTTTGGCCAAACGTGCGGATAAAATCGTTGCCAGAGCCGCAGGGCACGCCGGCCACCTGTGCGTTGGCAAAGCCCAGCGCGCCTGCAAACACCTCGTTCAGCGTGCCGTCGCCGCCGCAGGCATACAGGCGCACGGGCGCCCCCGTTTGGGCCCAGCGGCGGGCAATGTCCCTTGCCTCGCCCGGGCGGGTGGTGCACTCCACCGTCGCCTCAGCGCCAAGGGCCTGCTTTGCCCGTTCCAGTTCCGGCAGCAAAAAATTGCGGGCATCCGCCTTGCCCGCCACCGGGTTCACGATAAAAACGTGTTCCATGATTCCTCCGTTTTCCCCGCGGCGCGGATAACCCGCCCCGCGCCTGAAATACTAAACCGAGACAGGCGGCCGCAGCGCGCGCCGCACAAACCTCGAAAGGATGCACCGCATATGGACATCGTCAAAATTATTTTCACCAGCCTCGGCTCGCTTGCGGCCATGTTCTGCATCACCAGGCTCATCGGCAACCGCCAGATGAGCCAGATGAGCATGTTCGACTATGTGAACGGCATCACCATTGGCTCGATTGCAGCCGAATTTGCCACCAGCCTGGAGCAGGATTTCTGGCTGCCCCTCACCGCCATGGCCGTGTACGGCCTGGCCGCAGTGGCCATTGCCTGGGGCACGTGCAAATCCATGGCGCTGCGCCGCTTTTTCAACGGCAGGCCCACCGTGCTGTTCGAGCACGGCAAGCTGTATGAGCAGAACCTTGCCGCCGCGCGCATGGACATCAACGAATTTCTCACCCAGTGCCGGGCGGCGGGCTATTTCGACCTGACCCAGCTGGAGAGTGCCGTGCTGGAAACAAACGGCCAGGTGAGCTTTCTGCCATTGAGCGAACGGCGCCCCGTCACCCCGCAGGACCTTGGCCTTGCCGTGCAGCCGGAAAAGCCGTGCGTGTGCGTGGTGATGGACGGCCGCGTGCTGGCCGGCAACCTGAGGGCCACCGGCAACGACGAGGTGTGGCTGCGCCGCGCGCTGGCCGCCCAGAATGCCGGCCGGCTGGAAGACGTGTTTCTGGCCACCGTGAACGCGCAGAACCAGCTTGCGGTGTTTGCGCGCACGGGCCGCCAGGTAAAGCGCGAGCTGTTCGAATAGGCCATCAGGCCCCGAAGCTTTGCGCAATGGCAAAGAACACATCGGCCGCCGTGCGCAGGGCCTCGTCCGGGAAATCGAACATGGCGTCGTGCAAAGGCGCATGCGCCTCGCCATCGCCCACATAGAAAATGGCGCCGGGCCGCTTTTGCAGGTACCAGCCAAAATCTTCCGAGCAGCGCATGGGCGCCTGCAGCGTCTGTGCAGGCACGCCTGCGGCGCGGCACGCCTCGAACACGCGCCGCACAGGGCCGGGCGCGTTGGCCGTTTCGGGGAACGCCTCGCAGTACGACACCTCCAGTGCCAGGCCATCGCGCTTTGCCAGGCGCGCCGCCAGCTCGGCCACGGCGCCGCGCAGGGTATCCAGCTCGCTTTGCAGCTGGGCGCGGATGGTGAGCAGCAGCCTGCCCTCGCTGGCCGACACCCCGAAGGCCCGCGCGCCCACGTCAATTTGAACAACCGTGGCCAGCACCATGCCCCTGTGCCGGGCCGGCTGTGTGAAGCCCGGCAGGGCGCACACCAGCTCGCTGATGGCGGCGGCGGGGTTGCGGCCCAGCTCGGGCGTGCTGGCGTGCGTGGGCGCGCCCGTGAAGTGCAGCGTCATGCCGGTGGAGGCGCAGTGCATGGTGCCCTCGCGCAAAAACACCGTGCCCTGGGCAAGCCCAGGCATGTTGTGGAAGGCGTACACCTCTTCTATATCCGCCTGCTCCAGCAGGGCGGCGCACACAGCGCCGCCTTCGCCCGTCTCTTCCGCGTGCTGAAAAATAAAGTAAATGTCGCACGGCGCGCCCTCGGCACACACGCGGCAGGCCAGAGCCGCCAGGGCAGCCGCATGGCCGTCGTGCCCGCACTTGTGTGCCACGCCCGGGCAGCGCGAGGCATAGGGCAGGCTGTTTTTCTCTTGAATGGGCAGCGCGTCTATATCCGCCCGAAAGGCGATGCGCCGCGCGCTGGGGCGGCCGCAGCGGTACACCGCGTAGAACCATGCCCCGCAGTCTGTGATGGAAAGCGGCGTGTTCGCCTGCAAAAACTGCTGCAGCATGCGCTTTGTGCCCGCCTCGCGGCCCGAAAGCTCGGGCGCGGCGTGCAGCGCATGGCGCAGCGCCACTGCCTTTTCATACAATGTGTCATCCAAAGCCAAGCATCTCCTTGCCTTGCTGCGGCGGCCGGGCCGCCTGCCAGCATTTTAGCACACGGCGGCCGCTTTGAAAAGCCGCACGGGCAAAAAGCCCCGCGCGCGGGTTGCGCCGGCAGGGCCAGCCCGCCGGCGCAGAAAAGCGGCAGGGCCCCCGCAGGGCCCTGCCGCCGCTATGTACGAACAGGGAAATTCTGTTTTGCGCTTTTGGCTTATTTGCCGAAATAGCGGGCCAGCAGGCCAGCAAACGCACGGCCGTGGCGGGCTTCGTCGCGCGCCATCTCGTGCACGGTGTCGTGGATGGCGTCCAGGCCCAGCTCTTTGGCCTTCTTGGCCAGCTCGAACTTGCCGGCGGTGGCGCCGTTCTCGGCCTCCACACGCATCTCCAGGTTCTTCTTGGTGGAATCTGTCAGCACTTCGCCCAGCAGCTCGGCAAACTTGGCGGCGTGCTCGGCCTCTTCATAGGCGGCCTTCTCCCAGTACAGGCCAATTTCGGGGTAGCCCTCGCGGTGCGCCACACGGGCCATGGCAAGGTACATGCCCACTTCGCTGCACTCGCCGTTGAAGTTCATGCGCAGGCCTTCAATAATCTCCGGGTCCACGCCCTGGGCAACGCCCACCACGTGCTCGGCAGCCCAGGTCATCTCGCCCTTCTGCTCCACAAATTTGGAAGCGGGCGCCTTGCAAACCGGGCAAAATTCAGGGGCGGCATCGCCCTCATGTACATAACCACAAACGGTGCAAACAAATTTTTTCATAATGGTCTTTCCCTCCGTATCCATTCAGTTCACATTCCTTTGGCCTTTCGGCACCCTTATCATAGCACTGCTGCTAAACAATGTCAAGTACTTATTGATAAAAATTATTGATAATATCGGAAAAACCTGCCTTTTTCATGGCGGGCACCAGCGCGCGCAGCGCCAGGGCCGTCAGCGCGCCCATCACCAGCCCGCTTACGGCCAGCACCGGCGCATACCACACCAGGGCGCGCGCGCCGCGCGTGCCCCACAGCGCGGCAAACACCGCAAGCTGCCCGGCATTGTGCGCCAGCGCGCCGCTGGCCGATAAAATGAACGGCGTGGGCTTGGCAAAGCGGCGCAAAAGCCACATGACGCCCACGCTGAACAGCCCCCCGCACAGGCTGAGGGCGCCGGCCACGGCGCCGCGCGTCAGCAGCGCCAGCAGGGCCTTCAGCACGGCCAGGCACGCCGCCGGCGGCAGGCCCAGAAACAAAAGCGCAAACATCACCACCGTGTTGGCCAGCCCCGGCTTCACGCCGGGCGGCAGGCCCATTGCGCCCGCCAGCGCGCCCTCGAACAGCGACAGTACAGCCGCCAGCGCAAACAGCACGCCCAGCAGCGCCACGCGCCGGGCGGCGCCTTTTTGGTTTCGGCCCATGGCATGCCTTCCTTTCCCTTTTTTGCCCGCTTTGCGCGCAGGGCGCGTCAGCCCACAAATTCCACTGTGGCCTGCACGCCGGGCGCAAGCTCAAAGCTGCCCTGCAGGCTGCGCGAGACATACAGCACGCCGTCCTCACACAGCATCAGGCCCGTGCCGCCCGCCTCAAAATAGGCCAGCGCCGCATCGCGCCCGCGCACAAACATCTCGGTAGAGCGCACGTCCGCCTCCAGCCCCGTTTCACACACCACGCCCACACTGATGATATCGCTTTGTGCGGGCGCGCCGGTGGCCGGGTTCATAATGTGGCCATAGCGCACGCCGTCCTGCTCGAAATAGCGCTCGTAATCGCCCGAGACGGCAATCACCGCGTCTGTCAGTTCAAACGAGGCCAGCGAGGCGTTGTCGCCCCCGGAGGGGTCGCGAAAACCCACGCGCCAGGGCGTGCCGTCCGGCTTTGTGCCGCGCGCATATACGTTGCCGCCCAGCGACACAAGGGCGCTTTCCACACCGGCCTGCGCGTACACCCCGGCCACGGCGTCCAGCGCCGCGCCCTTGGCGCAGCCGCCAAGGTCCAGCCCCTGGCCCGCCTTCTGCAAAAAGGCGGTGCCCTGCCCAAGCTGCAGGGCGCTGTCGTCCACCAGCGCGGCCAGCGCCGCGCACTCCTCGGGCGGCACCACGCGGGGGGAGTCGCTGTGCACGCCCCAGGCCAGCGTAATGGGCGCCACCGTAAGGGCAAAGGCGCCGTCTGTGGTTTGCGCCAGCGCCTTGGCCTGTGCCAGCAGGGCGGCGGTGGCCTCGCTTACCTGCACGGGCTGCACGCCCGCGGCGGCGTTGATGCGGCACACGTCGCTGTCCTCTTCATATAAAGAGAAGCGCTGCTCCCACTCGCCCAGGGTGTCTGCCGCCCGGGCCAGCGCCTCTTCGGCGCCCCGGCCGTACGCCTGCTGCGTCACCAGCGTGCTCATAAAAAAATCCGTGCGGCTTACGGGCTCGCTGGGCGCGCAGCCCGCAAGGCCCGCGCACAGGGCTGCCGCGCACGCCGCGGCGGCAAAGCGCCGCAAAGGTGTGCCCTGACGCATGCTTGCCCGCCCCCTTTCGCGCTGTTTCGTATCCATTCTGTATCTTTTGATTGTAAATGCCGCTGCACGCCTGTGTCAAGTGTGCTTATTTTGAAATTTCACGCCCACATGAGTTACCACCCCCTTGCAAATATTGCCAGCATCATGTAGAATGAACACGGTAAAACTCTTTTCAAAATTCTCAGATGAAAAGAAGGAAGGAATGCTAAGATTATGAAACGTTTTGCTGCCTTTGCGTTGACGCTTGTGCTGTGCCTGGGCCTGTTTTCCGGCTGCGGCTCGGAAGCGAATTATAATGTGGCCGATGTGGCCAGCGCCATTGAAGCCGTTGCCGCCATTGACAACCCCACCGATTTCACCGATGATGACCTCACGCTGGACATGAGCCTGGATATGGAGGCCGCCGTGGAGGAATATGCGGGCCAGCGCACGAAGACGAACGGCGCGCCCGGCGCCGTGCTGGTAGTGAAGGCGAAGGCCGGCCAGGCAGAAACCGTGAAGGCCGCGCTGG
The DNA here is from genome assembly GCA_900546885.1 of uncultured Oscillospiraceae bacterium. Classification (GTDB taxonomy): domain Bacteria; phylum Bacillota; class Clostridia; order Oscillospirales; family Ruminococcaceae; genus Ruthenibacterium; species Ruthenibacterium merdipullorum. Next base: position 11,670 of record UREN01000008.1, read on the forward strand.
AGGGCTACCGCGACGGGCTTGTTGCCCAGTGGGAGAATTATAAAGACGAATTCCCCGTGGGCTACGAGCAGACGAAAGCCGGCCGCGTGGTGGTGAAAGGCGACTATGTGGTGCTTGCCATTGCCGGCGAAGGCGTAGATTATGCCGAGATTGACACGGCCATCAGCGACGCGCTGAAATAATGCTGTGACGCACCAGTGGAACCGGTATTGCCGAACCAATACCGGTTCTCTTTTTGAAATGCGGGCTGCGCGCGCCTGGCCGCGCCCTGTGCCTGCGGGCCGTTTTACGGCTTTTTGAACTCTTTTTTCAGAAGGAGCCCGCCCATGGTTTTCAGTACCCTGTTGTTTTTGTTCCGCTTTCTGCCCATTACGCTGGCGCTGTATTACCTTGCGCCCGCCAAGTGGAAAAACACCGTGCTGTTTGTGTGCAGCCTTGTGTTCTATTCCTGGGGCGAGGTGCGCCTGTTCCCCATCATGGCGCTTGCCATTCTCATCAACTACACCGCCGGCCTCGGCATGGAAAAGTTTGCGCATTCCAAGCGCGCGCGGCTTTTCTTCCTTATTTACAGCATTGTGGGCAGCATTGGCATGCTGATGTTCTTCAAATATACCAACTTCTTCATCACCAACATCAACGCGCTGCTGGGCACGTCCATTGCCACGCTTTCGCTGACGCTGCCGCTGGGCATCAGCTTTTACACCTTCCAGACGATGAGCTATTCCATCGACGTATACCGCGGCGATGTGCCAACCGAGCACAACCTCATCGACTTCGGCGCCTATGTGGTGATGTTCCCGCAGCTGATTGCCGGGCCCATTGTGAAATACCGTGATGTGTCGGACAGGCTGCATGTGCTGAAGGGCCGCGTCACGATGGACCGCGTGGAAGAGGGCGTTTATCTGTTCATTCTGGGCCTTGCCAAAAAGGTGCTGCTGGCCGACGGCATCAGCGCGCTTTGGTATGATGTGACGGGCCATATGGTGAACGGCGTGATGGAGTATGGCGTGGGGCTGGAAAACGCCAGCACCCCGCTGGTGTGGCTGGGGCTTTTGGCCTACACGTTGCAGATTTATTTCGATTTCTCCGGCTATTCGCTGATGGGCATTGGCATGGGCAAAATGCTGGGCTTCGATTTTCCCGACAACTTCAACCTGCCCTACATCTCCAAAAGCATCACCGAGTTCTGGCGGCGCTGGCATATGACGCTTTCCAGCTGGTTCCGGGAATATGTATACATTCCCCTGGGCGGCAACCGCAAGGGCCTTGCGCGCCAGCTTGTGAACATTGCCATTGTGTGGTTTTTGACGGGTTTCTGGCACGGCGCAAACTGGAACTTCATTTTGTGGGGCCTTTACTACTGCGTGCTGCTGATTCTGGAAAAAACCCTTCTTCTGCCCTATTTGAAAAAGGGCAAGGTGTGGCCGCACATTTACACCCTGCTGCTGGTGATGGTGGGCTGGGCGTTCTTTGTGGGCAGCGACGTGGGCGTGCAGCTTCCGCTGCTTTTGCAGCGGCTGTTTGTGCCCACAGGCGGCGTTTCCGCGCTGTATTTCCTGCGCAACTACGGGCTGCTGCTGGCCGTGGGCATTGTGTGCGCCAGCCCCATCACCCTGAAGGTGGACAAGGTGCTGCGCCGCCACAAACTGCTGCAGGGCATTTTCCTTGCGGTGCTGCTGGTTATCACCATCGCCTATATGGTGGATGCCACCAACAGCCCGTTCCTCTATTTCCGGTTCTGATGAAAGGCGGTGAAGTGCTGTGAAAAAAATATGGCAAACCTGTAAGGCATACCCCATCGCCATTGTGTTCTTTGTGTTTCTCATGGGCTTCTCTGTGCTGGACGCGCTGTGGCCCAAACGCGCGCATTCCGAGCTGGAAAACCGCGACCTTGCCCAAAAGCCCGCCTTTTCCATTGCCAGCGTGGTAAGCAAGCAGAACCCCTGGATGGTGCAGTATGAGGCGTATGTAAAAGACCAGATTGCCTTCCGCGATGGGTGGATTGACCTGAAAAGCTACGCCGAGGCCGCGCTTTTGAAAACCGAGAACAACGATGTGTACTACGGCGAGGACGGCTACCTGTTCAAGCAGCTTCTGGGCGTGGACGAAAGCCGCTTTGCGCGCAACGTGACGGCGCTGGCCAACCTGTGCGAGCGCCACCCGGGCATGGTGGACGTGATGATTGTGCCCAGCGCCAGCCTTGTGCTGAAAGACAAGCTGCCTGCAAATGCGCCGGGCCTGGACGAAAACGCCCATCTGGACGAGATATACGCCGCTGCGCAGGCCGCGGGCGGCAACCCGTACGACATGCGCGAGGTGCTGGGCGCACACGCGGATGAGTATATCTATTACCGCACCGACCACCACTGGACGGCGCAGGGCGCGTGGTATGCCTACGAGGCCTGGGCCGGGGCCAACGGCCTGCCCCTGTTCGACCGCAGCGCCGTGCCCGCCGTGACGGTGGACGGCTTTTACGGCACCAACTATTCCCGCGCGCGCAAGCCCGGCATTCAGCCGGACACCATCACCTATTACGATTTGCCCAACACCCTTTCGGTAGAGGACAATGCAGGCGGCGAGGTGACGTGGGAAACCGGCCCGATGTATGAATACAGCGATTTTGAAACGCGCGATAAATACCGCGCGTTCCTGCGCGGCAACAACGCCTACTCTGTGCTGGAGGGCAACGGCGAGGGCAGCATTCTGGTTGTGAAAGACAGCTACGCCAACTCCTTCATTCCCTACCTGGTGGAAAACTATGCCCAGATTGGCATTGTAGACCTGCGCTATACGGTGGAGAAAGTGGATAGCTTCATCCAGCGCGGCGGCTACGACAAAGTGCTGGTGCTGTACAGTTTTTCCACCTTTGCAGAGGACACGAACTTCGCCTCCCGCGCAGGCGTGGCGGGCTGACGCTCTCTGCCCCATAAAATATAAAAACGGCTTCCCCGCCCGGGAAGCCGTTTTCTTTTGTCATGCCGCCGCAGAAAGCACAGGCCTACCTTGATCCGAACCGCGTGACGGCCGCCGTAAGGGCATACACCCGTGTGGCGCCCGCCTGTTTCAGCGCCTGGGCGCATTCCTCCATGGTAGAGCCGGTGGTAAACACATCGTCTGCCAGCAGAAAGGCCCTGCCGCGCACCGCCTCGGGCGCACGCGCACGGAAGGCGCCCTTCAAATTTCTGCGCCGCTCTTCGCCGGAAAGCCGGGCCTGCGGCGGCGTTTCGCGCACCTTTTCCAAAAGGCCCGCGCACAGCGGCAGGCCCGCCGCGCGCGCCAGGTATCGCGCCAAAAGCAGGGGCACGTCATAGCCGCGCCTGGCAAGGCGTTTTCGGGCGGACGGCACGGGAATGACGCCGTCCGCCCCAAGCCCTTCCGGAAGGGCGGCCGCCATTGCCCCGGCAAACAGGCGGGCAACGTCCGGCCTGTCGGCATATTTCATGCGGTGCACGGCCTCGCGCACGCCGTCCTCATACCAAAAGGCGGCAAAGGCGCCGTCCAGCACAAGCGGGGCCGCGGCAATGCCCGGCGCGTGCCCGCGCGAAAGGCGCGCCAGTTCGCCCTTGCACGCCGGGCACTCGGGCAAAAGGCCCAGCACTTCGTCACACAGCAGGCACCGCGGCGGGAACAGCGCGTCCACCGCATGGCCCCAAAGCGCCCGCGCGGTCATATGCCCTCCCCCTTCAGCATCTGCGCCAGCTTGGAAAAGCGCTTGTTGCGCATGGCGTTCTGCGCCATGGCCGCGGCCTCGGCGGCATGCCCCGCAAGGATGCACAAATCTTTTGCGCGCGTGACGCCCGTGTACAGCAAATTGCGGTAGCAAAGGCGCGGCGGCACTTCAAACAGGGGAATTACCACCGCGGCAAATTCGCTGCCCTGGCTTTTGTGGATGGTGATGGCATAGGCAAGCTCCAGCTCGCGCAGGGCCTCGCCCGAATACACAAGGCGCCTGTCCTCGCTGCGCACCGTCACGGTGCCCTCGCGCGGGTCCACCGCTTCAATAATGCCCATATCGCCGTTAAAGGCCCCGGCGCCGTCCTCCCCGCCGCCGGGGCGGGTGAAGGGGATGTCGTAATCGTTGCGCACCTGCATCACCTTGTCGCCCGTGCGCAGTACCTTGTCGTACAATTTCAGCTCTGCCTTGTGCGCCGCGGGCGGGTTCAGCCGCTGCTGCAGCGCGGCGCACAGCGCCTGTGTGCCCACGGGGCCCATTTTGGTGGGGCACAGCACCTGGATATCCTCCATGGGGTCGTAGCCATAGCTTTGCGGCAGGCGGCGGGCCACAAGGTCGCACACCAGCGCCGCGCACGCCTCTGCCGTGGGGCATTCCAGCTGGAAAAAGTCGCTGTCGCGCGTGCCCTTCTGCGGCGCAAGGCCCTCTACAATGCGGTGCGCGTTGGAAATGATGAGGCTTTGCGCGGCCTGACGGAAAATCTCTTTCAGGCGCACCACCGGCACAAGGCCGCTGGCAATGACGCTGGCCAGCACGTTGCCCGCGCCCACGCTGGGCAGCTGGTCTTCATCGCCCACCATGATGATGCGGCAGTTTGGCTTCAGCGCGTTCAGCAGGCTTTGAAACAGCAGCACGTCCACCATGCTCATCTCGTCAATGACAATGACGTCGCACTTCAGGGGGTTCTTCGCATTGTGCAGAAAGCGCGTGGAATCTGCGGCGGTGTGGTCTACCTCCAGAAGGCGGTGGATGGTTTTCGCCTTCCGGCCCGTCAGCTCGGAAAGGCGCTTGGCTGCGCGCCCCGTGGGGGCGGCCAGGGCCACGCGGTCCCCGTTTTCTTCAAAGGCGGCCAGCATGCCGTTCACCGCCGTCGTCTTGCCGGTGCCCGGCCCGCCGGTGAGCACCAGCGCGTTCTCGCTCAGCGCTTTTTCAATGGCCTGTTTTTGCAGCGGCGCATAGCGGATGCCGTTCACGGCCTCCAGCCTGCGGATGGCCGCGGCCGCGCTTTTGCCGCCGTGCGGCGGAAGGCGCATGGTCTCGCGCAGGGCCAGCGCCACGCACCGCTCGGCGTCATAGTATTCCGGCAGGTATACGGCCGCATCCTCTTCCTCGCCAAACAGCACGGCGTCGCCGTCATCGCACATCTGGCGCAGGGCGCTTTCCACCTGCTGCGGCTCCACATGCAAAAACTGCGCCACCGTGGGCACCAGCTTTGCCGCGGGCAGGCAGGCGTGGCCGTTGTTCAAATTATGGCGCAGCACATGCACAAGGCCCGCGCGCACGCGCTCGAACGAATCGTATTCCAGGCCCAGCTGCCCGGCAATGGCGTCTGCCGCGCGAAAATCCTGATAAGCGGGGTAGCCGCACAAAAGGTACGGGTCGTGGCGCAGCATGTCCACGGTATCCGGCCCGTAGTGGCGGTACAGCGCCACGGCAACGCTGGCCGGAAGCTGCCAGCGCGCCAGGCACTCGATGGCCTCGCGCACGCCAAACATTTTTTGAAACTCGCGCGAGGCCTCGTACGCCTTTTCGCGCGTAAGGCCCTTCACCGTGGCCAGCACCTCGGGCTGGCTGGCAATCACCTCCAGCGATTCCTCGCCAAAGGCGGCCACAATGCGCGCGGCAATGGCCTTTCCAATATGCGGCAAAGCGCCGCCCGAGAGGTAGCGCCGGATGGCGGCAGCCGTCTCGGGCAGGCGCACTTCATAGCTTTCTGTTTTAAACTGCTGGCCGAAGGTGGGGTGCATGGCAAAGCGCCCGTGCAGCGTAACCTCCTCGCCCGCGCGCACCTCGCACAGCGGGCCCACGGCGGTGTACAGCTCGCCATCGCGCTCGTCCGCCACCTCCAGCACGGCATAGCCCGTCTGCTCGTTGGCATATACCACCGTCTCCACCGTGCCGGAGATGCTTAACGTTTCTTCCATGGATATTTACTTCCTCAACTGCTAATTATAGGGCAAGGCCGTCCAGCAATTCTGGCAGATTTCCCTTTGAGTGCTGTGCAAATGCGAGTGCATGCCCCGTATACTGAAAAATCAACTTTACCAACATTGAGAACAACTCTGCCTTTTCCTTTTCCCCCAAAGAAACAGTTTTTTCTCGAAAGAAAAAGCTCTCTATTTCTGTCAATGTCCCCAATAATTCCTGTGCTGCCACCTCTTTGGTATCACTTTGCGCCAAGGCATACAGCTTATTCGCCAAAGATTCCTCTTCTTTCCCCCAAAAGGGGAAAATCGTCTTACTATTGCTCGAGCCCATTGGGGTTTCTAGCAGGGCATTGCGCATGCGGGCCAGCACAACGCACGATGCCTCCCGCTTTTTTAGAAACGCCGCTTCCTCTTCATACAATACACCAATGCCGTTCCAATATTTGCGAAACCGCACAGCTTCTTGCGCTGCTGTACGCGTGCATGCCGTGCGTTCCAACGGCAGATATTCATTCCAATTCTCTAGCAGGCCTGTACCCGCCTGGTATGCTCTCCAGAAAATAGACGCTGCCCCACGTGTATGCGAATGGCATACTTCTGTGCTGTGAAGCATGCATGTACAACAGCCTGCACGCAGCAAATCGGCTGCGTACATCATATCTTCGGCAAATTCGCCATGGAACGGATGGCTGTTCCACACTTCTTTCTTTGTCATATGGGCCACATCATCAATGTAAAGCACAGGCTCCCATTCGCGGAAAGTTTTAGGCATATGCAACATTTTATCAATATGGTCTTTAAAACTGTTTGCTTTTGTTTGGATATTCTGCTGCACTTCATATTTTGCCATCATGTCTGCCGAACAATGAGGGGCCTGCCTGCAGGAAACCGCATCTACCCCCGCATACAAAAGCATACACGCCATTTTATAAAGTGCGTCAGGGCGGTCAAAACAAGCGTCCTGCACCGTAAAAAGCAGCAATTCTCCCTGTGCATGCTGTGCGCCAAGATTGCGTGCAGCACTGTGAGAAAAATTCTGCTTGCGAATGGGGAGGACTTTGGCCCCATATTGCCGTGCCACATCACAGGTTCCATCTGAACTTTGTGTGACAACTGTGATATATTCTATTTCGCTCAACCCTTTTTGGTTTTTAAGCGAATTCAGTAGTGTAGGAAGTTCCTTTTCCCCTTGAAAAGCTGGGATAATCACAGAAATCTTCACCGGCAAAACTGGTGGTGCCTTTACTATGATAGCATCCACATCAGGAAAATCCGTATGAAAAAACGGCTTACACAGCTTCTCGCGCAGATAGCGGGCTGGCCATGTCAACTTCCATACAGGGTCATCCACCACAGTTTCATGCAGCTTCTGCAATTTTTGAAACGAACTCTGAGCAGCTGCATTTTGCTCCATCAGCAATTTTATCCCCTGCTCTAAACTGGCAATATATTCTTGTTCGTCCATTTTGACAGTCCTTTCAAATACCAGGCATTATTCCCCTTGCGGCACCGCCAGAAGGCGGCACACCTCGGCGCCCACCGTGGCGGGCGAGGCGAACGTCACGCCGCGCATGCTGGGCTCCAGCGGCTGGGCCCCGGCCGCCTTTGGCGAAAGCACCACCAGCGCCGCATCTGGCAGCTTGGCGCGCGCGTCCAGCACGGCGGCCCACATCTGCTCTGCATCCTGTGCGCAAAGCAGCACCACGGCGTTTTTCAGCGTTTTGCGCTTTGCGCTTGCCTGCGAGGCCAGCTCTGTGAGGTAATAGGCCCCCAGCACCGCCAGCATCGTCACCAGAATCAGCAAGATTCCGCTGAGCATGTTCCACTCCCCCTTTCCCGCTATCCTATGTGGGAAAGGGGAAAAGCGTTCTTTTATTCAGAATCCCGGTTCGCCATATTTTCAAGATAAATGTGAAGCTTTCCACACGCTTCCATGCACCGCATATCAGCAATCATGCCGTCACAAAAACGGCGCATATCGGCAAGGCTCACCTGAAATTGCAGTTCTGGGTTTTCATAAAAAATTTTGTTGTACTTGCGGTACTTTTCAATGCGCTCTGCCGTCTGGCGCGCACCCGCAGGCAGCACAAACACAGAAGTGGCGCGGTCAATGTCCACATGGTCCGGGTCGATGCGCTTGCCCTTGGCCAAAAAGCGCATCCACATAAACCAATCCTCGTTGCCCTCCATTTCTTCGTGCAGGCCGCCGCACGCCTCAAACAGGCTTTTTTTGAACACAGCACTTTGAATGGGGATCTGGCAGGTTTGGCACATGGTAAACAGGTCCACCCTGTCAAAATGCATGGGGTGGACATCCCGCACTTCATACTGCCATTGCGTTTCGTCCTGCATGTCCACCTTCATCACCATTGCACAGCCCAAAATCAGGTCTGCCTGCGGATGCTCGTTTGCCTTGGCGGCCATCAGTTCCAAATGGTCCGGGTAAAAATAGTCATCGTCATCCAGAAAATTGAGGTATTCCCCCGTGGCTGCCCGCAGCCCCATGTTGCCGTTTTTTCCTCGCCCCTGCCGCGTGCCCGTGCACAGATAATGGATGGGAAGGTCGGCAAACTCCTGTTCCACCATGGCCCGGCTTACCGGTTCGCCGTCCTCGGCCACAATAACTTCAAAGTTCCGGTATGTCTGCCAGCGCAGCGTCTGCAACGTTTTTCGCAGGCTTTGCGGGCGCGCGCAGGTGCGCACCACCACGCTGAATTTCGGGCCCTGCCGCACCGGCGCCTCCAACACAAAGCGGCCTCGTTCCGGCGCATGCGCAGGTGCCAGCAGATGCTGTGCCGCGCAAATGGGCGCTGCCGCGGCTGCACAAAACAGTGCTTTGCTGCGCCTGCGCCAACCTGCAAAGCCGGGTATTTTGAGGAAATGAGAAAGATATTGCTTGCCCAGCACCTTGCGCACGTGTGCGAAGTGCTGCGGGTGCCGCAGCGTGCGAAGATATTGCACATTGGCCTGCACCATTTGCCGGAATGTGCCGTATTTATAACTTAAAAGCAGGTTTCCAAGCTGTGTGCCTGCATATTCCCGCAGGCTGCTGGCCTGCGTATTTTCCCGGTTCAGCACAAAATGATAAACCAGCGCCTGCGGCACATAATACAGCGGCGTGCCATGCGCCCGAATGCGCCAGGAGAGGTCGACATCTTCACAATACATAAAAATATGCTCGTCAAAGCCGCCCACGGCTGTGAACGCAGCGCGCCGCACGCAAAAAGCGGCGCCGCTGGCCCATGGCGTCTCCAGCGTGACGGGGTCAAAATGGTGGCCCATCTCGCGCGGCAGCTGCCTGCATTCGAACCCTCCTGCCTGCGGCCGGGCGGCTGCCGCCTCGTCCAAGGCAACGAACACCTCCGGGTCTACAGCCGTATCTACGTTCAGGAACAACAACATGTCAGCCTGGCCCGCCCGTGCACCCGCGTTGCACGCCGCGCCAAAGCCCACATTTTTTGCCCCGCGCACAATGGTAAAGCCGCCGAATTCCGGGTGTTCGGCACGCAGCTGTTCCAGCAAAGGCAGCGTGCCGTCCTGAGAAGCGTTATCTGCAAACACAAGATGCAGCTGATCTTTCGGGTAATGCGCCGAAGCCAGGGCCTGCACGCAGCCGCGCAGCCATTTTTCACTGTTATAGGTCACCATGACGATATCATACTGCATGGTTTTTCCTCCTTGTTACTTTTTCCCTCTGCGCAAAAATGCGGTGAGGCGCCAGGGGAAGGATTCCCTTGCTGTCTGCGCAAACGCGGCATATTCGTCTATAGAGCGCATGCGGGCAGGGTCTTGTTCCAGCACCTCTACCCGCGCGCCAGATAGAAAGCTGCCCGCACGCACCAGCCAGCGGCCAAACGCCCGCAGCGGCCCTGTGCACCGCCAGGAAGCAGAGCCCGCCACCGCATATGCGGCGTCGCGAAACTCCTGCGCATGCTCGCGCAGATAATTCTGTCTTGCATCCACATACCATACATGGTCTGCAATTTCACCCATAGAAGTATGCAACGAGTAATTTTGGGCTTTCTCAAAGAAATGTGTTTTGCCTGCTTCAAAAGCCTGCCTGCGTTGTGCGCGCACCACGGGATCTTCCGGTGTTTTGAACTCGCTTGTCACCACGCCGCACGTCACAGGCTGCTGCACACTGGCATAGCGCATCCACAGGTCCCAGTCTTCAAACACGTCCATCTGTTCATCCAGGCCGCCGTATTCTTCAAACAGGCTTTTGGCAAACAGCACCGCCTGAATGGGCACGATGTTGTTGCAGGCCACGTCCACACGCGTGGCCCCCTGCACAGGGTATGCTTTGCGGCTCTGCGTCACCCATGTGACGCCGTCTGCCTCATAATGGCCGCAAAGTTCTGTGCTGGCGGCAAAAAACAGCCTTTCCTGCGGGTGTTCGCGCAAAAGGGCCTGCCAGGTTTCAATGTATTGGGGCAAAAGCGCGTCGTCATCATCAAAAAAGCACAAATAGTCCCCTTTTGCCAGGCGGGCGGCACGGTTGCCTGCCGCGCTCCGGCCCACATGTGTGCCGGTTGCCTCATAGTGCAATGGGAAATACGGTGCAAATTCCTGCACAACGTCCTCGGAGGTGGCCTTGCCGTCCTCCACCACCACAACCTCATAGCCCTCTTTCACCGTTTGGGCGCGCACCGTCTCCAGCGCGCAGCGCAAAAGGCGCCCGCGCGCATGTGTGCGCACCAAAATGGAAATAAGAGGCTGCGCTGTATTGTTTTCGCTCATAAAGCCATCCCTTCCGTCCATCCCATTTGGCCGCCGGCCGCTGCGAATGCCGCCGGCTCTCTTCTTTCAGCCCGTCGGCCGTCAAAGAGATTATAGCATAAATACAGCCTTCACGAAAGCTGCTGTATACAGAAAAGCCCGGCAATCCGCCAGGACTGCCGGGCTTTTTAAACTGCGCCAGACGCAAAAACGTTGTGAAAAACCAATGCTTTCCTGCATCCATATGCGTGAGGCCGGGGCTTTTTGCCTTATGCCCGGGCCAGCGCCGCCTTCAGCGCGGCGGCCTTATCGGTGTTTTCCCAGGCCACGCCCAGGTCTTCGCGGCCCATGTGGCCGTAGGCCGCAAGGGCGCGGTAGATGGGCTTTTTGAGGCCCAGCGCCTCGATGATAGCGGCCGGGCGAAGGTCGAACACCTGTTCCACCGCGGCCTCAATGGCGCCCTCGTCCACCGCGGCGGTGCCGAAGGTGTCCACCCGGATGCTGACGGGCTGCGCCACGCCAATGGCGTAGGCAAGCTGCACCTCGCAGCGGCGCGCAAGGCCCGCCGCCACCACGTTTTTTGCCACCCAGCGCGCGGCGTAGGCGGCCGAGCGGTCTACCTTTGTGGGGTCTTTGCCCGAGAACGCGCCGCCGCCGTGGCGGCCCATGCCGCCGTAAGTGTCCACAATAATCTTGCGCCCGGTGAGGCCGGAGTCGCCCTGCGGGCCGCCCACCACAAAGCGGCCGGTGGGGTTGATGTAATATTTGGTGTTTTCGTCCACAAGGGCGGCGGGCAGCACAGGGGCAATTACCTCGCGGCGGATATCTTCGCGCAGCTGCGCCAGCGCCACATCGGCCGAGTGCTGGGTGGAAATTACCACCGCCTCAATGCGCACGGGCTCATCGCCGTCATATTCCACCGTCACCTGGCTTTTGCCGTCCGGCCGCAGGTAGCCCAGCGTGCCGTCCTTGCGCACGGCGGTAAGGCGCTTGGCCAGCTTGTGCGCCAGCGAGATGGGCAAAGGCATCAGCTCGGGCGTTTCGGTGCAGGCATAGCCGAACATCATGCCCTGGTCGCCCGCGCCGCCCGGGTTCACACCCATGGCGATATCCGGGCTTTGCTCGTCGATGTTGGAGATCACGGCGCAGGTGTCGGCGTCAAAGCCGTATTTGGCGCGCGTATAGCCGATGTCGCGCACCACATCGCGCACAATTTTCTGCAGGTCTACATAGCCCTCGGTGGTAATTTCGCCCATGATGTGCACAAGGCCGGTGGAGGCCGTTACCTCGCAGGCCACGCGGCTGTTTTCGTCCTGGCGCAGAAGCTCGTCCAGCACGGCGTCGGCAATTTGGTCGCAGATTTTATCGGAATGGCCCTCGGTGACCGATTCCGACGTGAAAAATTTGTTTGCCATAGCGTTCTCCTTTCGCGGTTGCTCGTCTTTTCTTCGCGCGGCGGCCCTGCACGCGCCTTTGGCGCCGTGCAAAGCAAAAAGCCCGGCGTTCACACCGGGCTTTGAAAAGCTTATCTTTCGGTGTACACCGCAGGATTTGGCACCTTGCCTCTCGGCAGGTTGTCGGACTTCACAGGGCCTGTTCCCTCCGTCGCTCTTGATAAGACGATATTCTGTTTTCGTTTGGCACATGGTTTTGTGCAAAACAATATTTTACAGGTTTCTTTTGCATTTGTCAAGCTTTTCCCTGCATGCCGTGCAGAAAACGGCTGAGCGGCTTATAGACAAGCAGCGTGACGGCGCCGTTCAGCGCGGCATACAGCAGGTTGAACGGGATGATGGCAGGCAGCAGCATTGCCACCACTTCCCCCACGGAAGAGCCCAGAAACAGCGGCGTGAACACCAGGTTGCACCCGCACATCACCGCCGTGCGCACCAGCACAGACACGCCCAGCGCCCCCACGGCGCCCTTGTAGGTGTGCCAGCGCCGGTAGATGAGCCCCGCGGCCAGCACGCAGGCCCCGGTGCCCAGAAAATGCATCAGAATGCCGATGGGCCCGCTGGCCGCGCTGACGGTGAGGCCCTGCACAATGCACACCACCCCGGCCAGGCCCAGCCCGGCCCACGGGCCGTACAGGAAGGTGCCAATCAGGATGGGCACGTCCGCCGGGTCGTATTCCAGAAACGGCGCCGCCGGAATGAGCGGAAAGTGGACGAAGGCCACCAGCAGCACGGCCAGCGCGGCCAGCATGCCCATGGTGGCAAGGCGAAGGGTGTTGCGTTTTGTTTGTGTGTTCATGGCAGAAAGCCTCCTTTGAAATTTGCCTGCTTCGCTGCCGTGCGGCCAAGCAAAAACGCCCCTTCGTGCAAAACCTGCACAAAGGGGCGCGCACATGCCATGGGCCGCGCTGTTTCTTTCATCCGGACTGTACCGTCGGCTTTGGAATTTCACCAAATCGGCGCGAAGGGCTGCCTTCGCGTTCGTGGGCTTTACCACCGGTGGGGAATTTCACCCCGCCCCGAAACAAGCTTTGCCTTTATGATAGCGCACTGCGCGCGAAAATGCAAGAAAAAACGCCGCGCGGGGCAAAAACTTTTGCTTTGGCCTGCGCGCGGGCCCGTTTTATGGTACAATAAAGCCAGCGCGCAGGGAAACACCGCTGCCTTTCCCTGCCGCAGGGCCCGCGCCCCCTGGGCACGGCGCCAACCATTTTGAAAAAAGGAGGGCTTTTATGAGCCTGTTTGGCCTTTCCTTCTGGCAGCAGTGCCTGCCCGCCATTTTGTTTCTTTTGCTGTGCGCCGGGGCCGCCGCTGTGGCCCACAGGCTGCTGGGGCCCGCCGTGGCGCGCCTGGCGCGCAAGCTGGGCCACCCGCACATTGCCCTTGTGGCCGAGGCCTTTTTAAAGCCCGCCGCGCTGTGCATGCTGGCCGTGGGCGTGTGGGGCGCCAGCGCCCTGCTGCCCGAGGCCGTGCGCCTTGCCCTGCCTGCCCTGGGGGCCGTGGGCACCATTTGCAGCATTGCCTGCATTGTGTTCATCACCTGGGGCCTGCTGCGCGCGGCCAATCAGCTGCCCGCCCTGATTGAGGGCATTGGCGCACACCTGCCCCTTGCCACCGGGCGCGCGCTGGCCGTGTTCATTATGCGCATTGTGCAGGCGCTGGTGCTGCTGGTGGCCGCCGCCATGGTGCTGGCCAAGCTGGGCTACAACATCAACGGCGTGCTGGCCGGCCTGGGCCTGGGCGGCCTTTCGTTCGCGCTGGCCGGGCAGGATATGGTGAGCAACTTTTTCGGCGGCCTTGTGCTGGTGACCGAGCGGCCCTTTGAAATTGGCGACTGGGTGAGCACGCCGGACGTGGAGGGCACGGTGGAGGACATCAGCCTGCGCTCTACCAAGGTGCGCACGCTGGAAAACGCGCTTGTCATTGTGCCGAACTCGAAATTCACCACCACGCCCATCACCAACTGGACGCGCATGAAGATGCGCCTTGCCCGCTTTACCCTGGGGCTGGAATACAAAACATCGCCCGCCGCGCTGCAAAGCACGGTGCAGGCCGTAGAAGCCATGCTGAAAGGGCACGAGGGCGTGCATGCCGGCACCGTGCAGGTGCGCCTGCTGGATTTTGGCCCCAGCAGCCTGGATGTAACCGTACAGTTTTACACCAAAACCACCGACATCACCGAATACCGCGCCGTGCGGGAAGACATCAACCTGCGCATCCTGGGCATTCTGGCCGCGCAGGGCGTCAGCCTGGCCTTCCCCAGCCGCAGCCTGTATGTGGCAAGCACGGCCCCGGCCAAGGAGGAAAAGCCATGAAAAAAGCCCTTTGCACCCTGCTTTGCCTTGCCGTGTGCGCGGCGCTGGCCGCCTGCGGCGCCCAGCCGCAAAGCGGCGCCGCCCCCGCCTTGCCCGCCGCTTCGTCCAGTGCAGCGGCCGGCACGGCTTCTTCCTCTGCCCCGGCAAGCGGGGCGCAAAGCGGCGCCAGCCTGCCCGCGGGCTCTTCCGGGGCGGCCAGCGCGCCTTCCAGTTCCAGCGCCCCGGGCCGCGCGCAAAGCGTGACGGCTACGCTGGCCGACGGCAGCGGCAGCGTGGCCCTGGCGCTGCCTGTGCCCGAAAGCTGGCAGCTGGACGGCTACACCACCTGGATGGAGGACGGCCGCAAGGTACTGGAACTGGGCAGCGTGTGGAAGCTGCCCGTGTACAGCGACACGGCGGCGCCTTTTACCAAGGAAATGACAGACCCGTTTTTGAACAACGAGATGGGCTACCCCGAAGGGTATGGCCTGCAGCGCACGCTGGATTTTATGCTGGACGGCCGGCACGCCAAGATGATTTTGTATAAGACATGGCCGGACGATTCCGACAAGCCGTGGTACCCGCACTACCTGTTCTATGTGGTGCCGGACGGCGCCGGAGACGGCTATTACGTGGTGCGGCTGGATTTCTTTTCATTTGAAGAGAGCGCCGGGGACGACACGCTTTTTGCCATTGCGCAGGGCATGACGGCAACTGCCGCCTGAGCGGGCATGCCGTGCGGCCGCGCCTGCTTTTTGGCCGGCCGGCGGCCCTGCGGCGCCCCCTGCCCGCCGCATTCCGCCCCGCTTTGGCGGGCCGGAAAGCCCCGCACAGGGCGCCCTGGCACAGGGGATGGGCCGCGTGTTCCGCATTGACAAGGCCGCCGTGTGCGGCTATAATGATTCCGTTGGGACAATGGCGTCCGCCACGCTGCGCAGCGCACAGGCTGCGGGGCATTGCGGGCGCCTCTTTTTTTATGCAGGAGGCAGAGAAAATGGCGGCAAAACATATTTTTGTAACAGGCGGCGTGGTGTCCGGCCTGGGCAAGGGCATCAGCGCGGCCAGCCTGGGCAGGCTGCTGAAGCAGCGCGGTGTGAAGGTGGCGGCCCAAAAGCTGGACCCTTACGTGAACGTGGACCCCGGCACCATGAGCCCCTACCAGCACGGCGAGGTGTTTGTGACGCAGGACGGCGTGGAGACGGACCTGGACCTTGGCCACTACGAGCGCTTTATTGACGAGGACCTGAACCGGCTTTCGAACCTGACCAGCGGGCGCGTGTACTGGAACGTGCTGCACAAAGAGCGCGCGGGCGATTACCTGGGCCGCACGGTGCAAATCATCCCCCATGTGACGGACGAGATTAAATCGTTCATCTACGGCCTGGGCAGCTACACCGGCGCAGACGTGGTGATTACCGAGATAGGCGGCACCATCGGCGACATTGAAAGCCAGCCGTTTTTAGAGGCCATCCGTCAGATCAGCCGCGAGGCCGGGCGCGAGAACTGCATGTTTTTGCATGTGGTGCTGGTGCCGTATTTGAAGTGCTCGGGCGAGCACAAGACAAAGCCCGCCCAGCACTCGGTGCACGAGCTGCAAAGCATGGGCATTATGCCGGACGTTATCATCGCCCGCTGTGACGAGCCGCTGGAGGACGGCATTTTGCAAAAGCTGGCCGCCTTTTGCAACGTGGCGCCGGAGTGCGTGATTGAAAACCGCACGCTGAAAAGCCTGTACGACGTGCCGCTGATGCTGCACGAGGCCGGGCTGGACGGCCTTGTGTGCCGCCGCCTGGGGCTGCGCGCCGCCGCCGGGCCGGACCTTGCCGAATGGCGCGCCATGTGCGCGCGCATCGCCGCGGCCAAAGGCGAGGTAACCATTGCCATGGTTGGCAAATATGTAGAGCTGCACGACGCCTACCTCTCTGTGGTGGAGGCGCTGCACCACGGCGGCTATGCCTGCGGCAGGCAGGTGAAGATACGCTGGGTGGACGCCGAGGCGCTGGGCACGGCCAATGTGGACGCCGCGCTGGCAGGCGTGCAGGGCGTGCTGGTGCCGGGCGGCTTTGGCGCGCGCGGCATAGAGGGCATGGTGCTGGCCGCACAGTATGCGCGCGTGCACGGCGTGCCCTACCTTGGCATCTGCCTTGGCATGCAGGTGGCCGTGATGGAGGCCGCGCGCAGCCTTGCGGGCATAGAGGGCGCGGGCTCGCGCGAGTTCACGCCCGAAAACCCGCACTGTGTGATAGACCTGATGCCAGACCAGCAGGGCAACCTGCCCAAGGGCGGCACCATGCGCCTGGGCGCATACCCCTGCCGTCTTGCGCCCGGCAGCCTGCTGGCGCGCATATACGGCGAGGAAGAAATTCTGGAGCGGCACCGCCACCGCTATGAGGTGTGCAACGAATACCGCGCCGCGCTGGAGGCGGCGGGCGTGCGCCTGAGCGGCCTTTCGCCGGACGGCCGCCTTGTGGAGGCCATGGAGTACCCCGCGCACCCCTTTTTTGTGGGCGTGCAGTACCACCCGGAATTCAAAAGCCGCCCCAACCGCGCGCACCCTCTGTTCCGCGCCTTTGTGGCCGCGGCCGCCGCGCAGGGCGGCTGACGGCCAGCCCGCCGCAAGCCGCAGGGCCCTGCCCTGCGGCTTTTTGCGCCCGCATTTTGTTGACATGCGCCCGCCCTGTGCAGTACCATAAAAACAGAAATGCACCGGCGGCGCGCTTTGCCGCGGCCGGCGCGCCCCGAGGAGGTGCCGTATGAAAACAAGGCCGGCCACGCAGGCAGACCTGCCGCAGCTGAACGAGATGTACCGGGCGCTGGTGCGCCAAATGGCCCGGCAGGGCCTTGCCATTTGGGACGAAGTGTACCCCTGTGTGTGCCTGCCCGGCGATATCCGGGCCGGGCGGCTTTTCGTGCTGGAAGAGGGCGGCGCGCCCAAAGCCGCCTTTGCCCTTTACCGGGACGAAGCCGCGGCCGCGGCCATGGGCTGGCAGGCCCCGGCGGCCCCGGCGCTGTATCTGGCCCGCCTGGCCGTGGCCCCCGCCTGCCAGCGCACGGGGCTGGGCAGCCGGGCGCTGCGGGCCGCCATGGCGCTTGCCGCGGGGCAGGGCGCGCAGTATCTGCGCCTTTTTGTTGTGGACACCAACGCCCCTGCCCTTGCCTTTTACCGCAAGAACGGCTTTTGCAAAGCAGGCGGCTGCCGCAAAGAGGACGTGGGCACCGGCATGCTGCGCGAGCTGGGCTTTGAAGTGTGCCTGGCGCAGGCCGCACGGGCGCGTTAGGGGCATTTTCTTCTTTCCCGCGCCGGGCCCGTGTGCTACAATAAAAGAAAAAGCCGGCCCGCCGGCCGGCCAATGGGAGTGATTGCATGAAGGTGACGTTTCTTGGCGCCGCGCACGAGGTGACAGGCAGCTGCACGCTGGTGCAGGTGGGCGGGTGCAATTTCCTGGTGGATTGCGGCATGGAGCAGGGCACGAACCCCTTTGAAAACGCGCCTTTGCCCCTGGCCCCCGGCGAGCTGGATTTTGTGGTGCTGACGCACGCGCACATCGACCATTCCGGCCACCTGCCGCTTTTGTACAAAAACGGCTTTCGGGGCCCGGTGTATGCCACAGAGTCCACCTGCAACCTGTGCCAGATTATGCTGCGCGACAGCGCCCATATTCAAGAGAGCGAGGCCGAGTGGAAAGCGCGCAAGGCGCGCCGGGCCGGGCGGCCCGAGCCGCAGCCGCTGTACACGCTGGCCGACGCCGAGGGCGTGCTTTCGCAGCTGCGCCCGTGCGCCTACGGCAAGGCCATCCCCGTGGCCGAGGGCGTGGCGCTGCGCTTTACCGACATTGGCCACCTGCTGGGCTCGGCCGCGGCCGAGCTGTGGCTGAGCGAGGGCGGCGTGAAGAAAAAAATTGTCTTCAGCGGCGACGTGGGCAACACCAACCAGCCCATCATCAACGACCCGCAGCCCGTGCAGCAGGCCGATTATGTGGTGCTGGAATCCACCTACGGCACGCGCACGCACGGCGAGCGGCCCGATTCCATCGGCGCCCTTACGCAGGTGCTGCAGCGCACGCTGGGCCGCGGCGGCACGGTGGTAATTCCGTCGTTTGCCGTGGGCCGCACCCAGGAAATGCTGTACTTCATCCGCGAAATTAAAGAAAAGGGCCTTGTGAAGGGGCTCGACGGCTTCCCCGTATATGTGGACAGCCCGCTTGCCAACGAGGCCACCAGCATCTTTTTGCAGTGCCCCACCTCCGATTTGGACCCCGAGGCCCGCGCCCTGGTAGAGCGCGGCATCAACCCGCTTTGGTTCAGCGGCCTGACCATGAGCCTTTCGAAAGAGGAATCGCAGGCCATCAACGCCGACAAGCGGCCAAAGGTTATTTTGTCCGCCAGCGGCATGTGCGACGCGGGGCGCATCCGCCACCATTTGAAGCACAACCTGTGGGACAGCCGCAACACCGTGCTGTTTGTGGGCTACCAGGCCGAGGGCACGCTGGGGCGCGCCCTGGTGGAGGGCGCGCGGCAGGTGCGCATTTTTGACGAGGACATTGCCGTGAACGCCGAAATCTGCACGCTGGCGGGCGTCAGCGGCCATGCGGATAAAAACGGCCTTCTGCGCTGGCTGGGCGGCGTGGCCCCCAAGCCCGCGCACGTGTTTGTGAACCACGGCGACGACGCCAGCTGCACACAGTTTGCCGCATGCCTGCAAAGCGAGCACGGCTACAGCGCCAACGCCCCCTACAGCGGCGCATGCTACGACCTTGCCGCCGGGCGGTATGTGTACGAGGCAGGGCCCGTGCCGCGCCAGGCGGCGCAGGCGCCCGGGCGCACAGGCGCCGCCCAGGCCGAGCTGGAACACACGGTGCAGGCGCTGCTGGCCTTTGCGCGCACGGCGGCCGGGCGCCCCAACAAAGAGCTGAAGCGCATGGCCAAACAGGCCGCCGCCCTGCTGGGCGAGTGGCAGAAAGACGCGCCCTGAAAGGCGCCCCCGCCCCCAAAGCCGGAACTTGGGCGCAGAGCCCGCTGCCCTATAACCCTATAAAATATAAAAGCAAAAGCCCCTGCTTTCCGGCGGTGTTCGTAAAACAGTTAAATCCGACCTATGGTTTCGATCATAGGTCGGATTTTTGCAAGATATACCGTTTTAGGAAAAGGCTCCTTTGTGTAAAGGGAGCTGTTAGCGAAGCTGACTGAGGGATTGACAACCCCTCCGCCCCTGCGGGGCACCTCCCCTTACACAGGGGAGGCTTTGGTGCAGTACAAAACCGCAGACTGCATGATGCACCAATGGGTGTATAGAAGTGCGCCCTTGCGTCTGTTCGACAAATTTGAATTGGTTAAACTATGATTTTGGTATTACAAAGCGAGGAATTCTCCATCCTTACAAATTTGCCACTGCTTACCATCCTTAATCATGTATGCTTCCCCGTGGAGAGTAGACTTTCCATCGGCAATTAATATATAACTACCATCATTCAATGCTATTATTTTATGACCGAGACTATCTGCAAAAGTGATATCTTCGATTAATCGCAGACCGTCCAAGTAGTCATCTTTAAGACTTTGGAAATGCGGAAAAATATTTATATCGGTCAATCCAAGGCCTGTAATCCACCGCTCATAAGATGGGTCAGTTGCTTCGCCCTCCAGTTCTGGGCCAGCATATACGATATCTGCACAGTTCATAGAACCTGCACTCCATGCAACAATGATGCCTTGATAGTCTCGCAGCCGTTCTCTTAAACAGAGTTGTTCCATAAACTTGTTTTGTGTAGGCACATGACCACCTGCCAAAACAAGAACATCAACACTATCTAAGTTATCAACTGCATTTGGATTTCTACCATCACACTTATCAATATGGGAGATGCTTAACCCACTCATAGGGAAAGACTCCCTAAGGCAAGCACAAACACTATCGTTTTTGTCGTAGTCAAACGGGTCAGCACAAATAATAAGTACAGTTGCATCCTGTTTCCAAATTGATTTAAGGCTATCTAACAAACCATTATGTTGAATTAATATCGAGGGTACTCGTGTTCCGTTCACCTTGCTCGAACCGCCAAGTGAACTTGTTAACATTACCTTCATAATACATTGTCTCCGTCAAATTCAAGTTTGTTTATCTGATTTCATACTATCATAATTCAGTCGAATATACAAGAACAGGCACAGCAGTATGATCCGCTGTGCCTGTTAACTGTTTTATGAGCACTGCCTTTTGCAGGGGCTTTTTTATTGTGTGCGCACGGCGCGGGGCCCGTCAGCCGTCCTCGCCGTAGGCCAGGGGCATGCGCAGCTTGTGGGCGCTGGCGGCGTGCATGCGCTGCGCCTTTTCGGGCATGGGCGCGCCGCACAGCAGGGCCTCGTCCACCTCGTCGTAGCGCACGCCCATCTCGGCCTCGTCCGTCTGCCCTTCAAACAGGCCCGCCGAGGGCTGTTTGTTGATGATGGGCTCGGGCGCGTGCAGGTAGCGCAGCAGCTTATACACCTCGCGCACGGTTAAATCTGCAATGGGGTTCACGTCGCAGGCGCCGTCGCCCCACTTGGTAAAATAGCCAAGGTAGCGCTCGCTGCGGTTGCCCGTGCCCGCCACCAGCGCGCCGCGCGTTTGGGCCACGGCGTACAGCGTGGCCATGCGCAGGCGCGGGGCCACGTTCACGGCGGCGTTTTCCGCCACGGGGTGCGCGGCCGTCACGGCGGCCATCAGCGCGTCTTTTGTCTGGCTAAGGTCCACCGTTACGGTTTCGATGCCGAAGGCCCTGGCCGCCAGCATGCCGTCGCGCAAATCGCGCCCGTAGTTCTGGCTGGACGAACACGGCATGCACACCCCAAAGGTGTTTTCGCACGCCAGCTTGCACAGAATGCCCACAAGGGTGCAGTCCTTCCCGCCAGAGTTGCCGTACACAAACCCTTTGGCGCCCGCCTGCGCCAGCGCTTTTTTCAAAAAGGCCACGCGGGCCTCTACGTCCTGCCTGAGGTCTTCTTTCAGCATTGCTTGCTCGCTTCCTTTCCCTGCCTGGCCGGGCCCGGGCCCGGCGGCCGTTTCTATTTTATTCCACCGTCACGCTTTTTGCAAGGTTGCGCGGCTTGTCGATGTCGCAGCCGTGCTGCAGCGCCGTGTAATAGGCCAGCAGCTGCGCATAGATGGTGGCAAGCAGCGGGGCCGTGCGCCACGAGGCGCCCTCCATGCTCCACACCTCGCAATCCGGCGCCACCAGCGTGCGCGGCGGCGTGCCGATCAAAAGCAGATAGGCCCCGCGGGCGTGCACCTCCTGCAGGTTGGCGTAGGTTTTTTCCAGAATTTCCGGCTGGGTGGCAATGCCCACCACCAGCGTCTCTTCGTCAATCAGGGCAATGGTGCCGTGCTTCAGCTCGCCCGCGGCGTAGGCTTCGCTGTGCAGGTAAGACACCTCTTTCAGCTTCAGCGCAGCCTCCAGCGAGGTGGTGTAATCCATCAGGCGGCCAATGAAAAACACGTCGTGGCAGGCGCGGTTGCGCCGGGCAAAGCTTTCCACCACTTCGCGCCGCGCCAGAATGGCGGCCGCCTGTTCCGGCAGGCGGCCCAGCTCGGCCAGGGCCTCTTTCAGCTGGGCGTCCGTCAGGCGGCCGCGCAGGTGGGCCAGGTCCAGCGCAATCAGCTCGAACAGCAGCACCTGCGCCAGGTATGCCTTGGTGGAGGCCACGGCAATTTCGGGCCCGGCCAGGGTGTACACCACGGTGCCCGCCTCGCGCGCGATGGAGGCGCCAATGACGTTGGACATGGCAATGGTGCGCATGCCCTGCGCCTTGGCCTTGCGCAAAGCGGCCAGCGTGTCGGCCGTCTCGCCAGATTGGCTCACCGCCAGAAACACGGCGTTTTCCGGCGCGCCGTCGCACACCGGCGCATATCGGTATTCGCTGGCAATTTCGGCCGTGGTGCGCACGCCCGCCAGCTTTTCCAAAAGCGCCTTGCCCATCATGCCCGCGTGGTAGGCCGTGCCGCAGGCGGCAATGGTCACCTCGGAAAGGGCCCTGGCCTGTTCGGGCGTAAAGGGCATGGCCTCGCGGCGAATGCACCCGCGGGCAAGGTCGGCATAATGTTCCAGCGTGTCCTGCAGCACCTGCGGCTGCTCGCAAATTTCCTTCAGCATAAAATGCGCATAGCCGCCTTTTCGCGCGGCCGCGGCGTCCCATGTGATGTGCATGGGCGCAAGGCAGACGGCCCGGCCCTCCAGCGTGCACACCTGCATGCCCTGCGGCGTAAGGGCGGCAATGGTGTCCTCTTCCATGGGGTACACCGTGCGCGTGTGCTCCACCAGGGCCGCCACGTCGCTGGCAATGTACATTTCGCCCTCGCCCTGCCCAATCAGCAGCGGGCTGCGCCTGCGCGCACAGTACAGCGTGCCCGGCGCGCGCGCGTCCAGCACGCCCAGCGCATACGAGCCCTCCAGCATGGGCAGCACCCGGCGCAGCGTGGTGGGCATGTCGGTGTCGTAATAAAAGCCCAGCAGCTGGGCAATCACCTCGGTGTCTGTCTCGGACACAAAGCGCACGCCCTGGCGCTGCAGCTGTTCTTTCAGCAGGCCGTAGTTTTCAATAATGCCGTTGTGCACCACGGCCACGGTGCGCGCGGCGTCGCAGTGCGGGTGCGCGTTTTCTATGCTGGGGCAGCCGTGCGTGGCCCAGCGCGTGTGGCCAATGCCTGCAAACGCGTCCTCTCTGCTTTTTTCCACCACCGTGCGCAGGTTGGCAATGCGGCCCACCGCCTTTTCCAGCACAAGCCCCTGCGGGCGTGCAAAGGCAACGCCCGCCGAATCGTACCCGCGGTATTCCAGCCGCTCCAGCCCTTCCAGCAAAAAACCGGCGCACCCGCGCCGCCCTGTGAACCCAATGATGCCGCACATGGCGCATCACGCTCCTTTCCCGTGCTTTCGCTTTGGTGCGCGCAGGCCGCTGCGCGCCGTGCGCGGCCGCGCCTTACAGCGGGGTGTACAGCTGGCGGTAGGGGTTGGCCCCGTTTGGCTGCAGAACATGGAACGGCGAAGCGTACAAGCTGGCCTGCTGCAGCCCAAACAGCCCGCAGAACGCCTGCAGCGCCGGGGCCACGGCGTCCATATCCTGCTGTGTGGCCGGGCGGCACACCAGCCTGTCGGAAAGGTCTGGCACCAGCACCTTGCCGCGCAGGTAAATTTTTCCGCCGTACATGCCCATGCCGCAAAAGCGCCCGGCCGGGGCGCTGTTTTCCGTGCCCAGGTTCAGCACCACAATGGTGCCGCCCGCCTGGTATTCGCCCAGAAAACTGCCCGCCTGCCCGCCAATTACCAGCACCGGCTGCTTTGTGCCGTAGGCCTTCATATGCACGCCCGCGCGGTAGCCCGCGCTGCCGCGCACATAAATTTCGCCGCCGCGCATGGCATAACCTGCGGCGTCGCCCACCATGCCGTCCACCGCAATGCGCCCGCCGTCCATGGTGTCGCCCACGGCGTCCTGCGCGTTGCCGTGCACAAACAGCCTGCCCCCGCACAGATACACGCCCAGCGCGTTGCCCGGCGTGCCCGTGATGCCCACCTGGCCCTCTTCCAGCCCCGCGCCCAAATAGCGCTGGCCGCACACGCCGTACACTTCCACCGGGCCGCGCCGCGCCGCCGTACGGATGGCGGCGTTCAACCCCTGCGGGTATTCTTCTCTTGCATCCAACAGCATGCTGCGCACCTCCTATCTATCATACACATTTTACCGCGCGAGGGATATTCCTTTTTTGTTAGAAAAAAGGAACTATTTTACAAAAAAATTCGTCATTTGTATAAAAAACCGGCAGCTGCGCCTTCGCTTAGCACCCGCGCACCAGGCAGGCCTCGCGCGCCGGGCCCACGGAAATGTACCGCACACGGCAGCCCACGGCCTCTTCCAGCATTTGCACATAGCGCTGCGCTGCGGCGGGCAGCTGCTGCCAGGTGCGGCAGCCGGAGATGTCGCACCCCCAGCCGGGCACGGCCTCGTACACGGGCTTTGCGCGCAGCAGCCTTTCCCCTGCGGGAAAGCGGTCTGTGCGCTGGCCGTCCACCTCGTAATGGGTGCACACGCGCAGCGTTTCAAAGCCGCCCAGCACGTCCAGCTTGGTAAGCGCAAGCTGGCTGGCGCCCTGCATGCGCACGCCATAGCGGCTGGCCACCGCGTCAAACGGGCCCACGCGCCGCGGGCGGCCCGTGGCCGCGCCGTATTCGCCGCCCGCCTCGCGCAGCGCGCGCGCCTCTTCGCCGTGCAGTTCGCACACAAAGGGCCCCTCGCCCACGCAGGTGG
This sequence comes from uncultured Oscillospiraceae bacterium, assembly GCA_900546885.1. Lineage (GTDB taxonomy): Bacteria > Bacillota > Clostridia > Oscillospirales > Ruminococcaceae > Ruthenibacterium > Ruthenibacterium merdipullorum. Next base: position 36,292 of record UREN01000008.1, read on the forward strand.
AATAGGCCTTCATCACGCCAATGGCCTGGTCCAGCCTGCGGCCGGGGATGCCCGCGCCCACCGGGGCATAGGCGCTTACCGTGGGCGAAGACGAGGTGTAGGGGTAGATGCCGAAGTCGATGTCGCGCAAGGCGCCCAGCTGCGCCTCGAACAGAATGTTTTTGCCCTGGGCGGCCGCGGCGTCCAGATATTCGCTTACATCGCAGATATAGGGCCGCACCTGTTCGCCATATTCCTGCACCCAGGCCCACAGCGCGTCAAAATCAATGGGCGGCGCGCCGTATACGCCGGTGAAGGTGAGGCTTTTCCACTGGACAATGGCCGCAAGGCGCGGCTTTAGAGCCTGCATGTCCAGCAAATCGCCCACGCGGATGGCTTTTTTCAGGTATTTGTCGCCGTACACGGGCGCAATGCCGCGCCGGGTAGAGCCAAACTTTGCGTCGCCCAGGCGCGCCTCTTCCAGGCAGTCCTGCTGCACATGGTATGGCAGGCACACAACGGCCCTGTCGCTCAGCTTCAGCCGCTGCGGCGAAAGGGCCACGCCGGCCGCGGCAAGGCTTTGCAGCTCTTTGCACAGGTGGGCAATGTCCACCACCATGCCGGGCCCCATCACGTTCACCACGCCCTCGCGCAGCACGCCCGAGGGCAGCAGGTTCAAAATAAAGCGCCCTTTTTCGTTCACCACCGTGTGCCCGGCGTTGTTGCCGCCCTGATAGCGCACCACAATGTCATAGTTTTGGCTCAGAAGGTCCACCATGCGGCCCTTGCCCTCGTCGCCCCAGTTCACGCCTGTAATTGCCGTCAGCATGTTCCGTCACTCCCTCAGTTTTCGCCCGCGTGCTTCACGCCAAGCACGCCCAGCTCTCTTTCGTTCAGCCCCACGCCGCGCAGCGCCAGCCGGTTGCCGCGCAGCGCCTCGATGGAATTGATGCCCATGCCGCCCATCAGCTCTTTCAGCTCGTTCGTCCACGCCGTCACCAGGTTTACAAGGCGCTGCGCGCCCGCCTCGGCGTCCAGCCGCGCGGCCAGATGCAGCGCCTGCGTGGCAATGCCCCAGCTGCACAGCCCGGTGTGGCACGCGCGGCACATGTGGCAGCCCAGCGCGCAAAGCGCCGCCGTGCCGATGGAGACGGCGTCCGCCCCCAGGGCAATGGCCTTTGCCGCGTCTGCGGACGAGCGGATGCTGCCGGACACCACCACCGACACCTCGTCGCGGATGCACTCTTCGCGCAGGCGGGTGTCCACCGCGGCCAGCGCCAGCTCGATGGGAATGCCCACGTTGTCGCGGATGCGCGCGGGCGCGGCGCCCGTGCCGCCGCAAAAGCCGTCTATTTCAATGATGTCCGCCCCGCTGCGCGCAATGCCGGAGGCAATGGCCGCAATGTTGTGCACCGCCGCCACCTTCACCATCACCGGCTTGCGGCCGCCGGTGGCCTCTTTCAGCGAATACACCAGCTGGCTGAGGTCTTCTATGGAATAGATGTCGTGGTGCGGCGCCGGGCTGATGGCGTCCACCCCGGGCGGCACCATGCGCGTTTCGGCCACGCTGCCCTGTATTTTGGCGCCCGGCAAATGCCCGCCAATGCCCGGCTTTGCGCCCTGGCCTATTTTGATTTCAATGGCGGCGCCGGCCTCCAGGTATGCCCGGTGCACGCCAAAGCGGCCCGAGGCCACCTGCACAATGGTGTTTTGCCCATATTCATACAGGCTTTCGTGCAGGCCGCCCTCACCGGTGTTGTAATAGGTGCCCAGCCTCTGCGCGGCCAGGGCCAGCGCCTTGTGCACGCCGTAGCTGACGGCGCCGTAGCTCATGGCCGAAAACAGAATGGGCGTCTTTGCCAGCAGGTGCGGCGGCAGGGTGGTGTCCAGCGCGCCGGCGGCCGTGCGCCGCACCGCGGCGGGCCGCTTGCCCAGATAGACGGCCGTCTCCATGGGCTCGCGCAGGGGGTCTATGGAGGGGTTTGTAACCTGCGAGGCGTTCAGCACCAGGCTGTCCCAATACACCGGCAGGGCGCGGGGGCTGCCCATGGCGCTCAGCAGCACGCCGCCCGTCTGCGCCTGGCGGTACACCTCTTCCAGGGCGCTTTGCCCCCACACCGGGCCGCTGCCAAAGCGGTTGGCCGCGGGCGCTATCTGCAAAGCGCCCACGGGGCAGCACGCCACACAGCGCTGGCAGTTCACGCACCTGGCGGCGTCGGCCGTCAGGGCGCCTGTTTTCGGGTTCGTTTGGTGCACGCCGTGGGCGCACTGCTCTGCGCACACGCCGCACTGCACGCACGCCGCGCTGCGCAGCACGGCAAAGCGCGGGCCAAGCCACCGCGGTGTCATAGCTGCACCCCCTTGTTCAGCCGCACAATCACCGGCTCGCCGCCGCGCGGCGCGCGCAGGGTATCCAGCTGCGGGGCCACCGTGCGGATGGCGGCCTCTTCGCTGGCGGCGTAAAACATGCTGCCGCGCTGCGCCACCACCATGCTGCGCAGCTTCAGCCTGTCGTTCAGCGCCATCATGCCGCCCTCAAAGCCCACCAGAATGGAAAACGGCCCCGTCACCAGCAGGCTGGCAAACACATGGCGCAAATATGTGTATTCCCGCTGCTGCCCGGGCGGCAGGGAGGCAATGGTGCCCCAGAAGGGGGCGGCAATCACATGGGCCGCCTCTTCCAGCGTCAGGCCCTGGCGGCGCACCAGATAATCGAGGATATAGGTGATGACCTCGGTGTCGGTAAGCAGGCTGCACTGATAGCCGTGCATCTCGATGGCGCGCCGGTTTGCGTCATACGAGGAGATTTCGCCGTTGTGCACCACCGAGAGGCCCAGCAGCGCAAACGGGTGCGCGCCGCCCCACCAGCCCGGCGTGTTGGTGGGGTAGCGGCCGTGCGCCGTCCAGGCATAGCCGGCGTATTCGTCCAGCCGGTAAAAGCGGCCCACGTCCTCGGGGTAGCCCACGGCCTTGAACACCCCCATGTTGCGCCCGCAGGAAAAGATATATGCGCCCCGCACGGCGCTGTTGGCAAAAATAACGCGGCGCGCCACATATTCGGCCTCGTCCAGGCGGCTGTCCTCCAGCTTGTGGGGCAGCGGGGCCACAAAATAGCGCCAAATCAGCGGCGCGTCCGTCACGCCCGGCACCGCGCGCGTGGGAATTTTGGAAAGGTTGATGATGTCGAAGTGCCGCTCCAGATACGCCTCGCACCCGGCGCGGGCCGCGGCGTCGTCATAGAACACATGCAGCGCGTAATATTGTTTGTATTCCGGGTAGATGCCATAGCCCGCAAAGCCGCCGCCCAGCCCGTTCGAGCGGGCGCGCATGGCCGCAATGGCGCGCATGGGCACGTCGCCCGGCACGCGCGCGCCGTCCTGCGCAAACACCCCGAATACCGCGCACCCCGACGGAATGCGCACCTGCCCTTCCCTTTGCATGGCCAGCGCCCCTTCCCCACCTGCCCGCCGCCGCGCGCAGATGCAAAAAAAGAAAGGCGCCCACGCCCGCGCCGCGCGCCCAAGCAGGGCCCGCAGCGGGGCATGAACACCTTTGTTCTGTTTTGGATGATAGCACGCCGCCGCGCCCTGTGTCAAGGAATGCGGCGCGTTTTTTGCGTCTTTCGCAAACATCTGTGCCCGCGCAGAACACATTTTGTGCAAATTTCAAAAACTTCGCGCCGCGGCGCGCCCGGGCCTTGACGCTGGGCGGGGCAAGTGGTATCATGCTGTTGTCAACACGGCAAAGGCGCTGTGGGCAAGGGGCCCGTGGCGCCTTTTTCCGTTTTTGCACGCCCCTGCCCCGCAGGGCGCCAGCCTTTTGTTGCCATGGAAAGGAGCACGCCGATATGCCGCGCGATGTTTACCAAAGCCCGTTTTCCACCCGCTATGCCAGCCGCGAGATGCAGCACCTGTTTTCGGAAGAGCACAAGTTCCGCACCTGGCGCAGGCTGTGGGTGGCCCTGGCCGAGGCCGAGCAGGCCGAGGGCCTTGCCATCACCAACGGGCAGATAGCCGAGCTGAAGGCCCATATCAATGATGTGAACTACGAGGACGCCATGCGCCGCGAGGCGCAGTGCCGCCACGATGTGATGAGCCATGTGTACGCCTATGGCCTGCAGTGCCCAGGCGCGAAGGGCATCATTCACCTGGGGGCCACCAGCTGCTATGTGGGCGACAACACCGACCTTCTTATCATGCGCGACGCGCTGGCGCTTTTGCACAAAAAGCTGCTGAGCACCATGCAGCTGCTGGCAGATTTTGCCCAGCGCTATGCGGCCCTGCCCGCTTTGGCCTACACCCACTACCAGCCCGCGCAGCTTACCACCGTGGGCAAGCGCGCCAGCCTGTGGCTGTATGAGCTGTATTTGGACCAGCAGGAGCTGGAACACCGCCTGCAAAACCTGCCCTTTTTGGGCTGCAAGGGCACCACGGGCACACAGGCCAGCTTTCTGGAGCTGTTTGACGGCGACGAGGCCAAGGCGGACGCGGTGGACGCGCGCATTGCCAAGGCCTTTGGCTTTTCGGGCACGGTGCCCGTGTGCGGCCAAACATACAGCCGCAAGTGGGACGCCATGGTGGCAAACGTGTTAAGCGGCATTGCCCAAAGCTGCATGAAGTTTGCAACCGACCTTCGCCTGCTGCAAAGCTTTAAAGAGATGGAAGAGCCCTTCGAGGCGGGGCAGATTGGCTCGTCCGCCATGCCGTACAAGCGCAACCCCATGCGGTGCGAGCGCATTTGCGCGCTGGCGCGCTATGTGATGGCAGATTGCCTGAACCCCGCCCTCACCGCGGGCGCGCAGGGCTTCGAGCGCACGCTGGACGATTCTGCCAACAAGCGCATTGCCATGGCCGAGGCCTTCCTGGCGGTGGACGGCATTCTGGACATTATGCTGAACGTGTGCGACGGCCTTGTGGTGTACCCGAAGGTGATTCGCGCGCGGGTGATGGCCGAGCTGCCCTTCATGGCCACCGAGAACATTTTGATGGACGCCGTGAAGCGCGGCGGCGACCGGCAGGAACTGCACGAAAAGCTGCGCGTATACAGCCAGCGCGCGGCGCGCGCCGTGAAGGAAGAGGGCGCGGAAAACCCGCTGCTGGAATATATCTGCGCAGACGGGGCCTTCGGCACAAGCCGCCAGGAGCTGGAGGCCCTGCTGGACCCCGCGCGCTTTACCGGCCGCGCGGCCGGGCAGACGCAGGCCTTTGTGCAGGGCACCATCCGCCCGCTTTTGCAATCGCACAGCGCGCTTTTGGGCGCGCGGGCCACGCTGCTGGTGTAAGCAAAATATCCGGGCCGCACGGCCCGCATCAAACAAGGAGGCGCCCTTATGGACAGCACCGCCCGCGAAACGCTGGAGTTTCTTGAGGAAAACGACATCAAATTCATCCGCCTGGCCTTCTGCGACATTTTCGGCGTGCAGAAAAACATTGCCGTGATGGCCAGCCAGCTGGGCCACGCGCTGGAGCACGGCGTGGCCTTTGACGCCTCGGCCATTGCGGGCTTTGGCGGGGTGGCCCGCTCGGACCTTTTGCTGCGGCCCGACCTGTCCACCTTCACCGTGCTGCCCTGGCGGCCGGCCGAAAGCGGCGTGGGCCTTGTGTTCTGCAACATCACCTACCCGGACGGCCGCCCCTTCGAGGGCGACGGCCGCTGGCTGCTGGGCCAGCTGGAACAGCGCGCGCTGCGCCAGGGCTATTCCTTTCTGGTGGGGCCGGAGTGCGAGTTTTATCTGTTCGAGACAGACGAAAAGGGCCGCCCCACCCACACGCCGTTCGACGAGGCGGGCTATTTTGACATTGCCCCGCTGGATAAGGGCGAAAACGTGCGCAGGCAGATATGCCTTGCGCTGGAAGAGATGGGCGTGCAGCCCGAGCGCAGCCACCACGAGCAGGGCCCCGGCCAGAACGAGGTGGATTTCCGCTGCGCCTCGCCCCTGGCGGCGGCCGACCACCTGGTGGCCCTGCGCACGGCCGTGAAGGCCACCGCGCGGGAAAACGGGCTGTTTGCCTCGTTTTCGCCCAAGCCCCTGGCGAACAAAAGCGGCAGCGGGCTGCACATCAACCTCTCGCTGTTTTTCGGCGGGCACAACCTGTTCGAGGGCTTCTGCCAGGCCCCGAACGAAAAGGCCGCGGCCTTTCTGGCGGGCGTGCTGGCGCACGCGGCCGAGTGCATGCCCTTTACAAACCCCCTGCCCGGCTCGTACGCGCGGCTGGGCGGCTTTGAGGCGCCCGGCACGGTAAGCTGGTCGCCCCACAACCGCTCCTGCCTGGTGCGCGTGCCCGCGGCCACCGGGCAGGACAGCCGCATCGAGCTGCGCAGCCCGGACCCCTCGTGCAACCCCTATTTTGCCACGCTGCTGCTGTTAAGCGCGGGCTTTGAGGGCGTGCTGGCCGGGCTGGCGCTGCCCAAGGCCGCGGACGGCGATTTGTTTTCCGGCGGCGCGGCGCCGCGGCTGCCGGCCTCGCTGGGGCAGGCGCTGGGCGCTGCGCGGCAAAGCGAGTTTCTGCGCCGCGCGCTGCCGCAAAAGCTGCTGGACACTTACCTTGCCTGCAAGCAGGAGGAATTTGACGCCTACGAGTATTCGGGCGACCGCGCCGCCTACGAGGCCGCGCACTACTTCCCCCGCATTTGAACGCAGGGCGCACTGCGCGACGGAAAGGAAGGTGAGCGCGCATGGCGGACGTGCTGATTGTAAGCGGCGAAAAGGCGTGGCAGCCACTGCGCGCCATGTTTGCCCCGCCGCCCGCGCAGGCACAGCTGGCCGCAAACGCCGGCGAGGCGCGCCGGATGCTGGCGGCCAGCACAGCCCGGCCCGCGCTGGTGGTGGTGAACACGCCGCTGCCCGATGAATTTGGCCAGGAATTTGCCGCACAGTGCGCCGCAAAGGGCGCGGACGTGCTGGTGCTGGCGGCGGCGCCGCAGGCCGAAAAGCTGGCCGCCGGGCTGCAGCGGCACGGCGTGTTTGTGCTGGCAAAGCCGCTTTCTTCCCAGCAGGCGGCCTTTGCGCTGCGGCTGGTGCGCGCGGCGCGCGCCCGGGCGGAAAAGCTGGAACAGGAAAACCGCCGCCTTTTGAAAAAGCTGGACGAGATGCGCACGCTTTCGCGCGCGAAGTGCGCGCTGGTGCGCTATTGCGGCATGACAGAGGCGCAGGCGCACCACGCGCTGGAACAGCGCGCCATGGACGCGCGCATTTCGCTGCGCGATGCCGCGCTGGCGGTGCTGAACACATACGGGGAGGCCTGAGGCCTTTCCGGCAAAAAAGCAGGGCAAAGGCGCCCTGCGGAACGGGGCCCCGTGCCCCCTTCCGCAGGGGCCTTTTCTTTTTTGGGGCCCAGCCCGGCCCGGCCAGGGGAAACCCGGCGCACGCCGCCGGTTTCAATAAGGGAAAGAGAGTGAGACATCTATGGAAAAACTGCCGCGCTATATCCCCATCGACTATGCAAAGTACGCGCCGGACATTCCGCAGGCAAAGCGTGAGGCCTATTTTGGCCTGCCCCGGCAGGTGCAGTTTTGCAAAGAATGCGTGATGAGCAACCAGAAGCCGAACAGCTGCTATGAGTTTGAGCACACCCCCCGCTCGCAGAAAAAGACCATGGTCATCCAGCCGGACGGCGTGTGCGACGCCTGCCACGCCTGCCGCGACAAAGAGGTGGCCATCGACTGGGCCGCCCGCGAGGCGCAGCTGCGCGAGCTGTGCGCGCGCTACCGCAAGACGGACGGCAGCTACGACTGCCTGGTGCCGGGCAGCGGCGGCAAGGACAGCTTTTACGCCGCGCACCTGCTGAAATACAAATACGGCATGCACCCGCTTACCGTCACCTGGGCGCCGCACATGTACACGCCCTGGGGCTGGAAGAACTTTCAGGCGTGGATTCACGCCGGGTTTGACAACTACCTGTGCACGCCCAGCGGCAAAACGCACCGGCTTTTGACGCGCATTGCCACCGAGGTGCTGTTTCACCCGTTTCAGCCCTTCATTTTGGGGCAAAAGCAGCTTGCGCCCAAAATGGCCGCCAAATTTGGCATTCCGCTGGTGTTTTACGGCGAAAACGAGGCCGAGTTCGGCAACCCCATTGCCGACAACGAATCGGCCCTGCGCGACGAGCACTTTTTTGCCACCAACGATTTTGACCACATCTACCTGGGCGGCGTCAGCCTGCGCCAGCTGGAGGAAGATTTTCACATCGACAAGGCAGACCTTGCCGCCTACCTTCCCTGCGAGACCAGCGACGTGGAAAAAAACCACATTCAGGTGCACTACATGGGCTATTACGAGCGCTGGCACCCGCAGGGCGCCTATTACTATGCGGTGGAGCACGGCGGCTTCATGCCCAGCCCCGAGCGCACCGTGGGCACCTATTCGAAATACAACTCCATTGACGATAAAATAGACGACTTTTTCTATTACACCACCTACATCAAATACGGCATTGGGCGCTGCACCTACGACGCCGCGCAGGAGATTCGCAACCACGAAATTACCCGCGAAGAGGGCGTGGCGCTGTGCAAAAAGTTTGACGGCGAATTTCCCATGCGCTTTGCCAAAGAGGTGTTTGAGTACCTTTCCATTGACAAAAAGCTGTTTGGCGCCGCGGCAGATTGCTTTGAGCAGCCGCAGATGGATTTGGATTATTTTATGCACCTGGCAGACCGCTTTCGCTCGCCGCACATCTGGCAGTATGCAAACGGCAAGTGGAGCCTGCGCCACACGCCGTTTGCGGGCGAAAGCCTGTGCGGCTTTGGCGCGCCGGGCGCGCAGGAGGCGTGAGGCATGGCAAAAAAGATACGCCTGATTGCCCGGCTGGACGTGAAGGACGAACACCTGGTGAAGGGCATTCAGTACGAGGGGCTGCGCAAGCTGGGCGCCCCGCACGATTTTGCCGTGCGCTATTACGAGGCGGGCATTGACGAGCTTTTGTACCTGGACACCGTGGCCAGCCTGTACGGCCGCAACAATTTAAGCGGCATTTTACAGCACACCTCGGCGGACGTGTTCATTCCCGTCACGGCGGGCGGCGGCGTGCGCAGCGTGCAGGACGTGCGCGCGCTGCTGCGCGCCGGGGCCGACAAGGTGGCCGTGAACACCGCGGCGCTGAAGCAGCCCGCGCTGATCACGGCCATTGCGCAGGCCTTTGGCCGCCAGTGCATGGTGCTGAGCGTGCAGGCAAAGCGCAGGCCCGGCGGCGGCTGGGAGGCCTATTTTGACAACGGGCGCGAGCATTCGGGCCGGGACGCCGTGGCCTGGGCCGCCGAGGGGGCGCAGCGCGGCGCGGGCGAGATATTGCTGACCAGCGTGGACGCCGAGGGCTGCCGCCGCGGCATGGACACAGAGCTGGTTGCCGCCGTGTGTGCGGCGGTGGACGTGCCGGTGGTGGCCGCGGGCGGGCTGGCCAGCGCCGAAGACGCCGCAGCGGCGGCCAACGCCGGCGCGGCCGCCGTGGCGGCGGCCAGCGCCCTGCACTATGGCACGCAGACGGTGCAAAGCCTGAAACAGGGCCTTGCGGCCCTTGGGGTGGAGGTGCGGCCATGCGAGTGACTGTGGTAGATTACGGGCGCAGCAACCTGCTGAGCGTGTGCCGCGCGCTGGCCGCCCTGGGCGCGCAGCCGCAGCTGGCCCAAACGCCCGAACAGGTGCGCCGGGCCGGGGCGCTGGTGCTGCCGGGCGTGGGCGCCTTTGCCGACGGCATGGCCGCGCTGTGCGAAAGCGGCCTTGCCGCCCCGCTTGTGGAAAAGGCGCGCGCGGGCACGCCGCTTTTGGGCATTTGCCTTGGCATGCAGATGCTGTTTGAGGAAAGCAGCGAGGGCGGCGCGCACGCGGGGCTGGGCCTTGTGCCCGGCCGGGTGCAGCGCCTGCCCGCGCAGGCGCTGGACGGCGCGCCCCAGCCGGTGCCGAACATTGGCTGGTGCGCGCTGCAGCCCGCGGGCGGGCGCAAAGATTTTTCCGGCACGCCCCTTGCGGGCCTAGGCCCGGGCGCGCAGTGCTATTTTGTGCACAGCTACGAGGCAAAGCCCGCGCAGGCGGCCTGCCGCCTGGCCGACATCTCATACGGCGGGCGGCCCGTGTGCGCGGCCGTGCAAAGCGGCCGCGTGCTGGGCTGCCAGTTTCACCCGGAAAAAAGCGCCCGGGCCGGGCTGGCCGTTTTGCAGGGTTTTCTGCGCATGGCGCAGCAGGCCGGCGGGGCAACGGGGTAAGCGCACGGCGTGCGCCAATTTGCAATACAGAGTCAATTTGCAATACAGAAAAGAGGTTTTGAACATGAGCAGAGTTCCCGAGCTGTTCGGCAGCATGGTGTTCAGCGAAAGCGTCATGAGAGACAGGCTGCCCAAAAACGTATACCGCGCGCTGTGCGCCACCATCCGCGAGGGCCGTGCGCTGGACCCCGCCGTGGCCGACGTGGTGGCCGCCGCCATGAAGGACTGGGCTGTCTCGAAGGGCGCCACCCATTTCACCCACTGGTTTCAGCCCATGACGGGCATCACGGCGGAAAAGCACGACGCCTTTCTTTCGCCCGCGGGCGACGGCACCGTGCAGATGGAATTTTCCGGCAAAGAGCTGGTGAAGGGCGAGCCGGACGCCTCGTCCTTCCCCTCCGGCGGGCTGCGCGCCACCTTTGAGGCGCGCGGCTACACCGCGTGGGACCCAACCTCCTACGCCTTCATCAAAGACAACACCCTGTGCATCCCCACGGCCTTTTGCAGCTACACGGGCGAAATTCTGGATAAAAAGACGCCCCTGCTGCGCAGCATGGACGCTTTAAGCCGCCAGGCCGTGCGCGTGTTGCAGCTGTTTGGCAAGCAGGCAAAGCGCGTAAGCACCACCGTGGGCCCCGAGCAGGAGTATTTTCTGATTCCGGAAGAGCTGTACGCCAAACGGCCGGACCTTGTGCTGACCGGCCGCACGCTGCTGGGCGCGCGCACCCCCAAAGGGCAAGAGCTGGAGGACCATTACTTTGGCTCGATACGCCCAAAGGTGAAGGCCTTTCTGGAAGAGCTGGACGAAGAGCTGTGGAAGCTGGGCATCTGCGCCAAAACCGAGCACAACGAGGTGGCCCCGGCCCAGCACGAGATGGCGCCCCTGTTCACCACCGCCAACCTTGCCATTGACGCAAACCAGCTTGCCATGGAGGTGCTGAAAAAGGTGGCGCACCGCCACGGCTTTGCCTGCCTTTTGCACGAAAAACCCTTTGAGGGGGTGAACGGCTCGGGCAAGCACAACAACTGGGCCCTTTGCACCGACGAGGGCGAAAACCTGCTGGAGCCCGGCAAAACCCCGCGTGAAAACGCGCAGTTTCTGCTGTTTCTCACAGCCGTTTTGCGCGCGGTGGATGAAAACCAGGACCTTTTGCGCATTTCGGTGGCCAGCGCGGGCAACGACCACCGCCTGGGCGCCAACGAGGCGCCGCCCGCCATTGTAAGCGTGTATATTGGCGACGAGCTGCAGGCCGTGGTGGAAGAGCTGATGAGCGGGCGCCACACCGAAAGCGGCCCGCGCGGCCAGATGGACATGGGCGTGCTGGCCCTGCCGCCCATCCCGGTGGACACGTCAGACCGCAACCGCACCTCGCCCTTTGCCTTCACGGGCAACAAGTTCGAGTTCCGCATGCCGGGCGCAAGCCAGAACCTGGCCTGCACCAACGTGATGCTGAACACGGCCGTGGCCGACGCCCTGGCCGCATATGCCAGCGAGCTGGAGGCCGCGCCCGCATTGGGCACCGCTTTGCCGCAGCTGATTCGGCGCGAGCTGCGCGCCCACAGCCGCATTTTGTTCAACGGCAACGGCTATGGCCCCGAATGGCCCGCCGAGGCCGAACGGCGCGGCCTTTTAAACCTGCGCACGGCGCCGGAGGCCTTTGCGCATTTTGACGCGGAAAAGAACCTGGCCCTGTTTGCCCGCCACGGCGTGTATTCGGCCAGCGAGGTGCGCGCCCGCAAAGAGATTGCCTTTGAGGAATATGCCAAAACCATCCGCATTGAGGCAGACACCATGCTGGATATGCTGGCGCGCCTTGTGCTGCCCGCGGGCGTGGCGTATTCGCGCCAGCTGGCCGAGGCAGCCGCCGCCAAGGCGGCCGCCGGTGTGCCCGCAGACACCGAAAAGGCCCTGGCGCAGGAGGTGAGCGCCCGGCTGGCCGAAGTGCTGCGCGCCCGGCAGGCGCTGGCCAGCGCGTGCGGCGGCCTGCAGGGCAGCTTTGAACAGCAGGCCTTTGCCTGTGCGCAGCAGGTGGTGCCCGCCATGGGCGCCGCGCGCGCCGCGGGATCGGAAGAGCACACGTCTGAACTCCAGTCACACAGTGATCTCGT
>UREN01000009.1 GCA_900546885.1 uncultured Oscillospiraceae bacterium
TGCTTCGGGGCGCGGGGGTTCTTTTATGCTGTTAATACACTGGCCCATGGCGCAGGTAAACGGCAAAGTAGGCCGCCGCCACGGCGGCCTGGGCCGCCAGCCAGCACAGCCACACCCAGCGCCGCTTTTGGCAGCACAGCGCGGCCGCGCAGGGCAGCGCAAAACAGCCCGCCAGGTAGCGCGGCGCGCTTAACAGCCAGGTGGCCCCCATGGTGAAGGCCACATAGGCCAGCGCAAAGGCCAAATGATGCGCCTGCAGCCTGCGCGCCGCAGCGCACAGCAGGCCCAGGGCATATAAAATGCACACCACAGCCAAAAGGCTGATGCACACGGCGTTCAGCCGCCGGCCCTCGCGCCACCACTGGGCCATGGTGTCCAGGTGGTAGGCCACCGTGTTCCAGAAAAAGCCCAGCTTTTGGCCCCAGTGCTGGGCCTGATATTCAGAAAAGCGCAGCCAATCGCCAAACACGGCCCAGTTTAAAAGAAAATAACCCAACAGCCCAAGCACGGGCCCGGCCACACACGCAGCATATGCAGGCGAAAGGCGCACGCGCTTTGCGCGCACGGCCTGCCACAGCCACACGGCCGCCGCGCCGCACAAAAGCGCCCCCGGCGAGCGCGCCAGCGCGCACAAAAACCCCGCCGCGCCCGCGGCCAGCGGGCGGCCATGCTGCAGCAAAAGAAAAAAGCCCAGGCACAAAAGCAAAAACAGGCTTTCCGTCATGGGCAGCGCAAAGAAAAACGTGCCCGGAAAGGCCAAAAGCCAAATGCATGCCCGCGCCGCCGCGCGCGGGCCATAACTTTGCGCCGCAAGGGCATACAGCGCGGTGCCGCAGCCGGCAAACAGCGGCAGCTGCACGGCGCAGCCCAACACATACCACGGCAGAACCCCAAAGGCGTTCAGCGCGCGCAAAAGCCATGGAAACAGCGGAAAAAACACAATGCGCAAATGTTGCTCTGCCACGGTCTCGTTCCACTCGTTCTGGTACCCATACCGGGCAAGGCTGATATAATGCGGCGCGTCTATGCCGCCAAAAAACTGTGCCAGCGCGTTTTCCAGCCCGGCGCCGGGGCTTTGGCGCATGGCGCACAGCGCCACCACCCCCTGCACAAATGCCGCAAACAGCAAAAACGCCAGCGCCGCCAAAAGCATCTCCCGCCGGGCGGCCCTGCGGCGTGCCGGGCCCACAGCAGGCGCGCGCACCAGCTTTGCCACACAAACAAAAGCGCCCGCGGCAAACAGCGCCAGGGCGCAAAAAGAGAGCGCCCACTTCACCCATGAAAGCACGGCGCCCTCCCCTTTCTGTGTTCGGTTTTCCGGGATGCTTCAGGCCGCATCCACATGCGTCAAAAGCGCATCATACAGTTCTTTCGTCTCTTCGTCTGTGCGGCCGCTGAACACCAGCACCTTGTCCTCGTAATTCACCTTCACCCACGCCGAGGCATCCACACGGGTGTACAAATAATAAAACCCATAGCTTTCGCTGAGGTACTCCCCCGCCTGAATGGTGCGTGTGCGCATGGCATTGTTGGCCTCGCCCTTATCCAGCGTTTGCAGCCACTCCACCTGCGTAATGTCCGTATAGGGCACGGTGCGGCTGTTGCCCACACCGCCTGTTACATGCAGCTCTGTGTCAGACAGCGAAACAGAAATATTTTGAAAAAACATCAGCCACACGCCAAAGCACAGCACAACGGCCGCCGCCGCTATTTTCACCCAGAACCACACCGTGCGGTCCTGCTTTTCAGGCGTTCTGAACACCATAACAGCCTTCCTCCTCACAGCGCGGAGAAACGCTTTGCCCCCCACGTATTAACAACATACCACAAACCGGCGCTCAGCACAAGCGCCAGCAGGGCAAAAGCTGTGCAGAACCCGGCAAAGCCAAGCGCGCTGCCAAACAGCACCCAGGCCAGCGCGCCAAGGCCCACCAGCCCCATGCCGCCGAAAATGCCGCAGAAGGCAGAGGCAGACTGCTTTACCACCAGCGTGTCGTTCACGCCGTCCAGCTTGGGCAGCAGCAGGTTGATGCACAGCCCGCCAACGGCCACAAGCAGCGAAAACGCAAGGCACAGCGCCAGCGCCGCAGCCGCCTGCCCCAGCGGCAGCTGCACGGCAAAGGCAATGCAGCCCAGGCCCACCAGGGTGGAAGGCCACGCCACCGTAAGGCTCATGGCCACCTTGGCCCGAAACAGGCGCCCCACCGGGATGGGCGCCTCTTTCAGCACCCAAAGCTGTTTGCCCTCCAGGCTGATGGACACGCATGTGATATTCGAAATGCCAAGCACAAACGCCACTGCCAGCAGGCCAATGGGCAGCAGGGGCTGAATGCCGCCAACCTGCGCGGCAAAGGCCAGAATGCTGCGCCTTGCAAACACCGCATACACGCCCGCGCCAATCAGCATCATAAACCCAATGCCGGTGTTGAACAGGTAAATGGGCGTGCCAAAAAAGCGCGCAAACTCTTTTTTATACAGCGCCATAAACTGGCCCGAGGCGCCCAGACGGGAAAGCCGGTAAGCCTTGCCCATGGCGCGGGAATTCAGCCCCGTCAAAATGGCTTTATAGCGCAGGCCAAGCACCCATGCCGCCGCCAAAAACGGCAGCAGGCACACGGCAAGGTAGCCCAGCAGCGCCGGCACGCTGCCGGCCAGCGCGCTTTGCAAAAGCCCCATGGGGAAAAGCCAGGTGTTCAGCACATGCTGCAGGGCCGCGGCATTTTGCAGCATCAGCGCCGCCAGCTTGTTCACCTGCATGCCGCCTGCAATCAGCACGCCAAACAGCGCCACATACAAAAGGCTTGCCACCAGCGCCTTGCGGCGCAGCCGCCCTTCGGCAAAGGCCACCAGCCAGCCTATCAGCGCGCCCAGCAGGGTGGGCAAAAACGGTGTGAACAGCACGGCCAGCGCCATGCAAACCACAAAGCCCGCGCTTGCCCCGCCATAAATGCCCAGCGCCACCCCCGTGGGGATGAGCCACAGCCCGCAGAACACAAGGTTTTCCAGGTATAAGGCCAGCAACTTGGCCAGCATTACGCTGAACGCAGGCACCGGCAGGCTGAGCATCAGGTCCATATCCCGGCCGCCGTACACAATGCCGCTTGCGCCGAACATGGTAAGCATCAGGCTCATAAAAATGCCCAAAAGCGTCATCACCGGCATCAAAAAGCCAAGCGCCCCGTTTGCGCGCATCCATTCGGCCAGCAAAAAGCTGTACATGCCGGAAAGATACAGCGGCAGCGCCGCCAAAAGCACCAGCGCGCCAATGCCGCCCGCTTTGCCCGTTTTGCCGCGGCCAAAGCTAAGCGCCACCAGCATGGCGCGGAAATCCACCTTTACAAGGCACCACAGCTTACGCATGGCCTTCACCTTCCCTTGCCAGCTCCAGAAACACGGCCTCCAGGTCCGACTTGCCCACAATATCCGCCGTGGGGCCCTCTTCCACAAGGCGCCCGGCCTTGATGATGGCAATGCGGTCGCACAATTTCTGCGCCACCTCCAGCACATGGGTGCTGAACAGCACGCTGCCGCCCTCGCTGCACACCTGGCGCAAATACCCTTTCATCACAAAGGCCGCCTGCGGGTCCAGCCCAACAAAGGGCTCGTCCAAAATCAGCAGGCGGGGCTTGCGCATTAAGGCCGAAATAAGCGCCAGCTTCTGTTTCATGCCATGGCTGTAGCTGCCAATGGCGCTGCCCAGCGCCGCCGTAAGCTCGAACGCACCGGCATATTCCTGCACGCGGCGGGTGCGCTCGCCCGCCGGAATGCCGTAAATATCGGCAATAAAAGTAAGGTATTGCACGCCTGTCATAAATTCATACAAATCGGGGTTATCGGGCAAAAAGGCCGTCACCTGTTTGGCCGCCACCGGCTCGCGCCGGATATCGTGCCCATCTATTTCAATGGTGCCTTCCGAAAAATCTAAAATGCCCGCCGCACAGCGCAGCGTAGTGGTTTTGCCCGCGCCGTTGTGGCCAATAAAGCCAACAATCTGCCCCGCGGGCACGGCAAGGCTCAAATCTTCCACGGCGCGCTTTCCGCCGGGGTATGTTTTGGAAAAATGGCTGATGTTCAGCATGGATATTTCCCTCTCTTCCTGTTCCGGGGGCCCGCGTGCGCGCCCCCCGTTCCGGCCTCATCATTTAGATGAATGTCTAAACGAACAATAACAGAAAGGCCGCCTTCTGTCAAGATGCGGCCCCTGCTTTTTTGAAATTTCCAAAAATTTTTCAGCTGTTATTCCTCGCTTGCCGGGTTTAGATACGCTGCCAGCGCCTGCAGGGTTCTGGTGGCGTCTTCCCGGCCCAAATTATACATTTCCTGCATTTTTTCGGGGTCTTTTTCAAGGCGTTTGATGGGGACAAGCCTTGACGGGCGCAAAACAAAGGCCTTTTGGGCCTTTTCCAGCTCGTTCACTTTCTCCAGTTGCCGGTTATATACCACATACCGATTGTTGATGGCCTCGGCCAGGGCGGGATATTTCCGGTAATACAGTTTCGGTATAAGCGCATTTGTCTTTTTCTTTCTGTAATGCTCTGGCCTTGTCAGCACCACAACAACCCGGTCATACCCGAAACTTAGCATTTTGTCAATTGGGATGCTGTCTGCAATTCCGCCGTCCAAATACTTTTTCCCGTTTACGCAAACCGGTTTGGAAACAAAGGGCATAGAGCCCGACGCGCGCAAATACTCTATTTGGTCTGCATTTCTCAAATCGTCTATTTTGATATATTCCGCTTGCCCGGTTTCCATGTTCGTCACAACCGCATAAAATTCCTCTTTGCTGCGCCGGTAGGTGTCGAAATCAACGGGGTCCAGCTCGTGCACAATTCTGCGAAAGCAGAAATCCCGGTTCATGATATCCCCGGTTGTAAGCAGAGAATACAGCCCCATGTAGTTTTTGTCGCCGGCATATTTTTTGTTGTAGCGAAGCACCCTTCCGGGCTGTTTGGATTTATAGTTCATTCCAAACAATGCGCCTGCCGAAACACCCATGATGCCGTCAAACAGAATGTTGTTCTGCATCCATACATCCAGCACCGCAGCGGTATACAGGCCGCGCATGGCCCCGCCTTCCAGCAATAGCCCGGTTTTCATCTTACCCTCCTTCCGCTTGCGCGGCGGGCATGCAGCCGCCGCACAAAGCAGGCACACAGGCAAAGCCGCGCCTGATTCAGGCCCCTTTTTCAATTTCGCCCGCCTTTTGCAGGGCCCATTTCGCCACGCCGGGGCCTATCAGTTCATAAATCAGCGTGCCGCACAAAATTACAGCGCGTATCACTTCGGCATATTGCGGCACCACCTGCTGGGCCACCACCGTCAGGCCAATGGCAACGCCCGCCTGCGGCAACAGCGCCGGGCCCAAATAGCGGCGCACCTCTGCCGGCCCGTGCATCAGCGTTGCGCCAAACCAGGCGCCCGCCATTTTGCCCAGCACGCGCACCACCACATAAATTACACCCACCAGCCCAATTGAGGGCAGAATGGAAAGGTTCAGCCCCGCGCCGGACAACACGAAAAACATCATATAAATGGGGTTGGTAAAGCGGTCTGTCAATTCCATTACCTGGGCAGACTGCTTGCAGAAATTGGCAAACACCGCGCCCATGGCCATGGTGGTAAGCAGGGCGGAAAGGCCCAGCAGTTCGGCCACAGCCGTGGCTGTGAGCACAAAGGCAATGGTGAGCACCAGGCGGTTGTGGCGCGCAGGCAAAAACCGAATAAGCAGCGTATGCGCCGCCCCCAGCGCAAGGCCGATGCCCAGCGCCGCCAGAATTTGCAACACGGGCGAAAGCACGCTGAAAAGCAGCGAGGCATGCTGCGGGCTTTCCAGCGCCTGGGCAATGGCCACCGCAATGCCGAAGAAAATCAGGGCTGTGGCGTCGTCCAGCGCCACCACGCTAAGCAGCGTTTCTGTCACAGGGCCTTTTGCGCGGTATTGCTTAATAACCATAATGGTGGCTGCGGGCGCTGTGGCCGCCGCAATGGCCCCCAGCACCAAAGAAAAGGGCAACGTCTGCCCTGCCGCCGCCAGGGCGGCTACCACAAACACCACAGCAAACAGGCTTTCAAAAGTGGCTATGACAATGGGCAGAAAACCCACGCGCCTGAAATAGCTTATTTTAAACTCGCTGCCAATGGAAAATGCAATAAAGCCCAGCGCCACGCTGGAAATAAGCCCCAGAGACTCTACCCCCTGCGTGCTGAGCAGGCCCAGCACAGAGGGCCCAATGATAAGCCCGCCCACCAGGAAGCCCGTGACATTGGGCAGCTTCAAAAGCTTGATCAGGCGGGAAAACAGCAGCCCTGCAAACAGCAGCGCCGCCATGTTGAGCAATGGATCCATGCCAAACAAATGTGATGCACCTCTGTTTTCAGTAATTCTTGTGCAGGCCGCGCACATCGTCTACGGGCAGCGTAAAAGCCACGCCCGTGCCCGGCTCGTCAAAGCTGCCGTTGACCTCTTCAATGGCGGCCAGCGCGCGGGGCACATCTTCCTCTTTCAGCACGGCAAACACCGTCCGGTTATCCTCGCGGTCCGGCTCCATCACAGCGCGCAGAGAGCCCAAAAACGAACCATCGAAATAGCTTTCCAGCGCGCGGGCCATGCCCTTGCTCTCCAAAATGGTGGCGCCCTTGATGCCAATGTGTTCAAATTTGTTCAGCACTGGCTCCAGGTTTTCCACCTTGTCCAGCACAAACACCAGAAGTTTCAAGCGTATCCTCCCCTTTTCCATATTCCGGTATTCAGTATAGGCCGGCACAAAGGGAATGTAAAGACCCAAAAGGCGAATGTGCTGCATTTTTCCGGGCATACTGGCATTGTGGCAGGAAAGGAGCAATCACCATGAAACACAGCAGAAAAAAGGCCGGCATGCGCCCGGCACAGGCGCAGCGGCATATGGACGCATTGGCCGAGGGCGGCATGCGCCCCGCCCTGTATTACACCAACCAGGGGCAGGCCGCCGGGCCTCAGGGCGTGGTGGAGGCGCCGCACACAGTGGCCCACCGCGTGAAAAGCAAAGAGGAATTTCCCCAGGGCTAACCCCGCAAACGGCGCCCCCGCAGCGGCGCACACAAAAAACAGAAGGGCGCGCCACCCCTTTGGCGGCGCGCCCTCTTTGTTTTTCATATACCGGCTCAGCCCTGCCATGCTGCAGGCGGCACCGCCCCGCAGGCCCTTACCAGCGGGGCAAGGGCAGAGACATCTGTAAAATCTACCGGTGTATCATAGGCCGCAAGCAGGTCGCGGTCGTCCTGCGTCATGGCATCGCCCTTTTTCAGCAGCATGCGACGCATCATGCGCATCATGGCTTTGTGCACTGCACCCAGTTTGTCAAAGCAAAAAGCCCCGCGCAGGCAGAACAGGCGCCCCGGCGCAAGGCTTTGCTGGCCAAGGCCGCGCCGCACCTGGCCCTCTATTTCGGCGCGCACCTCCGGCCGCTGCGCCGCAGCCAGCCCCACTGTGAACAGAAACACATCCTTGCCGGGGAAATATTTTTTCGCCTTGCCAAGGCCGGCCACGCCGCCCGCATACAGGCCGCCGCCGTACACAATGCGCCCTGCGCTGCGCACGGCCTGCGCGTCCTCTGTGCCCAATGCAAAGCATGGCACGCCCAGCGCCGCGGCAAGCGCCGTTGCGTATTGCTTTGTCGCCCCGTAATGCGACGTATACAGCACCACTGTTTCCATTGTTACCCCTCCTGCATGGCTTGCATGTTTTCGCCCAGTTTCCATATCACCTTCAGCGCCGCAGCCAGGTCTGCCTGCGGCACGCCCGCAAACAGCACTTGCATAAATGTTTCCTGTTTTTCGCGGTAATGCTCCCGCAGCGCGGTGCAGGCAGGGCCGGGCACCACGCGGGTGCGGCGGGCGTCAGCTTCGTCCCGCACCAGCCGCACATACTGTTTGGCGGCCAGTTTCAGCGCAAGCTGCTTTGTGTTCTGATGGGAACAGCCCATGGCGTCCGCCAGCTCGCCCAGCGTGGGCGGCGCTTCAAACAGTTCCAGGCAGGCCAGCAAAAACCACTGTTTTGTGGTAACCTCGCGGTAAAAGCCGTCGCCCAGTGCCTGCAGCCGGTTGCCATATGCCAGCAGGGCGCCAAACAGCAGGTATTCCGCCCGGTAGGCAGGCAGCCGCGGGGCCTGCCCGCCCTTTTCTCTTTTGTTCATGTGCGCCTCTCATTTATGTAATATATTACTTAATTACAAAATACCATAGGTTCGCTTGCCTGTCAAGCACAGATGCGGTATACTTTTTCAAAGGGGTGATTGGATATGGCTTTCATCACAAAAGAAAGCAGCATTGTATACGAAGAAAATGGGGCCGTGCTGGCTGAAGTTTGCTTTTCCGAAGGGGAAGACGGCACAGTGGCCATTACACGCACTTTTGTGGACGAGGCCCTGCGCGGGCAGGGCATGGCGGGCCAGCTGATGCAGCGCGCGGCAGAGCATTTGCGCGCGGGCGGCAAAAAGGCCGTGCCGGTGTGCAGCTATGCCGTGGCATGGTTTGAAAAGCACCCGGAATATGCCGATGTTCTGGCCAGCAAATAATACCGGGCACAGCAAAGGGCCTGCACCAAAATGGTGCAGGCCCTTTGGTTTTTCCTGTTTTGCCGCGCCCCATGCCAAGGCACGGCAGAGGCCGCGTTTGCCCGGCAAAGCCCTTTTGGGCACAAAACGCCCGGTGCCGCGCACAGAAAACGCCGCAGACAGTTTTTTCAGGCATGCCGTCAGCGCAGCTTTTTCGGCGGCCGTGAGGCTTTTTTCTGTGCCTGCTTGCGCTTCCAGTTGGTATCTGGCGTGCCCTTGTCGCTGGCAATGTAACCGCCAAAGGCGTTTGCCGCCAGGGCCAGCAGGGCATATATGCCCCCATAAGAGTACATGCTTGGGGTGTTGTAATACATGGGGATGGACGAGGTAAACAGCACACCGGCCCCTAAAAAGAACCACCACGCAAAGCCGCCCGCTTTGCCCGCAAAAAAGCCGCACAGCAGGCTTTCCAAAGGAAACACAACAAGCAAAAGCACCACCAGCGCCGTGCCCCCGCCTGCCAGCCCCGACAGCGCGGGCAGCACCAGAAATGATGCACCCAGCACGGCCAGGTGCGGCCATTCTTTTTTCAGCTTTTCCATTTTACTTCTCTTCCTTCCGGCCAATGCCGTTTTTCATTCTGCATGCGCCACCCCGGCGCAAAGGGCGCCCGCGTCAATACAAGCACAGGGCCCATTCATCCCACAGACGCCGCGGCAGGGCCGCCTGTTCCCGACGCTGCCGGGCACGCGCGGCGGCAAAATTGCGCAGGGCGTCCATCTCCTGCGCCGAAAGGCCGCTGCGGGAAAACTTCGCCTTTTCCGCCAACAGCACAATGTGCTCCGGCAAAGGGGCCCCGCCGTTCAGGCGCAGCGCATAACGGTAAATGCCAAGGGCTGCACAGCAGGTGTTCTGCGCAAACAGGGCCCGGCGCCGCCGCAGGCAAAGCGAACGGCGCGCGGCGGCCAACAGGCAGGCGGCAATGCATAGCCCCAGCGCCCACGCCGTGCGCGCAAGCGCCTGCCTTACGGCCTGCGGCAGGCCCGGCGAATTTGCACCCTGCCCGCCCGAGGCGCCTAAGCCAAACCCGTCTTCCCCGGTGGAAGCGGGCGCCTGTTCCCCGCTGCTTTGCGGCTGCGAGGCAGGCAAGCTGCCGCTTTGCGGCGCGGGCGTGGCCTGCGGCTGTGTGCTGCCCGCACTTTCTGCGCCGGAAGATGCGAAAGCCTCCTGCCCACCCTGCGCCACCCCGGCGGGCGGCGTGGCGTCCAGCATCAGCCATCCTTTGCCCTGCACATAATATTCCACCCAGGCATGGGCGGCATAGTCCGGCACATCGGCCGCGCCGCCCTCCACCGTGCACACATAGCCAGATACATAGCGCGCCGGCACGTCCAGCGCGCGCAGCATACAGGCCGCCGCAGTGGCAAAATGCATGCACCAGCCGCGCTTTCCCTGCGCAAGAAAATACACGGCAAAGTCTTCCTGTGCGGGCTGGCGCGGGGCCTCTATGTCATACACAGCGGCCTGCTCTACATAGGTTTCCACCTGGCGCGCCAGCGCTTCGGCCCCTGCCCCGGGCCGGATGCCCGCCTGCGCGGCCAGCGCCAGCAGGGCACTGCGCGTTTCTTCCGGCAGGGCCGTATACACCTCACGCACCGCGGCGGCATAGGCTTGCTCTTCCGCCTGCAGCGCCACAGGCGCGCTGCTGCCCGGCTGTGCCACAAAGGCCACCTGCGCCTGTTCGCCGGTAAGGCGCGCGTAAATATCGCCCTCAAATTCCGCCTGCTGCAGGCCCGCGGGGTACATAGGCAGGTAGCAAAGGCCGGTGCTGTCCCCCACCGGGCGCAGCTGCATGGTGTGGCGCGCCGCGCTGCCCGCAAAGCGCGCAGCGTAGGTGAGGGGCGAGGCCGTCTGGCCGCCCGCCATGCGAAGCACACGCCCGGCCTGCCAGCTTTGGCCGGTGTATGCGCCTGCGCTGGCCCCGCGCAGGTAGAAAAAGCCATCCACATCGCTTTCCACCTGCAGCATGGTTCTGCCCGTATAGCGGGGGCCAGAGACTGTCAGGTTCTGCGCACCGTGGCTGCCCACACGCACCAGCGCCGTGGGCATGTCATCCAGCGCAGCCTGCGCGCCCGCGCCCCACTGGCCGGGCAGCTGTGCGCTCCATTCCAGCATAGTGCGCCAGGGGTTCAGCGCCCATGCCGGGCGCGAATAATCGGTTTTATCCAGCGGCAGGTACAGCGCCGCCACCCCGCACAGCGCCAAAGGCAGGGCCAAAAGCGCCGCCCGGGCGCCGCGCGCCGTGTTTGCCGCATGAAACGGCTGTGAAAACACCAGCGCCAGCCAAAACGCCAGCATGGCACATACCGGGCCGGGCCCGGCCACCCGCGTGACCACCAAAGGGAGGCAGAACGGCACCGCTGTGGCCAAAATGCCCCACAGCGCCCGTTTTTTGGCGGCAAGCGCCATGCACACAAGCCCTGCCGCCAGCAGGGCCAGCCAGCACAAAAAAGCCGTGTACAGCCCGCGCGCCTGTGCCGCCCCGGCAGAGAGCATCTCCGGGTACCACTGCGGCACCCAGGCATAGTAAAGCCTGTATTCCTGCGTGATGCGCGCGCACAACAGCCTGAAGCCAAGGCACACGGGCGGCACGCCCCATGCCCACAGAGCCAGCACAGCCGCCCAGACGGCAAACAGGCAGCCCTTTCTCGCCCACAGGCGGCGCGGCGGCCTGCCGCGCCGCACCAGGCGCACAGCCGCCGGCACCAGCAGGCACACGGCCACAGCGCCCACGCAGAAGGCCGCCACAAGGCGCACATCCGTTTCCAGGGCAAAGCCCTGTGCAAGGCCAAACACGGCCCCATACACGCCGCACAGCGCCAACAGCATCCGTGCCAGCGCGCCGGGCACCCATGCCAGACGCGCAGCGGCGTCCTGAACACCCTTTCGCGCGGCAGGCCAGGGCACATGGGGCTGCTTTTTCCGCTTACCCATGGGGCGCCTCCTTCCCATGCACGGTGTACTGCCACCGGGCGCGGAACTGCGGCGGCAGCGCATGCGGCGGGGCGCCCTGCGGCACGGGCTGCGCCAGCAGGCGGCGCAGAAAATCCGTCAGGTCATCCTCCACCTGCAAAGGCACCGCCTGTATCGTTCCGTCGGCAAAGGTGAGCACAAGATGAGACACCCCGGCCGCCAGCAGCGCCCTTGCCAGCCACAACAGGCGCGCAAACGCGCGATCCCGCTCGGCGGCGGTGCCGCGCGCGTCCAGCAAAAGCGCGGCGCGCAGCCCGCGCGGGCACAGCGGCTCGCGCACAATAACCTCGTTGGCCTTGGCCGAAAGCTTCCAGTGAATAGCGTTTACCGCATCGCCCGGGCGGTAGGGGCGCAGGTCATGTTCTTCTGAATAGCCGCCGCCCGGTTTTGCCACAAGGCTATCGGCCGCCAGCGCGTCCGGCATGGGCGGCACAGGCTGCGGTGCTTCGGGTTTGGGCCATACCGTCACGGCAGCCGCCTGCGGCCTGCGCAGCGGCAGGCGGAACAGGCCCAGCGGGTCTGTTGCCCAGGCGCGCACCAAACCATAGCGCACACAGCCGCAGTGCGCCGTGTCCACCGGGCAGGCCCATTCGCCGCGGGCCAAAACACGGGTGCGTTTCTTTTCGCCTGTCAGCAAAGCGCAGGCCTCCAGCCGCCCGCCGAAACGCGCGGGAAGAAAGCGACCTGCACAGTACACCCGCACCCTGCCCTCCCCATGGATGGCAAGCTCTGCCGGTGCTTCAAGATACAGCCGTGTGCACAGGGCGCCCAAAATGCCGAGCGCAAGCGAAACTGCGGGCGCCGCCAGCGCACAGCGCAGCACAAGCACAGCGAAAAAGCCGTAATAATTACAGTAGAACACATAGGCCCCGGCCAGTGCAAGCACATACAGGGCCCTTGTGCGCGCCACGTCAGCGAAGCTGCGGGGCCTTTATGCCCTGCAGCACCTCTTCGCACACATCCTGCGCGCTTTTTGCCTCCGGCGCCAGCAGAAGGCGGTGGGCAATGGTGCAGGAAAACACGGCCTGCACATCGCGCGGGGCCACATAGTCGCACCCGCGGGCAAAGGCCGCCGCCTTTGCCATGGCGGCCAGCGCAAGCGTGGCGCGCGGGCTGGCCCCCTGCACCACCTGCGCGTGGCGGCGCGTGGCGCGCACCAGCCGCACAATGTATTGCATCACAGCCGTGTTCATATACAGCCCGGCCACCTGCGCGCGCAAAGCGCGCAGTTCATCGTGCCCCAGCACCTGGCGCACGCTGTCCAGCGGGGCCCCGCCCTGCCTGCGGCGCAAAAGTTCCACTTCGCTCTCTTCCGTGGGGTAGCCCATAGAAAGTTTTACCATAAAGCGGTCCAGCTGAGAATCCGGCAAAAGCTGTGTGCCCGAGGCACCGGCCGGGTTTTGCGTGGCCACCACCACAAAAGGCTGCGGCACAGGGTGCGTCACGCCGTCCACCGTCACGCCGCCCTCCTCCATCGCCTCTAACAGTGCGCTTTGCGTGCGGCTGGTGGCGCGGTTCAGCTCGTCTGCCAAAAACAGGTTGCACAACACGGCCCCCGGCTGGTATTCCATGGCGCCCGTGTGCTTGTTATACAGGGAAAAGCCTGTGATATCGGACGGCAGCACATCCGGTGTAAACTGCACCCGGTTATATTCCAGCGCCAGCGCGCGCGAAAAGGCCAGCGCCATGGTAGTTTTGCCCACGCCGGGAATGTCCTCCAGCAGAATATGCCCGCCCGCCAGAATGGCCAGCAGCACCTGCACCAGCACCTCATCCTTGCCTACCACAGCCTTTTTTACTTCCTCCAGCACAGCGCCCGCTTTGCTCATGCCGCTTCCTCCTGTGTGCTTCTTGTTCACGCCTTGGGGCCCGCCTGTTTCCGTGCGTCAATGGCGGAACACGATTTCACCGGTCTCTGCATCCATCGCTTCTACCACCGCAAGGCTCTCTACCCGCACGCCCTGGGCGCGTATCAGCGCACCGCCGCGCTGGAACCCCTTTTCCACGGCAATACCCACGCCTTCCACGGTGGCGCCTGCCGCCTGCACCAGGCTCAAAAGCCCCTGCAGCGCACAGCCGTTGGCCAGGAAGTCGTCGATGATCAGCACATGGTCCTGCGGGCCAAGGTATTTTTTCGAAACCATTACATCATACACGCGCTTATGCGTAAAAGACTCTATCTTTGTAACCCACACGTCGCCGTCGATGTTCACGCTTTTGGCCTTCTTGGCAAACACCACGGGCACGCCAAAGTGCTGGGCCGCCACGCAGGCAATGCCGATGCCGGAGGCCTCGATGGTGAGGATTTTATTGATGGGCGCGCCCGCAAACAGGCGCTTCCACTCTGCGCCCATGGCGCTGAACAGGGCAACGTCCATCTGGTGGTTCAAAAAGGCGTCCACCTTCAAAACGCCACCCGGTTTCACCACGCCCTCACTTCGAATGCGCTGTTCCAGCAACTCCATATCCTGCACCCTTCCCTGGCGCCAGGCGCGCTGTGCACTGCCCGGCAGAAATTTTCTTTATTCTACCACATGCTGCCATATTGGGACAAGCATCTGGGCATACAATACATTGCACAACGCAGCAAACAGGCGCGGGCTGCATAAAATGCTGTCACAGGAAAAGGGGCGTTCCCCTCATCGGCACACACACTTTCCAAAACGGGCGGCGGCCGGCGCCAAGGCAAACAGGGCCGCCGCTGCATGAAGGGCGGGCCGGGCAGCGCGCCCCGGTTTTGTGCTGGTAAAAGCAAAAACGGGCACCCGGTGCCAAGCACCGGATGCCCGTTCTTTTAAACGGTTCCCTTCGCATGCGCAGGGCCGAAAGCAGCGGAAACTCCGCTAATTTTCAGCCATCCGCCATGGCGCAGGGTTCTTTTTCACTGGAGGAAGCTGGCAGCTTACACCAGTTCGATGATGGCCATTTCGGCAGCATCGCCGCGGCGCACGCCGGTTTTCACGATGCGCGTATAACCGCCGTCACGGTCGGTATACTTCGGGCCAATCTCATCAATCACTTTCTTCGCAACGTTCTCTTTCGTAATGAACGAGAACACCTGACGCTTTGCGTGCAGATCGTCGCGCTTGCCGAGCGTGATCATCTTCTCGGCCATGCTGCGCACTTCCTTCGCACGGGCCAGGGTTGTCTCGATCTTGCCGTTCTCCAGCAGATATGTTACCATGGCGCGCAGCATCGCCTTGCGGTGATCGCTCGCTCTGCCAAGTTTTCTGGTACCGGGCATCCCAATTCACTCCTTTGCGTTATTCGTCGTCTTTACTGAGCTTAAAACCGAGCGAATCCAGCTTTGCGACGACTTCCTCCAGGCTCTTGCGGCCGAGGTTGCGCACTTTCATCATCTCGTCTTCAGATTTGCTGATCAGGTCTTCCACCGTGTTGATACCGGCGCGTTTCAGGCAGTTGAACGAGCGCACGGAAAGATCCAGCTCTTCAATGGTCATTTCCAAAGCTTTCTCTTTGCCCTTGTCGTCCTTCTCCACCATGATCTCGGCATCCATTGCCTCCTGCGACAGCGTCACAAACAGGTTCAGATGCTCGGTCATGATGCGCGCGGCCAGGCTTACGGCCTCCTGCGCGCTGATGGTGCCGTCTGTCCACACTTCAAGCGTGAGTTTATCATAGTCTGTAATCTGCCCCACGCGAGTGTTCTCTACCCCGTAGTTCACTTTCAAAACCGGGGTATAGATGCTGTCCACAGGCAGCGAGCCAAGCGGCGCCTGTTCGGCGTTCTGCTTGTTGCGCTCGGCAGGCACATAGCCGCGGCCCTTATCAAACGTCAGCTCCATCACCAGCTTTGCGCCGTCGGCCAGCGTGGCAATGTGCCAATCGGGGTTCAAAACCTCGAGCTCGGCATCCTGCTGAATGCTGCCGGCAGTCACTTCGCCCTCGCCGGACGCCTCGATGCGCACCGTCTTGGGGGTGTCAGAGTACAGTTTTGCCGTGATGCCCTTCACATTCAGCACAATCTCGGTCACGTCTTCCTTGACGCCCTCAATTGTAGAGAACTCGTGCACCACACCGTCGATTTTGATGCTGGTGACTGCAACGCCGGGCAGGCTGGAAAGCAGCACGCGGCGCAGGCTGTTGCCAAGCGTCGTGCCAAAGCCGCGCTCCAGCGGTTCTACCACAAATTTGCCATAGCGGCCATCGGCAGAAAGGTTCGCTGTATCGATCCTGGGCCTTTCGATCTCCATCATAGGGTAACCCTCCTTTAACTAGCGGGCCGGGGGCCCTGCTGATTGCTATGCATTTTTCAAGGCAAAGCGCGGGGTTATTTGGAGTACAACTCGACGATGAGGTGTTCCTCAACAGGCAGGTCAATGTCTTCGCGGACGGGCATTTTCACAACAGTGCCCTTCAGCGTGTTCTTCTCGCGTTCCAGCCACTGGGGCAGAGTCACCATGGGGGCGTCCTCGCCGGTCAGCTTGCTGAATTTTACAGAAGAGCGGCTGGCAGCCGCCACTTCCACAACATCACCGGGCTTTATCAGATAGGAGGGGATGTTCACCTTTTTGCCATTGACCGTAAAGTGCGCATGGGTCACCAGCTGACGGGCCTCACGGCGTGTACCGGCAAAGCCCAGACGGTACACAACGTTATCCAGGCGGCGTTCCACCAGGATCAACAGGTTTTCACCGGTTTTACCGGCCATGCGGGAGGCCTTCTCATAGTAAGAGCGGAACTGGCGCTCCATAATGCCATACACAAATTTCACTTTCTGCTTTTCAGCCAGCTGAAGCGCATACTCGCTCTTCTTCTTTCTCATCTGGCCGCCGGGGTTGCGGTTGGTTGTTTTCTTCGCATAACCCATAACAGCAGGAGAAATGCCCAGAGCGTGGCAGCGTTTGGCGATCGGCTGCATATTCTTAGCCATAACTTATTTTCTCCTTTCGATTAGACACGACGGCGTTTCGGCGGGCGGCAGCCGTTGTGCGGGATGGGGGTGACGTCCTTGATCATGTTCACTTCAAGGCCGGTCGCCTGCAGTGCGCGGATAGCGCTTTCACGGCCGGAACCGGGGCCCTTCACATACACTTCCACAGACTTCATGCCATGCTCCATCGCAGCTTTGGCAGCCGTCTCGGCAGCGCTCTGCGCGGCAAACGGCGTAGATTTGCGCGAGCCGCGGAAGCCCAGGCCGCCTGCGGAAGCCCAAGACACTGCGTTGCCCTGCACGTCCGTGATGGTCACGATGGTATTGTTGAACGTGCTCTGGATATGTGCGCAGCCACGTTCGATGTTTTTGCGCTCGCGGCGTTTCATACGCGTGGCGGCGCCCTTCTTAGCAGCAGCTTTCTGTGCCATGTTATCCTCCTTGTGGCTTACTTCTTCTTATTGGCGACGGTGCGCTTCGGGCCCTTGCGGGTACGCGCATTCGTTTTGGAACGCTGGCCACGCACGGGCAGGCCCTTGCGGTGGCGCACGCCGCGGTAGCACTGGATTTCAACAAGACGCTTGATATCCAGAGCCGTGTTGCGGCGCAGATCGCCTTCCACGACAAAGTTCTTGTCGATGTAGTCACGGATCAGCGCCTCTTCGTCCTTGGTCAAGTCCTTCACACGGGTATCGGGGTTGATGTTCGTAGCGGCGAGGATCTGGTCCGCGGCGCTGCGGCCAATCCCGTAGATGTAGGTCAGGCCAATTTCAACTCGCTTTTCTTTGGGCAAGTCAACTCCGGCAATACGTGCCATATGAGCACCTCCTGATTGATGTCTCCCTATCAAGTTCTACACGGCGGCGGGAGCCCCCTGCCGTGCCTGCCGGGCCGCTTAGCCCTGGCGCTGTTTATGCTTCGGGTTCTGGCAAATAACCATCACGCGGCCTTTGCGCTTGATGACCTTGCACTTTTCACAAATGGGTTTCACGGAAGGTTTCACTTTCATAATCGGTACCTCCTTACAAGCTTACTTCGAGCGCCATGTGATGCGCCCCTTTGTCAGATCGTAAGGGCTCATCTCCAGCGTGACCTTATCGCCGGGCAAAATGCGGATGAAATTCATGCGCAGCTTGCCGGAGATATGTGCCAGCAACTGATGCCCGCCCTGGATCTCCACGCGGAACATGGCGTTCGGCATTGCCTCGACAACAGTGCCTTCCACTTCGATGACATCTTCTTTGGACAAAGCTTTCACAGCCTCCTTCAGTGTTGGCGCAAAGCGCCGCGTTTGCATTGGCCCGGCTCACGCTTGCGTGAGGATGACCGGGCCTTTCGGCGTAATGGCGATGGTGTGCTCGAAATGGGCCGAGAGCTTGCCGTCTGCGGTTTTGATGGTCCAGCCATCGGGCTGTTCCTTCACCACATGGGTGCCCTCGTTCACCATCGGTTCGATGGCAATTACCATTCCGGCCACAAGGCGCGGCCCGTGGCCCGCTGTGCCGAAGTTCGGCACCTCGGGGTCCTCGTGCAGCTTACGGCCCACGCCGTGCCCCACAAAAGTGCGCACGACGGAAAGGCCGTTCGCCTCCACATACTGCTGGACAGCAGCACCAATGTCACCCACCCGGTTTCCCGGTTGTGCAGCCGCGATGCCCCTTGCGAGGGCTTCTTTTGTGACATCCATGATGTGCTGTGCATTTCCGGCAACCGCGCCACACGCGAACGTGGCGGCGTTGTCGCCGTTCCAGCCGCCGATGGCGGCGCCTGTGTCGACGCTGACGATATCGCCTTCCTTCAGCACGATGTGCTTAGAGGGCAGGCCGTGAATCACAGTGTCATTCACCGAGATGCACGCCGAACCCGGAAAGCCGTACAGCCCCTTGAAGTTGGGCTTCGCGCCGCGCTGGACGATATAGTCATACACGATCTTGTCGATCTGGGCCGTGCTAACGCCCGGGCGCACAGCCTCGCCGGCAGCCCGAAGGGCACCGGCCGAGATCTCGCACGCCAGGCGCATGGCCTCGATCTCTTTTGCCGTTTTTATCTGGATCACGGCTTATACCCCCAGCTTCTCGAACAGGAGTTTTGTGGTATCTTCCACATCTTCCTGCCCTTCCACCACCACAAGCTTGCCGCGCTGGCGGTAAAAATCCACCAGCGGCTCGGTGAGCTCGTGGTAAACGTTCAAACGCTCCAGAATGGTGGCGGGCTCGTCGTCCTTGCGGACAATCAGCGGGCCCGTGCAGCGGTCGCACACATCGGGCTGCTTGCTGGGTTTGTAGATAGTGTGGTAGCTTGCGCCGCAGGCAGAACATACGCGGCGGCCAGACAGGCGTTTGATGATGGTGTCGTCGGCCACTTCCAGGTCTACAACCTTATCAATCTCCACGCCCATCTCTTCCAAAGCCTCGGCCTGCGCCACTGTGCGGGGCACACCGTCAAGGATGAAGCCGCCGGCGCAATCTGGCTGCGCAAGACGCTCTTTGATGATGCTGATGATCACGTCATCGGGGACGAGCGCGCCAGACTCGATGAAGGCTTTCGCCTTCAGGCCCATCTCCGTTTCGTTCTTCATCGCTTCACGAAGGATATTGCCCGTGCTGATGGCGGGGATATTCAGCTTGTCGCAGATAATTTCCGCCTGCGTGCCTTTGCCCGCGCCGGGCGCGCCCAAAAGGATCAATTTCATTGCCTAGTCCCCCTAACGTGATCAAAATATTGGCAGGGCTTACTCCAGGAAGCCCTTGTGGTGACGCATGAGCATATAGCTCTCGAGGCTGCGCGACGTATCCAGCGCCACGCCCACCACAATCAGCAGGCTGGTGCCGCCCAGCGCGATGTCCATGCCGGTGATAGCCGTAAGGGCAATGGGGAAGATGGCCACAATGCCCAGGAACATGGCGCCAATGAACGTAATTTTGCCCAGCACCTTGGTGATGAAATCGCTGGTGGGCTTGCCCGGGCGGTAGCCCGGAATTGTGCCGCTGTTGTTGCGCAGGTTGTTGGCAATCTCAACGGGGTTATACTGAATTGCCACATAGAAGTAGTTGAACGCGATGATGAGCACAAAATAGATGACGGCATAGGCCCAGCTCGAGGGGCTGAACGCCCCCAGAATCGCACTCCACACCGGATGCACAGATGCATTGTAAAGGTTGGGGAAGAACTGTGCAATGGTGGTGGGGATCATGGCCAGCGTAGAGGCAAAAATGATGGGCATTACGCCGCTCATATTCACCTTGATGGGAATGTGGCTGTTCTGGCCGCCGTACATTTTACGGCCCACCACGCGCTTGGCATACTGCACCGGAATGCGGCGCTCGGCTGCGTTCAAAATCACAATGAGCACCAAAACCACCAGCGCAAGCACCAAAATCAGAGGCATAAAGATGAAGTACTTGCTCTCGCCATCCATGGCAAGGCCGAAGTAATACCTCACACTGGTGAACAGGCTGCTCCAGCTGGAGATAATGCCGGCAAAAATCAGAATTGAAATGCCGTTGCCGATGCCCTTCACGTCGATCTGCTCGCCCATCCACTGGACAAACATGGAACCGGCGGTAAAGGCAAAAATCATTACCACAGCGCTGAACACCGCAGAGGCACCCTCTGTGTACACCAGCACGCCCCAGTTGCGAAGCAGGAAGTAGTAGGCAATGGACAATGCCAGCGCAATGCCGGCGCCCACATAGCGCGTGATGCGCTGCAGCTTCTTGCGGCCGTCCTCCCCTTCTTTGGAAAGACGCTCCAGCGCGGGGATGACCACCGTCAGCAGCTGAATGATGATAGAGCTGTTGATATACGGCGAGACACCCAGCGCAAACAGCATGGCGCGGCTGAACGCGCCGCCGCTGAGCATGTTGATATAACCAATCAGGTTGCCGGAGCTGGAGGCCACCGTCTGAAGCAGCGCCGTGTTCACGAACGGAACCGGAATGGCGCAGCCCAGGCGGAAGACGACCAAAACCATCAGCGTAAACAGGATGCGCTTGCGAAGGTCTTCGATCTTCCACGCGTTTTTGAACGTATCAAACACGGTCAGATCACCTCTGCCTTCCCGCCTGCTTTCTCGATTTTCTCCTTCGCGGAGGCGGAGTAGGCGTTGAGCTTCACGGTGAGCTCTTTGGTAAGCGTGCCGTTGCCCAGCACCTTCACACCGTCAAGCGTTTTGCGGATAATGCCCTTTTCCAGCAGAGCCTTGGCGTCTACGACGCTGCCAGCCTCAAACTTTTCAAGGTCACTCACCTTCACGATAGCATATTCCGTTGCGAAAATATTGTTGAAACCACGCTTGGGCAGGCGGCGCTGCAGCGGCATCTGGCCGCCTTCGAAACCGGCTTTCTTCACGCCGGAACGTGCCTTCTGGCCCTTGTGGCCGTAACCCGCCGTCTTGCCGTTGCCAGAGCCGTGGCCGCGGCCTTTGCGCTTGGCAGCTTTCGTGGCACCCTGGGCAGGTTTCAGTTCGTGTAGCATCATTGTCAATGCACCTCCTTGCTGTTACGCTTTGGTGACGTTCACCATATGAGAGATCTTGCTGATCTTGCCCTTTGTCGCCGCGTTGTCGGGCTGCACGGTTTTGTCGCCCACGCGCTTCAGGCCCAGGCTTTTTGCCGTGGCGATCTGGCAATCAGAACGGCCGATAAGGCTTTTCACCAGCGTGATGGCAAGGCCTTCGGCAGCCTTTGCTTTGGCGGTTGCCTTTTTGGCGCTGGGCGCAGCCTTCTCGGCGGCCGGCGCCTCTTTCTTTTCAGCAGCAGCCTTGGGGGCCGCCTTCTTAGCAGGCGCCTTCTTCTCGGCGCCCTCTTTTTTGGCCGCCGGCTTCTTGGCCGCGGGCTTTTTTTCTGCGGCGGGTTTCGCGGCAGTTTTCTTTGCGGCCGGCTTCTTGGCGGGGGCCTTTTCCTCAGCCGCAGCCGTCACTTTCACTTCTTCAGCCATGGTTCACTGCCTCCTTAACCCAAAATTTCCTGCACGGTTTTGCCGCGCTTGGCAGCCACCTGCTCGGCGCTCATCAGGCTGAGCAGGCCGTTCATGGTGGCGGTCACCACGTTGCAGGGGTTATTGGTGCGCTGGCACTTGGTGCGGATATCCTTGATGCCTGCCACTTCCAGCACGGCGCGCACAGCGCCGCCGGCAATTACGCCGGTGCCTTCGGGGGCCGGGCGCATCAGCACCTGCCCGGCGCCGAATTTGCCCACCACTGCATGAGGAATGGTGGTGCCATTCAAAGCAATTTTGTGCAGGTTCTTCTTGGCGTCTTCCAGGCCCTTGCGGATGGCCTCAGGCACCTCGGCGGCCTTGCCCAGGCCAAAGCCAACAGTGCCGTTGCCGTCGCCTACAACGACAAGCGCAGAGAACTTCATCACGCGGCCGCCCTTCACGGTTTTGGATACACGGTTGATGGCAACAACCTTTTCCTGCAGCTCCATGGTGGATGCGTCGATCTTTTCCATTTGTATCCTCCTTACAGCTCGAGGCCGCCCTCACGGGCGCCTTCCGCCAAAGCTTTCACGCGGCCGTGATACACAAAGCCGCCGCGGTCGTACACCGCTTTGGTGATGCCTTTCTCGGCTGCCTTTTTGGCGATCATGTTGCCAACCTTCTTTGCAGCCTCGATGTTGCCGCCAAAGCCTTCAAAATCCTTGTCCATGCTGGACGCGCTGGCCAGCGTAACGCCGGCCACGTCATCGATGAGCTGGGCGTAGATATGTTTGGAGGAGCGGAACACATCCAGACGCGGGCACGCTGCCGTGCCGGAGATTTTGCCGCGGACGCGGCGGTGTCTGCGCAGGCGCGCGACATTCTTATCCGGTTTATTGACCATGTCTCTTCACTCCTTCTCTTATTTTGCGCCCTTGCCGGCCTTGCCCTCTTTATGAGCGACATACTCGCCCACATAGCGGATGCCTTTGCCCTTGTAGGGTTCGGGCGGGCGCTTCTCGCGCACTTCCGCGGCAAACTGGCCGACGCGCTGTTTGTCGATGCCGTTGATAACGATTTTGAGAGGATCGGGAACTTCAATGGTGATACCGTCCGTTTCCGGAACGACAACCGGGTGCGAATAGCCCAGGTTCATCACAAGGTCCTTGCCCTGCTTCGAAGCGCGGTAGCCCACGCCCTGGATCTCAAGCTCTTTCTTGTAGCCGTTGGTGACGCCCTCCACCATGTTGCTGATGAGTGTGCGCGTCAGGCCATGCAGGCTGCGGGCTTCTTTCTCGTCATTGGGGCGGGTCACGACTACTTCACCATTCTCCACCTTCGCAGTGATGATGGGATTGATGTGGGAATTCAGCGTGCCCTTGGGGCCCTTCACGGTGACGTTGCTGCCATCAATCTTCACTTCAACGCCCGCCGGGATGACGATGGGTTTTCTTCCAATTCTCGACATTGTCTATGCCCCTTTCTTACCACACAAAGGCGAGGACTTCGCCGCCCACGTTTGCTTTGCGTGCGGCCTTGTCTGTCATGACGCCCTTCGAAGTGGAGATGATTGCCGTGCCAAGGCCCTTCATGACCTTGGGCATGTTTTCGCAGTTGGCATAAATGCGAAGACCCGGCTTCGAGATGCGGCGAAGGCCCGAGATGACGGGCGCGCCGGTTTCGGTGTATTTCAGGGTGATGCGAATCACGCCCTGCTTGTCATCGTCGATGACCTGAACACCCTTCACATAGCCTTCTTCCAAAAGAATGTTAGCGATGGCCTTTTTCAAATTGGAAGCGGGAACGTCTACCGAAGGGTGTTTGGCAGTGCTGGCGTTGCGGATGCGGGTCAGCAAATCCGCGATAGGATCAGTAATTTGCATGTGCCACTAACCTCCTAGTGTTGTTCAGTTGTGCTTTCGGTTTGCCGGCGGGCTGTTTACCAGCTGGCTTTCTTCACGCCGGGAATTTCGCCCTTATAGGCCAGCTCGCGGAAGCAGATACGGCACACGCCGTACTTGCGCAGATAGGCGTGGGGGCGGCCGCAGATTTTGCAGCGGTTGTAAGCACGGGTGCTGAACTTCGGCGCCATCTGCTGTTTCACTTTCATGCTTGTCTTAGCCAAATCTCATGCCCTCCCTTTAGTTCGCAAACGGAGCGCCCAAAAGCGTCAGCAGCTCTTTGGCCTCTTCGTCGGTCTTCGCGGTGGTGACAAAGCAGACATCCATGCCGCGCACGGCGTCAATTTTGTCGTAGTCGATTTCCGGGAAAATCAGCTGCTCTTTCACGCCGCAGGAATAGTTGCCGCGGCCGTCGAAGGAGTTGCCGTTGATGCCGCGGAAATCGCGCACGCGGGGCAGGGCCACGCTGAAGAAGCGATCGACAAATTCATACATGCGCTCGCCGCGCAGCGTCACTTTGGCGCCGATGGGCATGCCTTCGCGCAGCTTGAAGTTTGCAACGCTCTTCTTGGCACGGCACACCACGGCCTTCTGGCCGGTGATTTTTGCAAGGTCGGAAAGGATGGCGTCCATAACCTTGGGGTTGTCGCGCGCTTCGCCGCAGCCCACGTTGATGACCACTTTATCCAGCTTGGGAATCTGCATCACGCTTTTGTAGCTGAATTTCTTCATCAGAGCGGGAGCGACGTCTTTGACATAAGCGTCTTTTAATCTTGCCATTGTCCTGTGCCCTCCCCTTTCTTAAAATTCCGCGCCGCATTTTTTGCAGACGCGCACTTTTTTACCGTCTTTTTCGGTGTGGCCCACACGCGTGGCCTTGCCGCATTTCGGGCAGACGGGCATCACCTTGGACGCATACAGCGCGCCCTCGGCCTTCACGATGCCGCCCTGCTCGCCCTGGCGGCGGGGTTTGACGTGTTTGGTGACCATATTACGGCCTTCCACGATGACTTTGCCCTCTTTCGGGCTCACCTGCAACACCTTGCCGGAGTTGCCGCGGTCTTTCCCGCTGATGATCATCACGGTGTCGCCGGTTTTCACATGAACTTTTTCCACTGTCAAAAAACCTCCTTACAGCGACTCCGGAGCAAGGCTGACGATCTTCAGGTAGCCAGCGTCACGCAGCTCGCGCGCCACCGGCCCAAAGATACGGGTGCCCCTCGGGTTTTTGTCCTCGCGGATGATAACAGCCGCGTTTTCGTCGAAGCGGATATAGGAACCGTCTTCGCGGCGCAGGCCCTGTTTGCTGCGAACCACCACAGCCTTGACCACATCGCCCTTTTTCACGGTGCCGTTCGGCGTTGCTTTCTTGACCGAAGCCACGATCACATCGCCGATGCCGGCGTATCTCTTACGCGAGCCGCCCAGCACACGGATGCACATAATTTCTTTCGCACCGGTGTTGTCGGCCACTTTGAGATAGCTTTGCATCTGTACCATAAGACAGAATCTCCTTTCAAAGCTGCGTTATTTCGCTTTCTCAACGATTTTGACCAGTCTCCAGCGCTTGTCGCGGCTCAAAGGACGGGTCTCCATGATCATGACGCGGTCGCCCACGCCGCACTCGTTGTTCTCATCGTGAACTTTGAACTTCACCGTGCGCTTCATGATCTTTTTGTAGAGAGGGTGCTGCACGCTGTCCATTACGGACACCACGGCCGTTTTGTCCATTTTATCGGACACGACCACACCCACACGGGTCTTTCTCAGATTGCGTTCCATGGTTTTCCTCCCTCTCTATTTATTCAGCGTCCTTGAGCTCATTGGCGCGCAAAACGGTGTTCACGCGGGCAATGTCTCGTTTGACGGTTTCGATGCGGCCGGGGTTATCCAGCTGGTTGATGGCGTGCTGGAAGCGAAGGTTGAACAGCTCTTCTTTCAGCTCGGCCAGCTTCTTGGTCAGTTCTGCGTTGCTCATTTCGCGCAGTTCGGCTGCTTTCATGCTCATTCAACCTCCTCACGTTTGACGAATTTGCATTTCACCGGCAGCTTGTGGGCGGCAAGGCGCAGGGCCTCACGCGCGGTCTCTT
Organism: uncultured Oscillospiraceae bacterium; assembly: GCA_900546885.1. Lineage (GTDB taxonomy): Bacteria > Bacillota > Clostridia > Oscillospirales > Ruminococcaceae > Ruthenibacterium > Ruthenibacterium merdipullorum. Next base: position 25,370 of record UREN01000009.1, read on the forward strand.
CGCTGACGTCGGCAATTTCGAACAGCACACGGCCGGGCTTTACCACGGCCACCCAGTATTCGGGGCTGCCTTTACCGGAACCCATGCGCGTCTCGGCCGGTTTCTCGGTGACGGGCTTATCCGGGAAGATTTTGATCCACACCTTGCCGCCGCGCTTGATATAACGCGTCATGGCGACACGGGCGGCCTCGATCTGGTTCGAGGTGATCCAGGAGGGCTCCAGGGCAACGATGCCATACTGGCCCTGAGAAACGGTATTGCCACGCATGGCCTTACCTTTCATGCGGCCGCGCTGGACGCGGCGGTATTTCACGCGTTTGGGCAGTAACATTATTTGTTGCCTCCTTCTCTGCGGGTTCTGGGCGCGCGGCGCTCGCGGCGCTCGAAACGGGGTTCGGGCTCCACGGGCTTGGCACCCTTGAGAACTTCGCCCTTGTAGATCCACACCTTCACGCCAATCTTGCCGTAGGTGGTATCTGCCTCGGCAAAGCCATAGTCGATGTCGGCGCGCAGCGTCTGCAGGGGAATCGTGCCCTCGTGATAGCTCTCGCTGCGGGCAATATCGGCGCCGGCCAAACGGCCGCCCACCTGAGCCTTGATGCCCTTGGCGCCCATGCGCATTGCACGGCCCATGCAGAGCTTCATGGCGCGGCGGAACGCGATGCGGCGCTCGAGCTGAGAAGCAATGTTCTCGGCCACCAGCTGGGCGTTCACATCGGGGTTGCGCACCTCAACGATGTTCAGGTAAATATCCTTGCCGTACTGTTTGGTCAGCTGCGCCTGCAGCTTTTCCTTTTCAGCGCCGCCCTTGCCAATTACCATGCCCGGCTTCGAGCAGTGAACGGTGACGCGCACACGGGGTTTGCCCGTCTGGCTGTCGAACGTGCGCTCAATCTCAATTTTGGGAACGCCGGCATTGTAAAGCTGCTTTTTCAGCTGCTTGCGCAGCTTGTAATCTTCCACGAGGGTATCGCCGAAATCGCGCTTAGAGGTGAACCAGCGGCTGTCCCAATCTTTGATGACACCCACGCGAAGACCGTGGGGATTGACTTTCTGACCCATACTGCTTACCTCCTTACTCTTTCTCTTTGAGGACGACCGTGATGTGGCTGGTCCTCTTCAGAACGCGAAACGCGCGGCCCTGTGCACGGGGGCGCATACGCTTCAGTGTGGGGCCCGGGGTGACAAAGCACTCGGCGACGTACAGGTTGTTTTTATCCATGTTGTGGTTGTTTTCCGCATTGGCGGCGGCAGATTTCACCAGTTTCAAAAGGAGCTCGGAGGCAGCCTTCGGGGTGTACTGCAGAATCGCCAGCGCCTTGTCCAGGTCCTGATTGCGGATCAGATCCAGCACCACAGAAACCTTGCGGGGCGCGATGCGGGCGTATCTAAGATGTGCCCTTGCTTCCATTGTAATCCTCTCCTATCCTTTATTTGCCGGTGGTCTTGCCGCCCGCGTGGCCCTTGAAGGTGCGGGTGGGGGCGAACTCGCCCAGCTTGTGGCCCACCATGTCCTCTGTCACATACACAGGGACGTGCTTGCGGCCGTCGTGCACGGCAAAGGTATGGCCTACGAAATCCGGAAAGATCGTAGAGGAGCGGCTCCATGTTTTGAGCACGCGCTTCTCGCCAGCCTCGTTCATCGCCTGTACACGTTTGAGCAGCACCGGCTGGACGAAAGGTCCTTTTTTAACACTTCTACCCATGACAGCTCTCCTCCTTATTTACCGTTGGCGCGCTTGACGATGAACTTATCGGAACGCGCATGATGTTTGCGGGTCTTGTAGCCCATGGCGGGTTTGCCCCACGGGGTAACAGGGCCGGGACGGCCCACAGGGCTCTTGCCCTCGCCGCCGCCGTGCGGGTGATCGCACGGGTTCATGACAGAGCCGCGCACCGTCGGGCGCCAGCCCATATGACGCTTGCGGCCGGCCTTGCCGATGTTCACGTTTTCGTGGTCGATGTTGCCCACCTGGCCAATGGTGGCAATGCAGTTCACAGGCACATTGCGCATCTCGCCGGAGGGCAGGCGCACCAGGGCGTACTTGCCTTCCTTTGCCATCAGCTGCGCCATGTTGCCGGCGCTGCGCACCAGCTGGGCGCCCTTGCCGGGGTACAGCTCGATGTTGTGCACGATGGTACCCACAGGGATGTTCACGAACGGCAGGCAGTTGCCCGGCTTGATATCGGCGTTCGCGCCGCTCATTACGGTGTCGCCCACCTTCAGGCCTTCCGGCGCCAGGATATAGCGCTTTTCGCCATCCTCATACTGCACCAGGGCAATGTGCGCAGAACGGTTGGGGTCATACTCCAGCGTTTTCACCACAGCGGGCATGTCCAGCTTGTCGCGCTTGAAGTCGATAACGCGGTATTTGGTGCGGTTGCCGCCGCCATGATGGCGCACGGTAATGCGGCCGGTGTTGTTGCGGCCGGCAGCTTTCTTCATGGGCTCGAGCAGGCTTCTCTCGGGCGCCACTTTCGACAGCGCAGAGTAATCGGTCACCGTCATGCCGCGGCGGCCAGGCGTTGTCGGTTTATACTTTTTGATAGCCATAGTCTTTCTCTCTTTCTTATGAAGTTGTTATCGGAGTCATATCTCCATAGCCGAGCCTTCCTCAGGCTCTTACAGGGCGCAGGCCTTACACCATAGACTCGAAGAACTCGATGCCCTTGGAATCCTGCGTCAGCGTGACAATGGCCTTTTTGGATGCAGCCGTGTAGCCGCCGTGCAGGCCCTGGCGGCGGTAACGGCCGCGCACGCTGATGGTGTTCACTTTTGCAACCTTCACACCGAACAGCTCTTCTGCCGCGCGCTTCACATCCACTTTCGTGGCGCCGTGCGCGACCTTGAAGGTGTATTTCTTGTTGGCGACACCGGCCATGGAAGCCTCGGTGATAACCGGGGCGAGGATGATGTCCTGAGCGGGAGTTTTCATTACGCAAATACCTCCTCGAGTTTCTTGGCCGCATCCGCGCTGATGACGAGCTTGCCGCCGTTCAGGACGGCATAGGTGTTGATTTGGCCCACCACCGTGGTGGAAACGCCGGCAAGGTTTGCCGCGCTCTTCACAAGCTTCTCATCCACAGCAGGCGTCACAATCAGCGCCTTCTTCGTGGCGTCCACAGCCTTCAGCATGGCGGCCACGGTTTTGGTTTTGTACTCGGCAGCTTCGATCTTGTCAATCACAACCATCTCGCCGGCCTGGGCCTTCGCGCTCAGCGCGCTCACCATTGCAAGGCGTTTCACCTTCTTGTTCAGGCGGTAGCTGTAATCGCGGGGCTTGGGGCCCAGGGCAATGCCGCCGTGCGTCCACTGCGGAGAGCGGATAGAGCCCTGACGGGCGCGGCCGGTGCCCTTCTGGCGCCACGGCTTCTTGCCGCCGCCAGACACTTCGCTGCGGGTTTTGGTGCTCTGCGTGCCCTGGCGCTGGTTGGCCAGGAAGTTCACCACAGCGGCATGCATTACTTTTTCGTTCGGCGTCATGCCAAACACGGCGTCGGAAAGCTCGATCGTGGAGACCTTCTTGCCGTTCATATCCAAAACGTCAAATTTTGCCATGATGCTTTCCTCCTTTACGCCTTCACGCTGTCGGAGATGCAAACCACGCTGCCCTTGGGACCGGGGATTGCACCTTTGATAGCGATGAGATTGTTCTCGGCGTCAACTTTGACGACTTTCAGGTTCTGGATGGTGACGCGCTCGGCGCCCAGGTGGCCGGGCAGCTTTTTGCCCTTGAACACACGGCTGGGGGAAGAGCAGGCGCCCATGGAACCGGCGTGGCGGGACACAGGGCCCGTGCCGTGGCTCTCGCGCAGGCGGTGGCCGTTCCAGCGTTTGATGGTGCCGGCGTAGCCCTTGCCCTTCGAGGTGCCCACAACGTCGATGTGCTCGCCCGCGGCGAACGTGTCGGCCTTGATGATGTCGCCCACGTTCATGCCGCTGATGTCGGCAAGGCGGAACTCGCGCAGCGTCTTCTTGGGCGCCACATCAGCCTTGTCAAAGTGGCCTTTGGCGGGTTTCGTCACCTTTTTGGCAGCGATGTCACCAAAGCCCAGCTGAACAGCCACATAGCCGTCGCTTTCCACCGTCTTCTTCTGCACCACGGTGCAGGGGCCGGCTTCCACGACCGTGACAGGAACGACTTTGCCGTTCTCATCGAAGATCTGCGTCATGCCGATTTTCTTGCCGATGATACCTTTTTGCATTTGTTTTGCCTCCTAATAAGGTTATTGGTTGACAGGCCGCTGCCTGCCAACATGACCTCTCCGCTTTGAACTTCGAAATGCGGAGAACCCGCTGCATTGTCCTGCCCGTTTGCAGGAATTACAGCTTGATCTCGATTTCGACGCCGGCGGGGAGCTGCAGGCTCGTAAGAGCCTCCACCGTCTTGTTGGACGGCTTCAGGATGTCGATCAGGCGCTTGTGCGTGCGCATTTCGAACTGCTCGCGGCTGTCCTTATATTTGTGGACAGCGCGCAGAATCGTGACGACCTCTTTGTCGGTGGGAAGAGGGATGGGGCCGGACACACGGGCGCCCGTGCGCTTGGCCGTCTCCACAATCTTCTCTGCCGCCGTGTCGATCAGCGCAGCGTCGTAGCTCTTCAGACGGATCCTGATTTTTTCTTTGACTGCCATTGTTTTCGCCTCCTGTAAAATTTTGCGTGGGGCGGTTCGATGGATACTGAACACTGCGCCGGGTGTCTCACATCTTGGCAGTAGAAAAGCCGGTGAACCGCTGTGCAGTTCTCCCGGAACACTTTCTGGCAAAGTGTGCAGACATTGGTTCGCCGAGACAAGTCATCGGGGAACGTATCCCTTTGCATCCAGTATTCTTTCGCCCGGTTCTTGATCGGACATACTCGGCGGAAAAACCGGCGCACACAGCGCCGCAACCTCCCGCGTCAACGCATATCGAGCCCTGCGGAATGCAGGGCATTCGCAGTCGCCTAATTATCATACCAAAAGCCCCCGCATTTTGCAAGGGCTTTTTTGAAAAACCTCTCTTTTTTCACTTTTCTCTGTTTTGCGGATACAAGAAAAATTTTTTAAACTAATTTTGTTCATTTTGCCCATGGCGGTTTTGTGACAGGCGCCGGGCCGCAAAGCCGCCCAACGCCGCCAGCCCCACAGCGGCAACCATCCAGTAAAGAGGCCATTGGTTCACCAGCTGCCGGTGGTTCGATTCCCACAGCATCATAAACAGATAAAACCCGGCCAGCGCCGCCCAGGGCGCGCACACGGGCGGCATCCCCCGCCTGCGCAGGGCCGCCAGTGCCCCGGCCGCCCCCAGCACATAGAACGAGAGATAAACGCATTGCGCCGCGTTATTGAACAGGCCAAAGTGCGGGCCATCCTCTAAAATAAAGGTATAGACAGCATGCCCCGGCTGCAGCGGCCCGCGGGAGAGCGAATAGTAGATCTCGCCATTGCCCGCGCCGAACGTGCGCGCCGTTTTGCGCATCAGAAATGCAGGCAGGCCTGCCGCCCCCTTTTCGTCCAGGCGGCTACGGATAACCTGTGCGGCATAGGCCTGCCGCTCTTCTTTTGTCTGGCGGTACATAATCTCGCGCTCGTCCGCCACACTGTAGGCGCCGTCCGGCTCGCCCAGACCCATCATCACCCAGAAAGCGGTGGGCATCTCCGCCGTTTGGCGCAGCTCAGGTGTGACAACGCCGCTGCGCGTATATACCAAGCCCGCCGCACCATGCACCAACACAAACCCGCAACCCAGCACAGCCAAGGCTGCCAGCGTGCGGCGCCAGGGCAGGCACACCAGCGCCTCACAGCACAGTGCCACCAGCACAATGCCCACAGAGCCCTTGATTTCATACCCCACGCCAAGGCACACCGCACAGCCTGCCCATGCAGCAAGGCGCGTGCGCAGGCGCCCGGCATCGCGGCCCAGCTGCCACAAAAACAGCGCCGCCGGCGCAGCCCAGATAGAGAGCGTATCGGTGTATGCCACGCTGGATTGAAAATACACAGGCGCAAACAGCGCATAGAGCGGCAGAAAAGCAAGCGACGCCTTGGCGCCGAACGCGCGGCCCAGATACGCAAATGTGCACACGGCGGCCAGGGCAAAACTGAGATGACCCAGGCACACCATGCCGGTGTACCACTGCCCACCAAAGCCTAAGGCCGTAAGCACCCGAAAGAAAAGCGCCAGCAGGAAAAAGATGCCCCGGTTGTTGGGCCAGTGGTTCAAATACCACTGATATTGCTGGGCAAAAGCCGCGCTGCGCCCCTGCTGGGCATACAGCAGGGCGCCGTTCACCACACTGCCGTAATCATCCGTCAGCGTCTGGCGCGTGGCAAGCCCCACAGAGAACTGCGCGCACGCCACAGCCAGCACCACAACGGCCAGAAGCTGCCAGCGCCTGCGCACAAGCGCGTCCAAAAGGCCGCTGCGCTGGGCTGCCACCCATGCCGCCAACAGCCCGCACAGCCAGGCCGCCAGCAGGCACCCCTGCACCAGCGGGGAAAAGGAAAACGCCGTGTTCCACAGCCACGCCACTGCAAAAATCATCACCAGCAAAGCCGCACACAGCGCCAGCCCCGCTTTGCACACACCGGCCTTGACCCGCATCATCCGCACGTCTCCCCTTTCTTCCTCATATCACACCAATTCCCCGGGAAATAGCCTGCCGCGTGCCTTTTCCCGCTTCGCGCACGCAAATGGCCTCAGCCCCCGGCAAGGCGCGCGGCCAGAGCCTCGTCCGGCGTCACATACGCCGTTTCATAAATGTCATACAGCACCATACCCGGGCGCAGGCCGCCCGTTTTGCGAATGTTTTTTACAAAAGTGTAATCCACCGGCACTTTGGCCCCGCCGTTTTGGCTGGAATGATACGCCGCCAACATAGCCGCCTCCGTCTTGGTGCGGTTTGGCACTTCCCTGCCCTCGCACAGCACCACCACATGGCTGCCGGGCGCATTTTTTACATGGAACCAGATATCCCGCCCGCGGGCCGTTTTCAGCGTCAGCTTTTCATTTTGCACATTGTTGCGCCCCACCAGGATGGAAAAGCCGTCGGACGAGCGGTAGCGGATAAAATCGGCCGGTTTCTGCTTTTTCTCCTTCTGGCGGGAATGTTTGAGATAACCGCCCGCGCGCAGCTCTGCCCGCACTTCGGCCAGGGCTGCCTCGCCCTCTGCCTGGCCCACTTCGTACAGCACAGTTTCCAGGTAGGCAATTTCCGCCTGCGATTCTTCAATCAGCTGGCGCAGCACTTTGGCGGCCGTCTGCTTCTTTTTGTATTCCTTGAAATATTTCTGAGCATTTGCCGTGGGCGAAAGGCGCACATCCAGCGGGATGCGTTCTGTTTCACCGGTATAATAATTCGTCAAAACAGCCGTTTTGTCGCCTTTGTGCAGGGCCCACAAATTTGCCATCAGCAATTCGCCCCACACGCGCAGATGGTCGCTTTGCTCGCTTTCTTCCTGCTCGGCACGGCGCGCGGCAAGCTTGCGCTGGGCGCGCTCGTACAGGTTTTTCACTGTTTTGGCAAGGTCTTTCGAGCGCTGGCGCAGCCGCTCGGCCTTATCGCGGGCCGCATAGTAGCCCTCCAACAGGCTGGAACAGCTTTCATAGGGCACCAGCGAGCAGGTGCCCTCATATTGGCGCAGGGGCACGAAGGAAAACTCGATGGGCCTGCCCCCGGCATTGACCACAGCGGTAGGCGCGCCGCCTGCACGCCAGGCAGCCTGCAGCTCTTCCAGCTGCGCCGTAAGGGCGGTGTGCTGGGCATCCGTCATGGCCGCGGCATATACGTCCTCTGTGCCAAACGCGCGGAAAGCCGCCTCGCGGCACAGCGCCGGGCCACAGCCGCCTGTGACCTTCATCAGCGCATCTGCCACCGGCATATCCATCTGCGCGCACAGGGCCGCAAGCGTTTGCGGCGGCGTCTCAATCAACAGGGGCCTGTCCGGCCTGGGCGGCAGGGTATAGGGCAGCCCCGGAAGAAGCTGGCGCACCGCGCTGGCCTCAAAATCGACACGCTTCAATGCGTCCAGTATTTTTCCGCCCTGCACCAGAACGATGTTGGAATAGCGCCCCATCAGCTCGGCCGCCAGGGTGTTGCATACGCTGTCGCCCATCTCATTCGTGCAGGCAAAATCAAAAAAGGCAATGCGCTCGCCCGGTATCACGCGCACATCCACCAGCCTGCCGCCGGAAAAATGCTTGCGCAGCAGCATGCAGAACGAGGGCGGCGCGGCCGGGTTTTCGAATGTCTCTTGCGTAAGGCACACGCGGGCAGAGCCGCTGCGCGCAGACACCAGCAGGCGGTAGTTTTCCGTGCGGGTGCGCATGTGCAGCACCACCTCATCGCGCGTGGGTTCAAATATTTTGTCGATGCGCGCATCCACCAGCGTCTGCTTCAGCTCGCGCGCCGTCAGTTCCAAAAAAGCGGCATCCAATGCCATATATTGTTCTCCTTTATTGCGTTGCCCCGCCCGCTTTTTCCGGCGGGACAAGCTGGAATGTTTTTCACCTCACAGGCCTTGCATCCGGCACCGTGCGCGGCCCCCGGCATTGCGCCTCGGCACATTCTATGGGGCAAAAGCCGCACTTTTTTCATTCCGGGCAGGCTGCGGGCCGGGCGCCGCTTGCCTTGCCGCGCTGCACAGCGGCTTACAGCATGCAAAAGGGCTCGGTATCCGTTTCGCTCTCCAGCACGGCCAGGCCGGGGAATACGGCGCGAAGGCGCCCTGCAAGCACCGGCACAATCACACGCTCAGTGGCGTGGTGGGTGCCCACCACACAGGTGAGCCCCGCCTCCCGCGCATCCAACGCATGATGGTGGCCCATTTCCCCTGTGACAAATGCGTCGCAGGCTGCGGCCTTTGCCTCTGCCCACAGCTCGTCCCCTGCGCCGGAAACAACCCCCACCGTGCGCACCGGCGCGCCTGCGTCCACCAGGCGCACCGGCACACCCAGGGCCGCCTGCACATGGGCGGCAAACCCGCGCGGCGTCATTTCGTGCGGCAAAGTGCCCCTGCGGCAATAGCTGCCGCAGGGTTCTATGCCGGAAAGGCCCAGGGCTGTTGCCAGCGCATCCCCCACCCCGCCGGGGGCTTTGTCCAGGTTTGTGTGCGCGCACACGGCTGCAATGCCGTGCCGGGCCAGCAGGTATGGCGCAGTGCCGGGCACAAGGGCTTTCAGTGGCGAAAAAATGACCGGATGATGGCTCACCACAGCGCTGCACCCGCGACGCACTGCCTCATGCACCACGGCAGGCGTGATATCCAGCGTGCACAACACGCCCGACACCGGTGCAGCCGCACCGGCCAGCACGCCTACGTTATCCCACTGCTCCGCATCGTCCCACGGGGCCCACCGGCCCAGCACATCGGCCAGCTGCTGCACTGTCACCATTTCCACGCTCACTTCTGCGCCTCCCGCTCACAACGTTCTGCCAGGGCATCCACCTGCCCGGCCAACTGCACAAAAGGTGCCTGTTCAGCCTGCGGCACACCCAGCGTATATTTTCGCACCAGCTTTGCCACATGGCGCAAATAGCCCGCCGAGGCGCCCGTTGGCTTGGCCGAAAGGCCCACCGCACATTCCAGCAGGGCAGGCGTGTGCACCTGCCCGGTATATTCTGCACACATCACGGTATAAAACCGCCCTGCCGCCTGCACAGGCGTCTCGTCCAGCAGAGAAAAGCCATGGCCCCAAAGCCAGCCGCGCAACTCTGCGCGCCGGGTGGCGGGCACAAAGACAAAGCGTTTTCCCGGCTGCCAAAACGGCTGCGCCGCACCCAGAATGGCGGCCGCCGTCACGCCGGACACCCCGGCAATGACGATGTCGTCCGCCTCACAGGGCTTCAGGGCGCACAGGCCGTCACCCAGGCGGCATTCTACGCCCGCGCTGCAGCCGTGCTTTTCCACAAGCACCTGCGCCCGCGCAAGCGGCGCGGGGCGGATATCTACCGCCACCACATGGCGCGCAGTGCCCGTGCGCGCTAAGTAAACGGCAAGCTTGCCATGGTCACAGCCAATGTCCGCCGCCAGGGCGCCGCGGCGCACATAAGCTGCCGCCGCCAGCAGCCGTGCGTCCAGCGCAGGCACCGGCGGCAGCTGCTTATGCTCTTGCACCATCATAAACAGTTCATTCCTCTGCCACGGCGGCATTCAGCTTTGCCAGCAGGGCGTCCACATCCTGCCCATGCACATAGCAGGCCTGTTCTACCGTCTCGCCACGCGAGGCCGGGCAGCCCAGGCAGTGCATGCCAATGGAGAGAAAGATAGGCGCCGTCTGCGGCGCGGCATCTAAAATATCGCCCAAAATGGTATCTTTTGTAATTGTCATCCTAGAACAACTCCTTTTTCATTTTTCCTTGCGCCCTGTGCCGCCGTACGGGCACAGGAGCAAGTTCAGTTTGCCCAGTTTTCGATCAAAGTACGGTTTTCCGGGTACTGTGTCCTGCCGGCCAGTTCTTCCAGTGCGCTGCCCGCCTGCTGGGCCAGGGCAGCATATTCACTTTGCCCCGAGGCACCTGCCTCTACGGCTGCCAGCAGGTGCTGGCGCTGGGCATCCAGCTGGGCGGCATACAAAATCTCCCAATACTGGCCATAGGTGTCGTCCCACAGGCCGGAAGAACGCATTGTGCTTTCCAGGCTGTAATAATCTGCCTCTTCCTCCAGGAACTCACGCGCGGTATAAGCCTCTTCCATAGATTCCAGCTCAAATTCATACGGTGTTTCCTGCCGCACGCCCGCCGTCCCCGCAAGGAAAAACACGGGCACCAGCGCCAGCGCAAAGCACAAAATGCCAAGCCCGCGGCGCACCCACACGCCAGTCATACTTTTGCATGGGTGGCGCACAGCCCATATCAGGCCAAACACAGCGGCACAAAGGCAAATAAAAAGGCTCATTCCCCGTCGCCTCCTTCCTCACTGCCGGCCCATACGCCCGGCCCCTCCTGGCGGAATGCATCCGCCATGGCAAGGTTCAAAAGCGTTTCCACCTCATCGCGCGCATCGCTTGCTGTGCCGTAATCGTCGGAGGAAAGCGCGGCAAGCTGGCCTGCGCTCACGCCGGCCTGAGCCTCCAGAAAGGCGCTGATCTCGCCGCAGGCAAGGGCGTACTGCGCTTCATTGCCGGGCAGAATGCCCGTTTCTGCCTGCATGCCCAGCATCTGCTGGGCCGCATAGGCCATGCTCCAGGCGTCAATATCCCCCTTGTTCACGGCATCATACCACTCGCCGAAGAAATCCTGCCGGACAATATAAATCTCTACACACTGGGCATAGGGCGCCAGCGCCTCGTCCTCCTGGCCGTAGATGTCCAGGTTATTGGCATAGAAGTAGCTGGACATGCGGGCATATTCCCCAGCATCCCGCATGGGGGAAAGGTTTTCCACATGCCTGTCGCTGAACAGCCCCGCAATGGGGTTGTTTCCGCTTTCCATTGCAATGGCCACCGCCCAAAGCAAAGCCATGGTAATGGCGCCCGCCAGCAGCAGCGCCGTGGCGCCCCTGCTTTTGCGTGCGGCAGCACCCGCCCCCCGCGGGGCATCTTCGCCGGCAAGCCCGCGCGTGCGGCGCCGCCGTGCGGGCTTCGCCAGCCTGGGGGAATCTGCCTCGATGCCAAAGGTTTCGCTGCACGCGCCTGTGGCGCTGTCATGCCCTGTGTGAAACATGTCTGCCTGTTTTCCGGTGTCTTCGCCGTACATGTCCCGAAGGATATCGGTATCCTCCGGTTCAAACATGGAACGTTTCGCTGCCAAGCTGCATCCCCCTTATCTGTTTGTCTTTTGCTGCACCGCAAAGCGCGTTGCCCGGCCGGGCGGCGTGCCGCGGGCAGAAAGCAGAAGCCTCACACCACAAAGCCGCCGTTCACGCCCAGCACCTGCCCGGTGACGAAGCCCGCCTGCTCTGACGCAAGGAAGGCAACCGCCGCGGCAATGTCCTGCGGGGTGCCAAGGCGGCACAGCGGCGTCTCTTCGCACAGGGCAGCCTTGTCCTGTGCAGAAAAGCCTGCCATCATCTCTGTGTCCACTGCACCGGGCGCAATGCAGTTCACCGTCACGCCGCTGGGGCCCTCTTCTTTGGCAAGCGCCTTTGTCATGCCAATCAGCGCCGCCTTAGCCGCCGAATACGGCACCTCGCACGAGGCGCCCACCTGCCCCCACATGGAGGAGATATTGATAATGCGCCCCCACTTTTGGCGTATCATATGCGGCAGCGCTGCCTTGCAGCACAAGAATGCACCGCGCACATGCACGGCCATCATCTCGTCCCACTCGGCGGCCGTCACATCTGTAAACAATTTTTGCTCCGCTATGCCCGCGTTGTTCACAAGGATATCCGGCTCGCCCAACGAAGTGCGCACATTCTGGAACAAAGCGGCCACGCTGGCCTCGCTTTGCACCTCCAGCTCAAACGGCGCCGCTGTGCCGCCCTGCCCGGCTATTTCGCGGCACACCTGCCGCGCATCTTCCTGCCGGGTATGCCAGCACACGGCCACACGGCACCCTGCCGCCGCCAATGCCAGGGCCGCGGCGCGCCCAATGCCGCGGGAAGCGCCTGTTACAACTGCGGTTTTTTCCATTTTGGTTTCTCCCCCCGCCTGCGCTGTTCGCGCAGGCGCTCAAAAAACTGGGCCAGCAGGGCGGCGCATTCTTGCTCCAACAGGCCGCTTTCCACCTTCGGCACATGGTTGAACGGCAGGCTGAACAGGTTTGTCACACTACCGCAGCACCCGGCCTTTTCATCCTTTGCGCCATATACCACGCGTTTGAGGCGGCTGTTGATGATGGCGCCCGCACACATGGGGCATGGCTCCAGCGTGACGAACAGCTCGCACTGCCACAGCCGCCAGCCGCCCAGGGCGCGGCACGCGGCGTCAATGGCAAGCAGCTCTGCATGATGGGTGGCATTTTTCCGGGTTTCGCGCGTGTTGTGGGCCGCCGCCACCACCTGGCCATCCTTTGCCACCACGGCGCCCACCGGCACCTCGCCCAGCGCCGCGGCCTCTTTTGCCTGGGCCAGCGCAATGCGCATCAGTTCTTCATCCGTCATGGCTTCCTCCTCACCGCTGCACCCACAGAGGCAGCACAGCGCGGATGGCTAGCCCCAGCATCAGCGCCACAAACAGCGGCGATGCAGCAAGCCGGGAAAGACGCTTTTGCCGGTTTTTGGCATCATTCCAGCGGGGCAGCGCCGCCAGGATGGACATGCCCCTGCTTTTCAGAAAAGCGCTGGTGCACAAAAGGGCAGCCAGAAAGAACACCAGCGTAAGATATCCCGTAAGGGCCAGCCCGCCAATGCCGTCCAGTTTCTGTGCGGCCCATGTGAAGCAGAAGGACATGCAATTGTTTGCAAAGTGCATCACCATACCGGGCAGCAGCGAGCCGGAGGCATGTGCCGTAATGCCCAGCACCATAGAGATAAGAAACACAGCCGGCATTTGCGCAATGTCGCCGTGCATCAGCGTAAACAGCACACTGGTGAGCAAAATGGAAAACCAGGCCCCCCAGCGCGCAAACATGGGCTGCAGCGCGCCGCGCACAAACAGCTCTTCCACCACGGCGGGCACCACACAGATGCCAATAAAATACAGCACCATGGCGCCGCGCCCCTCCGGCAGCTGCACGGCGGTTGGTATTTGATACCGCGTGCCAATTGCCAGCATGCGCTGCAGCACGCTCACCACCATATTCAGCGCCAGGCTGACGCCCAAAAAGCCGGGCAGCAAAAGCCACATGGTGCCGTCGCGCGGCAAAGCAAGCGACACCTTGCCTGCCATTGGGCTGCCTTTCACCAATGCGCGCACAAAGAAAAAGGCCGCCAGCGCGCCGGCCCCTGCCAGCACGATGTTCCACAGGCCCATCACCCATTCCGGGATGCCCACAGGGTTTGTAAGCGTGGCACCTGCATGCAGCAGGCGCAGCGTCAGCCCGGCAACCCAGCGCAGGCCCCAGGTGAGGGCAATGCACAGCATGGCGCTCACTGCCGCAAGGTTCGCCGCATAACGCAGCCTGTCCGGTTTTTTTGCCTGTGGCACGGCGAACACCTCCCAACAGCAATGCATTCGAATGATACCCGCGCACTGGGCAGCGGAACGCCGCGGCTTTGGGCCAAGGCATGCCTCTTTTCCGCGCCCAAAGCGGCTCCGCCGCCTGCCCGGCCGCACGCATGCCTTGCACAAGCGAAAACACGCACGGCTCTTTTGCGCTGATACGATATAAGTATAACAAAAAAAGCAGGGAAATAAAAGACATTTCCCTGCTATGCGCTGCATTTCTCAGTTATAGGCAAACACTGCCCGCACCACTTTTGCCCCAGAGGTATCGGCCGTGTCCTGCGGGGTGCCAAGCCAGCCCGTATAATAGACACGCACCGTATCGCCCTTTTTCAGCTCGGATGAGATTTCGCCGCCCGGCGCCAGCTGAGAAAAATGAAGCGTGCGGCCATCACAGGCCTCCAGCGTGATGGCGCTGCCAGACACCTGGCTCACCGTGCCCAGCACGCTCGTCTCGGCGTCTAACGCCGCAGCGCGCAGCTCTATTTTCTGCACCTTCATCTGGCGGGTGTCTGTTCCCATCAGTTCGCCGGTATAGCTCACGCGCACCACATCGCCCGCATCCAGCTCTTCCTGCGTGCCGCTTTGCTTTCCATACACCGTAATCACGCGCCCGTCGCACAGGTGCAGCACAAGGCCGCCGTCCTCTTCTGCGCGCTCTACAACGCCTTCAAGCTGACGCACCGGCGAAAGGCGCACATCGCTTACGCGGTAAACAAGGGCCTGCTGCGCTTTTTCACCGTCTGCCGCAAGCTGCCCGCGCGAATACACCACCACCTGGCTGCCTGTGCGCAGGCCGTTTGGCGTATCCAGCTCCACAAACTCTGTGTCAAAAGAATAGCGCGTGCCGTCAGACGCCTGCACCGTCATGGTGTGGCCTGCTTCGTCATAGCTGCGCACCGTGCCCGGCGTCTGTACGGTGTCCGGCTGAGCGGCACATTCCAGCACACTGCGCACAATGACGCCGCTGGTGTCGGAACCCTCCAGCGCGCCGTCGAACACAATGCGAATCCACATTCCTTTTTGAGCGCCATCGCGCAGGGCCTGCACATTGTCCGCCGTGGTGAAGGTGTACTCTTTGCCCTGCGCCGTGCGGATGGCTGTGTCATTCAGCGCGGCCTGCGTCACCACCCCGTCGATGGTACTGCCGGTATACACCGGGGCAATGGCCTGCGCCTGCGCGGCAGACACGCGGTAGATATCGGGCCGGTTTTCCCCCTTGCCGTCCAGGCTGCCGTCGTACACCACTTCCACCCTGGCCCCGGCGGCAATGCCCTCTTCCGGCAGGATGGTGCTTTGGCTCAGCTTCAGCACATATTCCAGCCCAGAGTTCGTGCGGAAGATCAGCGTGCCGTCCGTATAATCCAGCACAACGCCGTAGGCCACTGCCATGCCCGGCGGCACTTCGCTTTGCGCGGGGGTGCTGTCCGGCAGGGCAGGCTGCGCGCCTTTGCACCCGGCCAGCATCAGCGCCAGGCACAGCGCCGCAGCCGTTACTTTCCACCAGAATTTTTTCATCGCATCCGTTCCGTCCCTTTTCCGTTCTTGACGCGCGGCATGCCGTGCGCCCTCCACTCACAAGATATGCACGGGGCAGGCCGCTATGCCTTTTCCAGCCGCACATCCATCATAGTATTATACAAACCGATCCATTCCATGTAAACGCTTTTACCGCAACCTCAAAATTTTTACATTTTTCCGCCTTCCCATACAAAAAGCGCGCCTGCTTTTCCGCAGGCGCGCTCTTTTTTCTCTTCATGGCAAGGGCGTGTACGGCTTACGCTTCCTCGCCCTCTTCTTCTGCCTCATCCGCAGGCGCCTCATTCAAAAGGGCCTTCATGGAAAGGCTGATGCGCTTTTTGTCGTAGTCGACATCAATCAGCTTCACGTTCACTTCCTGGCCCACGCTCAGCACGTCCGAAACCTTCTCCACACGCTCGTTCGAAATTTCGCTGATGTGCACAAGGCCATCCACGCCCGGCAGAATGCGCACGAACGCGCCGAACTTGGTGATGCTGACAACAGGCGCCGTAAACACAGAGCCAATGGGATATTCCGCCTTGAATTTTTCCCAGGGGTTATCCTCTGCCTTCTTGTAGCCCAGGGACACCTTTTTGTTCTCGGTGTCGAGGTCTTTCACATACACCTCAATCACATCGCCCACCTTCACCACTTCGGAGGGGTGCTTGATGCGGTTCCAAGAGAGCTCGGAAATATGCACAAGGCCATCCACGCCGCCAATGTCCACAAAGGCGCCGTAGTTGGTGAGGCTCTTCACCGTGCCGGTGTACTTTTTGCCCACTTCCACCGTCTGCCAGAAAGCCTCGCGCGCAGCATCGGCCTTTTCAGCCAGCACCGAGCGGATAGAGCCCACGATGTGGCGCCCTTCACACTGGATGATGCGCAGCTGCACGTTCTGGTGCACCAGCGCCGTATAATCTTCGCTATGGCGCAGCGTGGCCTGAGAGCGCGGCACAAACACGCGCACGTTTTTCACCAGGGCCACAAGCCCGCCAGAGTTGGACTCGGTGACGTAGCCGTCCATAATCTCGCCGCTCTCTACGGCGGCGGCCACTTCTTCCTTACCCTTGTTTTCGTCAAAACGGCGCTTCGAGAGATAGACAATGCCTTCCTGATCGTTCACTTTCGTCACAATGAGGTCGAGCTCGTCACCTTTCTTGACCAAATCTTCCGTTTTGGCAGAAGGGTCATTAGTGAGTTCCTCAAGCTTGACGAAACCTGTCTGCTTTGTGCCGATATCCACCTGGATCTCGCTGGGCCCCACTGCCGTGACGATGCCCTTCACGACCTTCCCGCTGTATACCGGCTTCAGGGAAGCATCAATCATTTCCTCAAAGCTCAGTTCCTCTTCACGAATTTCCTCGCTCATACTGCTCAGTACCTCCTCAATGATAGACGATGGCGTGGACGCCCCCGCCGTCACCCCCACGGTTTCTGCACCCAAAAACCATTCCGGCTGAAGCTCAGCCGCTGTTTCCACCGAATAGGCCCTTGTGTGTTTTGCCGCAACAGTGACAAGCTTTTGCGTATTGGAAGATTGTCTGCCCCCGATGACGACCATCACATCGCACCGGCGCGCAAGGCTCTCTGCCTCTTTCTGCCTCGTCTCCGTAGCATTACATATTGTATCAAAAATAAGAGCATTTGTATAGAGTTTTTTCAGAAACTCTGCGCATTCAGCCCATTTTTTCACTTCAAACGTCGTTTGGGCAACCATATAAATGCCATTTTTAGTATTTTTTGGAACGCAAAGCGCTTTCAATTCGTCCAAAGACGAAAAAACATACACCGGGCCGCAGGCATGGCCCACAATGCCCTGCACCTCAGGGTGGCTGCTGTCGCCCGCCACAAACAGCGTTTTTCCCTCGGCGCCCGCGCGCGCTGCAATGCGGTGTATCTTTGCCACAAAGGGGCATGTGGCGTCGTGCACGGGCACCTGAAGGGCCGCCAGCTCGTCATAGATGCTTTGCGGCACGCCGTGGCTGCGAATCACCACCTCGTACCCCGCGGGCACCTGGCCCGGCATGGCCACCGTGACGGCGCCGCGGCGCTCCAGGTCGGCCACGCACTGCGGGTTGTGAATCAGCGGGCCCAGGGTGGCCACGCGTGTGCCCCCGGCCAGAAGGCTGTAGGTCATGTCTACCGCGCGGGCTACGCCAAAGCAGAAGCCCGCCGTTTTTGCCCGAATAATCTGCATTCTCTTTCCTCTTTCTGCCTGCGCAGGCGGGGCACGGGGTGTGCCCCGCGCTCAGGCATACTGTTTGTTTTCTTCATACAGGCGCTGCCACTCGGCAAGCAGAAGCTCTTTGCACGCGCGCAGCTTTGCGGCGCTGCGCACCTTGCCCAGCGCCAGCTTTTCGGCCGGGATGGGCGGGCCGAACACCACGGTGCACCGCCCGAACACGCGCATTTTGCCGCCTTTGTAGATGATGCGGCAGGGAATCATATCCACCGCCGCCTCGCTGGCAATGACGAACGCGCCCGATTTCAAGCGCCCCGGCTGCCCGTCCTTCGAGCGCGTGCCCTCGGGAAAAATCAGCGCGCCCTGGCCCGCCTGCACCTGGCGGATAGCCTGCTGCACCACGGCGGTGTCACCCTTGCCGCGGTGCACCGGCACCACGCCCACATGGCGCAAAAACCAGGTGACAAAGGGGTTCACTTCAAACAGCTCTTCCTTGCCCAGCACAATCATGCGCCGGCCCCAGAAACGCGCCAGCACCACAAACACCGGGTCTATGGCCGAGATGTGGTTGGGCGCAAGCACAAAGCCCCGCCCCTGAATGAGATGCTCGCGCCCCACAACGCGGATGCGAAATGCAATATGCCACACCAGCCACGCCAGCGGCACAATAATACAATAAAACAAAACAGCCCTGCCCCCTTTGCCTCAGTGCGCCAGTTTTGCGCGCACGGCGCGCGCCAGCGCCGCATACGATTCTTCCAGAGAAAGGCCCGTGGTATCCACCAGAATGGCGTCCTGCGCCTGCTTCAGCGGGCGCACCGCGCGGTGAGAGTCATCCCAATCCCGTTTTTCCACGTCTGCCAGCACCGTGGCGTAGGGCACAGTTTCCCCCTTGGCGCACAGCTCTTTCCAGCGGCGCTGTGCGCGCTCGGCGCTGGAGGCGGTGAGAAAGATCTTCACCTGGGCATTGGGCAAAATGGCCGTGCCCACATCGCGCCCGTCCATCACCACGTCATTCGTCTGCGCCATGCCGCGCTGCAAGCCAAGCAGATGGTCCCGCACCGGAAGGAACGCCGACACGCCGGAAGCCGCCATGCCCACCTCTTCCGCACGCACGGCCTGGGTGACGTCTTTCCCATTCAAATAAATATGCTGCGTGCCGCCCTCGTACGAAAGGCGAATGTCAATCTCGCCCAAAAGGGCCTGCACGGCCTCGCCGTCCTTCGGGGGCACGCCCTTTTGCAGCGCATACAGCCCCACGGCGCGAAACATGGCGCCTGTGTCCACATACACATAGCCAAGCTCTTTGGCAAGGCGGCGGGCAAGGGTAGACTTTCCGGCCCCGGACGGGCCATCGATGGCAATGGATATCATCTGTTTTCCTCTTTTCTTCTGTGCGGTCTGTGCGGCCTGCAGGCGCACGCTGCCCCGGCGGGGCTTAGGCCGGAATATGCAATGCCGCGGCCTTGGCCGTGGCAAAGGCAATGCCAAGGTTATAGCCGCCGGTGTAGGCGTCCACATCCAGCACTTCCCCGGCAAAATACAGCCCGGCGCACAGCCGGCTTTCCATGGTTTTGGGGTCCACCTGTTTTGTGTCCACCCCGCCGCTGGTGATGACGGCATGGGCCAGGCTGCCCTTTTCTTTTATCTCAATGGGCAGCGCCTTTAAAAGCGTGCACAGCGCCCGGCGCTCGGCGCGCGTAAGCTGGTTCACCCTTTTTTCAGGCGGCACGCCCCACATGGCCAGCACCTGTGCGCGCATGGAAGCGGGCAGCAGCCCGTCCAGCGCGTGGGCCGCCTGCCGATTTGCCAGGGCGGAAAAATCGCGCAGCACGCGCGCTTCCAGCTGCTCGGCGCTGAGGGCTGGCTTTAAATCGATGGTGAGACGGTAGGGATACTTGTTCATGTCCCGGATATGGGCCGAGGCCGAAAGCACCAGCGGGCCAGAGACGCCAAAATGGGTGAACAGCATTTCGCCCTGCTCGCAAAATACGGGCCTGGCGCCCTCCCACAATGTGAGGGCCACATTTTTCAGTGCAAGCCCCTGCATGTGCTTTGCCACATCGCCCTTTTCCACCAGTGCCACAAGGCTGGGCTGGGGCGGCACCACGGTGTGCCCGGCCGCCTTGGCAAAGCGGTAGCCGTCGCCTGTGGAGCCCGTCGCCTGATACGACACACCGCCTGTGGCCACCACTACGGCACCGGCGCGGTATTCCTGCCCGCTTTGGCCGCGCACGCCGCGCACGCGCTTTGCACCATCTTCCTGCTGAAACAAAAGCGCCTGTGCGCCGTCGTACACAATGTGCGCCCCCTGTGCAAAGCGCACAAGGGCCGCAAGGATGTCCCGCGAGGAATCGCTTTGCGGAAACACGCGCCGCCCGCGCTCCACCTTCAAAGGCACGCCCAGCTCGTCTTCAAACAGGGCCATCACCTGCGCGGGCGGGCAGGCCGCCAGCGCGGAATATAAAAAGCGCGGGTTGCGCCGCACATGCTTCAAAAACTCCTGTTCGTCACAGGCATTTGTCAGGTTACAGCGCCCCTTGCCGGTAATAAGCAGCTTTCTGCCGGGCGTGGGCATGTGCTCCAGCACCGTCACCCGGTGGCCCGCACGCACGGCCCACCCGGCGCAGAACAGCCCGGCGGCGCCCGCGCCTATGATGACAACGTCGGCCATGGCGCACGCCCCCCTTTCCGCTTTCCGTCGAAACCGCCCGAACCCACAATTATTTTGTATTATATCCCATTTTCCCTTTCGCCGCAAGGCCGCATATGGCACACAGCCTTCGGCCAGCACGCCGCCTGCCTTTTCCCTGTTTGCCTTTGCTTGCCGCTGCAAGCCCGTTGTTTCCATTTTCCGGCCCGTCCCGACGGCGTGCTGGCCCCACCCGGCGCGCCACCGCTTCTGCCCGGCTTATAAAAAAGCAGCCACTTGAAAAAGCGGCCGCCCGTTGCATATCCTATTTGTTCTTTTTTCTGCTTTTCCATGTCTTGTACAGAATATCCTTTAAAACCAGCATGGCGTCCTGCTCCCCGTAATGATATTTCGTGCGCAGTTCATCCAGCATGGACCCCAATTTGCAGGCATAGCTTTGTGCATCCACTTCCGCCTGATAGCGAAGCAAAATGGGGTATTTCTTTCCCCATGCGCTTGTCCAGTTGATGGTTTTCTCTGCCTGCTCGTCCGTTTTCGCAATGGCCTCCTGTATCTCGCTTAACTCCACATCAAAAGAGAGCAGTTCATCCAGTGTAATGCCATACAGCAGTGCCATTTTTTTAGCCTGGTAAATGTCCGGCACTGTCTCGTCCGTCTCCCATTCGAAATTGTCTGCCGGCTTACGCCCAGCTTTTCCGCCACGTCCTCCTGTGAGAGGCCGCGTTTTTTTCTTGCCTGAAACAGGCTGTTTCCCAAATTCATTGTTCATCCCTCCACGGATTTCTTGTGCAGTTTTTATAATATCTCCTGCCGGGCCTTTTTTCCACCAATTGTTCTTTCCATATTCGCCCGTCTTTCGGGCATCGGAGTGCAAAGCCGCAGCCGTGCAAGGTTGCACAGGGCGGGGCCCGAATGGTATAATAGCAAAAAATGCCGCCCTGCAAAACGCTTTTCCGGCAGGCCGGGCGGCAACAGGCACGGTGTGCAGTGCCCGGCCGTGCGCCGCACCGTGAGGAGGGACCATGTGGATGAAAATAAGCTTAAAGCGCGATATCAGCGCCAAACTTCTGTGGGGGCTGGCCCTGGCGGCCGTGGCGGTAAAACTGATTTTGTGCAGCCAGCAGCTGTTCGAGGCAGTGCCACTTGCTTCCACCATAGACGACGGGCTGATGATGCGCCTTGCCACAAGCATTCGCGAAGGGAACTGGCTGGGGGAATATGACTACCTCACGCTGGGCAAGCACAGCTTTTTTGCCCTGTGGCTGGCCTTTTTAAACGTGCTGCATGTGAACTTCCTTGTGGGCGGCCAGCTTTTGTACGCCGCGGCCTGCCTGGTGCTGCTGGCCGCCGTGAAGCCGCTTTTCCGCACCAACGCCGCGCGCGGGCTTGTGTTTCTGGCGGTGCTGTGGCTGCCCGCCAGCTGGGCGCAGTTCACGCTGCGCGTATACCGCGACAA
>UREN01000010.1 GCA_900546885.1 uncultured Oscillospiraceae bacterium
AACAGGGCCATTTCCCGAAAAAGAAATAGCCGTAATAATAAGCCTTGCTGCAAATTGCCTGTGCCATATACACGTCTCCTTCGCGCTTGCCGCGAAAACCGGTTTTATTCAGTATACGCGCAAACGGGCGCGGTGTCAAGTTTGGCGGGCAAAACAGTTTTCAAGCCCTGTGCGGCGTGGTATAATCCCTATAGCGGGCCATGCCCCTGCAGGGCCAAAGCGATGCGCCCGGGCAGCGGGGCGGCCCGCAGAACAAAAAGAAAAACGCCCGCAGGGGCGCATAGGGAAAGTGAGTGGACAGAGATGAAATTCAGCGAGATGCCATACGAGCGGCCGGACCTTACCGCCGCGTTTACCCAGTTTGACGCCATGGCGCAGGCCATAGCTGCGGCGCCCGGCGCGGCGGATGTGCTGGCGCAGTATGCCGCCTTTGAAAAGCTGGCAGGCCATCTTTCCACCATGGCCACACTGGCGGAGGTGCGCCACACCATCGACACGCGCGATGCCTTCTATGAGGCAGAGCGCCAGTTCTTTGATGAAAATTCGCCCCGTCTGGCCGACAAGCAGCTGGAAGTGTACAAGGCCGTGCTGGCAAGCCCCCACCGCGCCGCAGTGGCCGAAAAGCTGGGAAGCCTTGCGCTGGAGAAAATGGAGCTGGCCGTGAAGTCTCAGACGCCGGAGGTGCTGGAACTGATGGCGCAGGAAAATGCCCTCACCAGCGCATATCAGAAGCTGTATGCCTCGGCGCAAATTCCCTTCCAGGGCCAGACACTTACCGTGGCCCAGCTGGCCAAATACAAAACCAACGCAGACCGCGCTGTGCGCAAGGCGGCCTATGAGGCTGAGGGCGCCTGGTTTGACGCGCACCGCGAGGAGTTTGACAGCCTGTACGACCAGCTTGTGAAAAACCGCACCGCACAGGCGCAGGCCATGGGGTATGAGAATTTTGTGCCGCTTGGCGCCATCCGCATGAACCGCCTGGGTTATACGCGAAAGGATATGGCCGCCTACCGCGCGCAGGTGAAGCGGGACGTGGTGCCTGTGGTGGCAAAGCTGAAGCAGCTGCAGTATGCCCGCACGGGCATTTCGCAGCCCAAATTTTACGATGACGTGTTCTGCTTTAAAGAGGGCAACCCCGCGCCCCACGGCACGCCGGAAGAAATTTTGGCAGCGGGCAAAAAGATGTATCACGAGCTAAGCCCCGAGACCAGCGCCTTTATTGACGAGATGTTTGAAAACGAGCTGTTCGACGTGCTGGCAAAACCGGGCAAGGCGCCCGGCGGCTACTGCACCAGCCTGCCGGATTACAAGCTGCCGTTCATCTTTTCCAACTTCAACGGCACGGCGGGCGATGTGGATGTGCTGACGCACGAGGCCGGCCATGCCTTTGCCGATTATGTGGCCCAGCGCAAAGACATCCCCGCCATCCTGCGCGAGCCCGGCATGGAAAGCTGTGAAATCCATTCCATGAGCATGGAGTTCCTCACGGCAGATTTCCACCACCTGTTCTTTGGGGACGAGACGGCGCGCTATGAGCTTGCACACGCAGAAGACGCCCTGTACTTCCTGCCCTACGGCACGATGGTGGACGAGTTTCAGCACATTGTGTACGAAAACCCAGGCCTCACGCCCGACCAGCGCAATGCCGAATGGGCCCGGCTGGAAAAGGAATACCGCCCCTGGCTGGATTTTGAGGGCCTGCCCTTCTATGGCCGCGGCGCGGGCTGGCAGCGCCAGCTGCATATCTATGAATATGCGTTCTATTATATCGACTACTGCCTGGCGCAGACGGTGGCGCTGCAGTTCTTTACCGCATGGCTGGCCGACAAGGCGGACGCATGGAAGCGCTACCTTGCCCTTGTGAACCGCGCGGGCACAGAGACCTACCCCGGCCTTGTGGCCGCGGCGGGCTTTGCAAGCCCCTTTGCGGCAGGCACCATGAAGGCTGTGGCGGAAACGGTGGGCGAATGGGTGGCCCGGCAGGACGCCGCTTTGCGCAACGCCTGAGAGAAAACCGCGCCGTGCCCCGCGCAAAAGCCATTTTCGGCCTATGCGCGGGGCGCGGCCTGAAGCAAGGAGAGTGCGGCCCATGAAGCAGGCCGGCGCAAATACAAGATGGAAGCTGTACACGGCGGCCTTTGCGGCGCCGGTGCTGTTGCTGGCGGCGGTGTACGCCGCTGCAGGGTTTGCCCCATTTGGCGAAAAGACGCTGCTTACAGTGGATATGAACGGCCAGTATGTGGCCTTTTTTTCGCAGCTTCGCAGTATTTTGCTGGGCAAAGATGACCTGCTTTACACCTTTGGCAAGGCGTTGGGCGGCGATATGATTGGGCTGTTTGCCTATTATATCGCAAGCCCGCTGAACCTGCTGGTGGTGTTTTTTCCGGTGCGCGCGCTGCCGTGGTTTGTTCTGCTGCTGACACTGTTGAAAACCGGCCTTGCCGGTGTTTCGCTGGCGGCATGGGCGCGCCGCCACACAGGCCCGCGCAAAGCGCTTTGCCTGTGCGTGCTGTATGCGCTGTGCACATACAGCATTGCCTATCAGCAGAATATTCTCTGGCTGGATGGTGTGATTCTTCTCCCGCTGATGGCCCTTGGCATTGAGCGCATTGTAGAGGGCGGGCGTCCATGGCTGTATCTGGGCAGCCTTGCAATGGGGATTCTGACGGATTATTACATAGGGTATATGCTTTGCATATTTTCCGTTTTGTATTTTCTGTTCTATGCCTTGGGCGGCTTTGCGGCGCGCAAAGCGCCCGTTTTGCCCATGCTGGCCACTTACGCGGGCGCCAGCCTGCTGGCGGCGGGCCTGGCCGCCGTGCTTTTGCTGCCTGCGCTGGCCTCTTTGCAGGGCAACCGTTTTGAGTTTGACACGCAGCAGCTTGCCAGCCTGGAAAAGCTGTTCAGCCTGCGCGCTCTGCTGGCGAAAGAGACGCTAGGCGCCTATGAGTGGACAGAGCTGGAGATGGGCCTGCCGCCCATCTACTGCGGCGCGCTGGCACTGCTGGGTGCGGGCATGTTCTTTCTGCAAAAGCGCCCTGTGCGCCAAAAGGCCGCTGCAGGGGCCGTGGCGGCGGTGTTTGTGCTGAGCTTTTGGCTGAAGGGCCCCAACCTCATCTGGCACGGCTTTAACCCGCCTGCATGGTTCAACTACCGAAACGCCTTTTTGTTCAGCTTTTTTGTGCTGGTGCTGGCAGCTTTCGCGCTGGAGCACCTGTGGCGTGATGGGCAAAACCCCTGGCTGTGTGCCGGCGGCGTTGCCGTGTGCGCGCTGGCCCTGGGCTGGGCCTGCGCGGGCGAGGGTGCGGCTGCCTTCACCACTGCCAGACGCGCCGCCGTTTCGCTGGCTCTGGTGGCGGCCGTAGGCCTTCTTTGGTGCCTGTTTGCAGCAGGCAAACGCCGCAGGGTGCTGTGCCTTGCCATGGCGGCGCTGTGTGCGGCCGACATTTCGCTGAATGCCTTTTTGGTGGTGCGCGCCATTGATTCGGGCAAGGAATACCGTTATACGCCCATGGAGGAATATACCGCCTTTGTGGACGGAACACTGCCCGCTGTGCGTGCCGTGCAGGCGCAGGACAGCACGTTTTACCGGATGGAAAAAGATTTTCAATACGGCTATGAACAGGGCGGTTTTATCTACCGCAGCCGCAACGATGCCATGCTGCTGGGTTATAACGGTATTTCGCACTATTCCTCCAGCGATAAGCTGGCGGTAAAGGCGTTGGTGGGGGCCCTGGGGTTCCGCAACTGCGTGCAGGGCGGCGGGGCGTATTATTACACAGGCTCTACCAATTTTGCGGCCAGTTTGCTGGGCATTCGATATGTGCTTTCGCAGCAGGCGGCCGAGGGGGACGCCTACCGGGGCTATACCGCTGTTCTGGAAGAAAACGGCGTCACCGCATGGCGCAACCCATCCGCGTTTCCGTTGGCATTCTGCGCGGCGGGCGATGCGGCCGGGGTGGATTTCTCTCAGCAAAACCTGTTCGAATTGCAAAACGAGCTGTTCTGTGCCCTGACGGGTGAAACACAGCCGCTTTTGACACCGCTTGCCGTGCAGGAAGAGGTGCACGAAATGACTGAGAGCGCCTGGGAGGGCGTGCGTGTGTTTGACGTGAACCAGGAGGGCGGCGAAGGATGGGTAGAGTTCCGCGTTACCGCACAGGCGGACGGCCCGCTGTACTGCTATTTTCCCACAGACCGCTTCAAGCCGGCGCGCATGTATGTGAATGGGGAAGATTTTGGCCGCATGTTCGATACCTACACCCAGGGCATCACCTACCTTGGCATGTATGAGGCGGGCGACACAGTGGCCGTGCGCCTTGTTCCGGAATATGGCATGCTGCGCCTGTATGAACCGCTGTTTTACACCGAAGATTTGGCCCTGCTGCAAAGCGCCTGCAACGCCATGCAGCCCGGGTTTGCCCGGCTGGAAGAGGTGTCGTCCTCGCATTTCAAAGGGGATGTCACCGCGCAGGCGGACGGCCCGCTGGTCATCAGCATCCCATGGGAGGAAGGCTGGACGGTAGAGGTGGACGGCCAGGCCGTGCCCACGCGCAAAGCCGTGGGCGAATTGATGGCAATTGACCTGACCGCGGGCACCCATACGCTGGAGCTGCGTTATTGCCCGCCGGGGCTGGCGGCAGGCGCGGTGCTTTCCGCCGCCAGCGCCATGCTGGCCGGGCTGTGGGCTTTTTGCCTGCGCAAAAGGGCCCGCGCGGCAAAGGGCGCGGAAAAATAAAAAAGCTGCCCGGGAACCACCCGGGCAGCTTTGTGTTTGTTCTGAAATTTATGCCTGCCAGCCCTTGCACAAATCGCCCCACCGGCTGCCGGGGCAAAGCTGCGCCAGCTCTTCCGGTGTAAGGCGCACGGCGCTGTTGGCGCTGCCAGCGGCCGGGTAAATGGTGGCAAAGCGCTGCAAAGAGCAATCCAGAAAAACCTGCACGCCGGCGTTTACACAAAAGGGGCACACTCCGCCGGGCGCATGCCCCACCAGGGCCTGCACGTCCTGCGGGGGAATCATTTTTGCCTTCACAGCAAACTGTGCTTTGAACTTGGTGTTGTCCACTTTTGCATCGCCTGCCGCAACAATCAGCGCGGGCCCCTGCGGGGTAAAAAAGGCAAGCGTCTTGGCAATGTGTGCCTCTTCGCAGCCCAGGGCCTGGGCCGCCAGCGACACGGTGGCGCTGGATACATCAAATTCCCGCACACGCCCGGCAAAGCCGTTTTGGCTCAGGTATTCCTTCACAACAGCAATTGACATTTTTCCACCTCTTTCGGGTGCGGCCGGGCCCTTATGCCGTTTGCCGCGGCGCGCTCTTTTTATACAAATACCACACGCACAGCGAAATGGCAAGCACAAAGGCAAATGTCCACACCTCGGCCAGCAAAATGCTGAAGATGCCGCACTGATACAGGGCCGCGCCCACATTGGCTGCGGCATGCAGGCAAATAGAAAGTGCCAGACAGGCCTTGGGCAGGCGCCCGGTCACGGCCATCCACACAAGAATGGAGAGAGCGAGATGCAGCGTGATGGCGGCAACACGCTCCAGCCCGGGCAGCAAAAGCGCCCCGGCCGACACGCCGCTTGCCAGCTGTGCTGAAACGGTGGCGGCAATGTCACTGCCAAACATGGCCTCCAGCGAGCCGCCGCGGGCGGCCGACAGCACAATGGCGTTCGAAAGGCTGGCAGTGCCGGCCAGCAGAATGGCCTCGATGCCGCCGTGGCCAATGCCATAGGCAAAGCCCGTAACAAGCGAAGCATCCCTGCGGCAGAGAAGGCTCAGGCCAAGATACCGCGCCGTCTCTTCAAACACGCCCGCCGCCAGGCAGGCATAAGCGGTGTACAGGCCCGGGCTTTGAATGAGCGTGGGGAAGGATGAAAACACAATGCTGTGAAGAAGCTGCTCCAGCACAAGGGCGCTGACGGTAAAACACAGGGCCCCTGTCAGGGCGGCCAGAAGCCCGCGGTGCGTTTTTACACGCACAATAACCAACAGGGCAATGGGCAAAACAATGCAAAGTGCCGCCGATGCCCAACAGGCGGCAATGGCCGAAAACGAGATATCCATGTGTTCCTCTCTCACTTTCCGCCCCGCGGCACAGAAGAAAGGAATGGCAACCGCCATGCCGCTGTGGGCTCGTTTTTCGCTGACGCCGCAGCGCGCAAAGCGGGCCTGTCGTGCCTGCCCATAACGCTTAGACGAATATCGAAATATTGGCCCTATCATAGCACGGCGAATGCCTGCTGTCAACGGTTCAGCGGCGGTGCAGAAAGCGCAGGCATGTCTCTACCAGGCCGCGAAGGTTCACCACGGCGATGATAAGCACAATGATGCCGTTCCACACATACGAGCCGGGCACCTCTTTGATGCACAGCGCGGCCTCCAGCACCACAAGGCCGAAGTTCAGGGCCAGCAGCTCGGGGGAAAAATCTACCTCGATAAGCGTGCGCGTGTTGTACGCGCGCACAAGGAACACCAGAAAATAGCTGGCAAAGGTGGCAATGGCCGCGCCCTGCACACCCCAGATGGGAATGAGCAGCGCATTCAAAATAAGGTTCATCACAGCGCCCACACCCATTGTCAACAGCGAAAGGCCCGAGCGCTTTTCCACCATATAGATGCTGTTCAGAAAATTGTCGAAGCTGGAAAAAATGGTGGCAAAGGTAAGCACGGGGATGAAAATCCACCCAAGATAGTATTCATCCGCCACATAGATGCTCATGATGGGGCGGCACAGCCAGATGATGCCGGCCCCGGCCAGGAACATCAGCCCCTGGTATGCGCCAAACACCTTGCCGAAAAACTCTTCCCGCCCGGCGCGGGTGCCATCGGTGAAAGCCGAAAGCTGCCATGCCTCTGTAAACAGCGTGGCCACCACGGTAAGCAGTGTGGGCAGCTGGTAACATGCGGCAAACAGGCCGTTCCATTCCGCGCCCAGCATGGCGGTGATGAACAATTTATCGCTGGTGTTGGTAACTGTCCAGAAAATGCTGGCCGAAATCAGCGGCACCGAATACACCAGCATTTTGCGCCACAGCTTTGTGTTGATGCGGCCGCCCATATAACGCCAGATGCTGCTGACAAAAAACAGGAACAGGGCGCTGCATGCGTCTGAGCAGATCAGCGCCAAAATCCAGCCCTGTGCGCCAAGGTTCAGCCCGGATAAAAACAGTACGTTAAAAAGGAGGTTTGTCAGCGTGCACAGTATGCCGTCCAGCGCATACAGCCGAACCAGGTTGCGCGCGCGCACAAACTGGCAGTTCAATGTGCGCAGGCAGCTTACCAGCACAAACAGCAGCAGCCACATCCAGTGCCCCTGCACCGTGTCGCGGACAAAGGGCACAAGGTTCAGCACAGGCGCCAGCGCGCACAAAAGCAAAAACCCTGCAAAAATGGAAAGCAGGCCGTTTGTGTAAAGCTGGCGTTTGTTCACGCCCTTTTCCAGCCCGAAGCGGATGATGGCATTGGCAATGCCCAGCGACACCAGCGGAATAAAAAAGTTGCCAATGGTGACAATGGCATCCATGCCGCCGTAATCGGCCGCGCCCATCACGCGCGTGCGGTAGGCCGTCAGAAAAAAGCTGAGTATTTTGGAAGAAAAGGTGCTGATGGCAAACAGCAGCGTGTTTGATACAAGGCGCTTATATTTGTCCACACAGCCGCCCCCTTTGGTTGTTTTTACAGTTGCCCTTAAACGGGCCAATACATTTTTATCATACCATATTATGGCCTCAAGCACAAGAAAAGCCGCCAGGCGGCCTGCTGTTTTCTGCTTTTACTTCCATTGTATGAAGCGGCGCGCAGAACATGCAAGGCGTCATCACATCAGGCGCGCAGCAGGGCGCGGCGAGCCTTGTAATCGGGCAGAATGCGCGCCACCACGGCCCAGAAGGCGGGCGAGTGGTCGCAGTGCACAAAGTGCGCATATTCGTGCACCACCACATATTCCACTGCGGCCAAAGGCTTTTCGGCAAGGCGCAGGTTCAGGGTGATCTGCCGTTTACCTGGCATGCACACACCCCAGCGTGTTTTCATGCGGCGCACCTTCAGTGTGGGGCGCACCCCGCCCAGCACGCCGGAAAAGCAGGGAAATACCTGCGCGCTCACCGCTTCGAACAGTGCAAGCGCCTGTGCGGGCGTTACCGCGCAGGGAGCGCTGTCCTCTGCACGGCGGCGCGCAGCCCGTGCCTTTGCCCGCTCCAGCCAGGCCGCCTTTGAAAGAACAAAAGCGTCCACCTGCGCCGCAGGCACGCCAAAAGGCGCGCTGGCATGGGCCTCACCGTCCGGCCCAATGCGCAGGTTGATATTTTTTACGCGTTTGTAAGTGAGAAAATAGGCCACCCCGTTGCCCGGCTGCCTTTGCTGTGCGTGCGCCATGCGGCACCCCCCTTTTAGCCTTTTGCTTCGTTCATTATTATAAACAAACGGTTCTGCCTTGGCAAATCTTCTAAAATTCAATAAAAAAACCTGTCGGCTTTGTGCTTGACCGGCACAATATCTGGTGGTAGTATTATATACGCATTCAAGATTTTGCGAGGGACGGCGAAACTCTGTGCGGCGTGCTGGGCGGCCTTTGTGCGGGCCTGCCGGGCATGCCGTTTGTGCGGCGCGCGGCTTCGTGAAAACGGGAGGAATTTTCGTTATGATCAAAAGCATTATGAAGCGGGACGGGCGTGTGGTGCTCTATGATGAGAGCAAAATTGCGTCCGCTATTCTGAAAGCGCTGGAGGCCGCCCGCGAAGGAGACGCCAGTGTGGCTGCCCAGGTGGCGAACAGCGTGGAGGCCCGCCTGGAAGAGCTGTGCAGCGACGGCACGCCGCAGATTGAACAAATTCAGGACACGGTGGAGCAGGAGCTGATGCGCGCCGGCTGTGAAGAGGCCGCCAAGCAATATATCCTTTACCGCGCCGAGCGCACGCGCATCCGCGAGGCAAAGACGAGCCTGATGAAGTCTATTGACGAGATCACCAATGTGGACGCCCGCCTCAGCGATATGAAGCGCGATAACGCCAACATCGACGGCAACACGGCCATGGGCTCCATGCTGCAAATTGGCACGGCAGGCGCCAAGGCCTATAACGCAGCCTATCTGCTTACGCCCGCACAGGCCAAGGCGTACACCGAGGGAGACATTCACATTCATGATTTCGACTTCTACGCCCTCACCACCACCTGCTGCCAAATTGACCTGCTGAAGCTGTTCCATGGCGGCTTTTCTACCGGGCACGGCTATTTGCGCGAGCCGCAGGGCATTGCCAGCTATGCGGCGCTGGCGGCCATTGCCATTCAGTCCAACCAGAATGACCAGCACGGCGGCCAAAGCGTGCCGAACTTCGACTACTCTATGGCCGAGGGCATTGGCAAGACGTTCCGCAAGCAATACCGCGCCAAGCTGCGCGAGGCGCTGGAAGACCTGCTGGACACCGATGACGAGACGGCGCTGGTGCAGGCCGCCATCGAGGCGGGCAAACAGGCCACGGGCGACAGTGACGTGCGCCTGGAGACGCACGCCGCCACATTTGATGACGCGGCGGCAAAAGCCATTGCCGCCACAGGCCGGCTGGACGCCGGAAAGGCCGCCCACCTGGTGGCCCATGCGCGCCGCCGTGCCACGGCCAAGACAGACCGCGAGACGTATCAGGCCATGGAGGGCTTTGTGCACAACCTGAACACCATGCACTCGCGCGCAGGCGCCCAAACGCCCTTCTCGTCCATCAACTACGGCACCGACACATCCCCCGAGGGGCGCATGGCTATCCGCAACATCCTTCTGGCAGAGGACGCGGGCCTGGGCCATGGCGAAACGCCCATTTTCCCCATTCACATCTTCAAGGTGAAAGAGGGCGTCAACTACAACCCCGGCGACCCGAACTATGATTTGTTCGAGCTTTCGTGCAAGGTGTCTGCCAAGCGCCTGTTCCCGAACTATGTGTTCCTGGACAGCCCCTTCAACCTGCAGTATTACAAGCCCGGCCACCCGGAAACCGAGGTTGCCACCATGGGCTGCCGCACGCGCGTGATGGGCAACGTATACGACCCGGAGCGGCAAATTGCCTATTCCCGCGGGAACCTGTCGTTTACTTCCATCAACCTGCCGCGCCTTGCCATTGAAAGCCATGGAGACGAGGCCCTGTTCTATAAAAAGCTGGACGATATGCTGGAGCTTGTGGCCCAGCAGCTGCTGGACCGCTTTGAAATTCAGGCGTCCAAACGCGTGTACAATTACCCGTTCCTGATGGGGCAGGGCGTCTGGCTGGATTCCGACAAGCTGGGCCCCAACGATGAGGTGCGCGAAGTGCTCAAGCACGGCACGCTCTCAATCGGCTTCATCGGCCTTGCCGAGACGCTGACGGCGCTGTATGGCCACCACCACGGTGAAAGCGATGAGATGCAGCAGAAGGGCCTTGCCATTGTGCGCCACATGCGCGAGTTCTGCGACGCAAAAAGCCAGGCCATGCACATGAACTTCACCCTGCTGGCCACGCCCGCCGAGGGGCTTTCCGGCCGCTTCATCCGCATGGATAAAAAGCGCTATGGCATCATTCCCGGCGTGACGGACCGCGAGTATTACACCAACTCGTTCCATGTGCCGGTGTGGTACCCCATTTCGGCCTATGACAAGATTTATAAAGAGGCGCCGTACCACGCGCTGACGAATGCCGGGCACATCAGCTATGTAGAGCTGGACGGCGACACGGCCAACAATGTGGAGGCGTTTGAATCTGTTGTGCGCTGCATGCACGACGCTGGCGTGGGCTATGGTTCTATCAACCACCCGGTGGACCGCGACCCGGTGTGCGGCTATGTGGGCGTGATTGGCGAGGTTTGCCCGCGCTGCGGCCGCCGCGAGGGCGAGGCCCTTTCGAAAGAGCGCATTGACGAGCTGCGCAAGAAATATCCGGAGATTACCACGTTCTGCGGCTGTGAATGACAGGCACGGCAAAAGCCGCGCATAAAGTTTGTACTTGTAATTGAGTTCATATTGATATATAATATCAATTGAGCAAAGTTATCCTGGAAACAGGTTTTATAAGGGAGGAACACGAGATGGCAATTCAGACAAATATCGAGGCAAAATATGGCAAGGACGTTAAGTTCGAGCGCATCCGCCGCATCACGGGTTACCTTGTGGGCACGATGGATAAGTGGAACGATGCGAAAAAGGCCGAAGAGCACGACCGCGTAAAGCACGGCCTGGCGCACTGATATGGCGCAAATGGTAAATGTCGCGGGTGTCATGGGCGATTCCATTGTGGATGGCCCGGGCATCCGCGTTGCCATCTTCGTGCAGGGGTGCTGCCATCACTGCGAAGGGTGCCACAACCCCGAGAGCTGGGCGTTTGGTGCGGGCACAGATATGTCTGTGGAAGAACTGTTCGCCATGGTGAAGGCAAACCCGCTGTGCCGCGGGGTGACGTTTTCGGGCGGCGAGCCGTTCTGCCAGGCCGGGGCGCTGGTGCCGCTGGCAGAAAACTTGAAGGCGGCCGGCTATGAGCTGGCAAGCTATTCCGGCTATACGTTTGAACAGCTTTTGGCCGGCACGCCGGAACAGAAAGCGCTTTTGG
Organism: uncultured Oscillospiraceae bacterium; assembly: GCA_900546885.1. Taxonomy (GTDB): domain Bacteria; phylum Bacillota; class Clostridia; order Oscillospirales; family Ruminococcaceae; genus Ruthenibacterium; species Ruthenibacterium merdipullorum. The sequence goes on from UREN01000010.1 coordinate 11,567, forward strand.
GCCTGCTGGACATTCTTGTGGACGGGCCGTTTGTGCTGGCGCAGCGCAATTTGGACCTTTTGTTCCGCGGCTCGGCAAACCAGCGCATTCTGGATGTGCCCAAAAGCCTTGCCGCCGGAAGCGCCGTGTGGTGCACGGCGCCGCGCTGGGTGGGCGAAAAACAGGGCTGAACCCGGGCGTTTTGCCCTGTATGCAGTTGTGGTGAAAGGAAAAAAGCGGGCGCCGCCAACACGCTGTGGCGGCGCCTGTTCGTTTGCCCGCATATGGCCCGGCAGCCGGGCATTCTTCCGGCGCGCGCCCCTGTTTTGAAAGCGCTGCCGGGCATGCCTGCCTTTCCCATGGCGCGGCGCGTGCCCCGGCGGGCAAGCATCATGCCCAGGCGGTGCAACGCGGCGGCGGGCCACAGGGCCCTTCCTTTGTGGCGAAGTTTCTGGTATAATAGCTCTTACTATGCCGCCTTCGGGCGGAAAACGGAAGAAAAGGAGTTGTTATTTTGCGTTCCCTCATCCGGCCGAAGGAATGCGCCATGGCGCTGCTGGGCAGCGGCATTTTGGCCTTCGGCCTGTATCATGTCCACTCCCTCAGCGGCGTTACAGAGGGCGGCGTGCTTGGCATGACGCTGCTTTTGCACCACTGGTTCGGCATTTCGCCCGCGGTGTCCGGCTTTGTGATGAACGCCGCGTGCTATGTGCTGGGCTGGCGGCTGCTGGGCAAAAGCTTTATTGCCTATTCCATTGTGGCGGGCGGCGGCTTTTCGGTGTTCTATGCCGTTTTCGAGCGGTTTCCGCCTTTGTGGCCGGGCCTTGCACAGCATCCGCTGGCTGCGGCGCTGGCGGGCGCCGCTTTTGTGGGCGTTGGCGTTGGGTTTGCCGTGCGAGCGGGCGGCGCCCCCGGTGGGGATGACGCCCTGGCCATGAGCATCTGCAAGCTGACGAAATGGAATATCCAGTGGGCCTACCTGGCCAGCGACCTGGTGGTGCTGGCGCTGTCGGCCACCTATATTCCGCTTTCCCGGCTGGGGTATTCTCTGCTGACGGTGCTGCTGAGCGGCCAGCTGATTGGCCTTGTGCAAAATGTGGGGAAAAAAAGAACGATACAAAAGGATGGTTAAGCAATGCGCATGCGTTTTAAACCCTATGCCGGGCCGGAACTGGCGGCCTGCCCCTTCTGTGTGGACGAACCCATGCAGAACAAGGGCAGGTGGAACGAGCAGTTTGCCCGCCCGGCCCAGCCGCTGATGCTGGAACTTGGCTGCGGCAAGGGCAAATTTCTGGCCCAGATGGCGGTTGCCCACCCCGAGAACAATTACATCGGCATTGATATTACGGCCAAGGTGCTCATCCTCACAAAGCGAAACATCGACCGCGCCTATGCCCAGGCGGGCCGCGAGGTAGATAACGTGCGCATCCTTACACACGACATTGAACGCATTCGCAGCATGATGGGCGAAGGCGACAGGGTAAGCCGCATTTATATCAATTTCTGCAACCCGTGGAACCGCAAAAAGGGCCATAAAAAGCACAGGCTGACGCACTCGCGCCAGCTGGAGCAGTATCGCGATTTCCTTGTGGACGGCGGCGAAGTGTGGTTCAAGTGCGATGATGAAGACCTGTTTGAAGATTCTGTGGGTTATTTGGAAGAGATGGGTTTTGCCATTACCTGGCTGACGCGGGACCTGCACGCCAACGAGCCCGCGTGGAACATCCGCACCGAGCACGAGGCCATGTTTGCCGAAATGGGCATTCCCATCAAGGCGCTCATTGCCAAAAAGCTGCCGGGGGAATATTTTGCCCCCAAAAAGAAAAAGCCGCAGCAGGCGGCCGAATAACACAAACCAAAGCCGCTGCACAGCCCGGGCGCCGTGCAGCGGCTTTTTTGAACTTAAAAGTTCAGTTTTCGAAATCGCAGCACACGCGCTCGGCAATCACCGTGTGCACATATTCCTTCACTGCCATGTGCGCGGGGTGGCACTGATAGGCGTCCAGCGCTTCGCGGCTGTCCAGCGTGCACACAAGGCCCACGTCAAATCCGTTGAAGCCCAGGCCCACCTGGGCGCTGGAAAGCCCGGGCACAACGCCCACCAGCGCTTCCAGCCGCCGCTTCATCTCGCCGCCCTGCTGGGCTTTCTGCGTTTTGTCTTTCAGGTTCCAAAGCACAATATGCGTCACCATGTCTCTCATTCTCCTTTTTTTCGGTTCTCTTTTATTTTCAAGCCGCCAAGGCCCATGTCGGCGCGCAGCGCGCTGGCAGAGGCAATGGCGCTTTTGCCAAATTTTCCCCGGATGGAATCCAGGCTTTTTTCCAGGTTTTCCCGCCGCACATCCTCCTGGCCGGCCTCCGGTGCGAACAGCGAAAGCTGGGCCGCGGCGCTGTGCGAAACGTTCAGGGCCGTCACGGTCAGCATGCGGATGGGTGCGGGAAAACGCCAATTCTGCTGCAAAAGCGTCAAAGCGGCTGCGGCAATGTCCTTGGCGAGGTGGGTGGGCGTGGCAAGCTGTGCCTGCCGGGTGATGGTTTTGAACCCTGCGTCCTTCACGGTAATTTGCACAGCGCCCGCATACAGCCCGTGTGCGCGCAGGCGCGAGGCTACCTCGTCGGAAAGCGCCACAAGGCCGGCGCGCGCGTCGGCAAGGGTGGTGAGGTCCCGCGGGAAGGTAAGGCCGTTGCCCACGCTTTTTACCTCCCGTTTTTCATACATGCTGCGCACGGGCGAGCCCTCTTCGCCGCGCGCAAAGCCCCAAAGTTCCATGCCCAGTTTGCCCAGCGCTGCCTCCAGCACCTGGGGAGAAGCAGCGGCAAGCTGGCCGATGGTGGTAATGCCCAGTTTGCCCAGTGTCTGGCGGGCAGAGTGGCCCACATACAGCAGCGCGTCCACGGGCAGCGGCCACACCAGCTGCCGGTAGTTTTCCGGCGAGAATTCGGTGACGGCGTCCGGCTTTTTATAGTCAGAGCCCAGTTTGGCAAACGCCTTGGTGAAGCTGACGCCCACCGAGATAGTAAGGCCTGTCTGTGCCTTTACCTCGCGGCGGATGCGGTGCGCCACCGCCACGGGGGAAGGGCCGAACAGATGCCAGGAGGCCGTCATATCCAGCCAGCTCTCATCAATGCCGAAGGGCTCTACAAATTCAGTATAGCGCGCATAGATGGCGTTCACCTGTTTTGAATAGGCGCGGTACAGCTCGTGGTGCGGGGGCAAAAGTGCAAGCTGCGGGCACTTGCGCCTGGCGCTGGCCACAGTCTCCGCCGTTTGAATGCCGTACTTTTTGGCCGCCTCGTTCTTGGCCAGAATGATGCCGTGCCGGTGCTGCGGGTTGCCGCATACGGCCGCGGGCACGTTTTTCAACTCCGGCCTTGTCAAAAGTTCCACCGAGGCATAAAAGCTGTTGCAGTCACAGTGGAAAATCACGCGCTGTGCGGCCATGTGGTGCCCTCCTTTCTTCTTTGCCTATTCTATTATTTTATGCTACAATGATATCCGTGCACAAGGGGCGGGCGGCATTTTTCTGCCGCGCCGGCGGGGACAGACGGCCCGTGCCGGCCAGCGCCGGAAAAAGGGGTAGAGAGCAATGAGAAAACCGGCGGAAAAGAAAAATTTTCTGTACACCCTGTTCTGCTGGGTATTTGCCGCTGTGTTTGCGGGCATTTGGCTGGGCACAATTGTGAACAACCGCACGTCCTATTACCAATATCAGGTGGTGCCCATCCTTGCATGCGGCGGTGCGGCTTTGCTGGTGCTGGTGGGTGCATGGCGGCTTTGGAAGCGCTGGGCCTTTTCCCTGCCGCCCAAAAAAGAGGCCACCCTGGTGGCGGGGCTGCTGGCGGCCTATTTTGCCGTGCAGCTTGGCTTTTCCTTCCTGATGCAGGTAAGCGCTTCCCCCACATGGGATTTTGGCATTGTGTTCAGCGCCGCACGGGAATATGTGCTGAACGGCACCATGCCGGGGAAATATTTTACCCAATTTCACAACAATGCGCCCATGTATCTGTTTCTGGTGGCGTTTTTTAAACTGCTGCACCTGTTCGGGGTGGAAAATTTTATGCCCTTTGCCCTGGTGCTGAACAACCTGCTGATCAACGCGTCGCTGCTGGCCCTGTATTGGGCACTGCGCCAGCTGTATGGCGCAAAAAATGCGCTGTTCGGGCTGATGGGTTCATTTTTGTTCCTGTGTTTTCTGATGTACGGGCCCATTTTGTATACAGATACCGCCACCATGCCGTTCCCCATTCTGGCGCTTGCCATATGGCTGCGTGCGCGGCAGCTGCCGTGGGGTAAAGGTGCCGCGCTGCGCTGTGCCGCGGTGGGCCTGCTGGCGGCTGTGGGCGCGTGGCTGAAGCTGACGGTGGCGATTATGCTGATTGCCATTCTGATTGACATGGCCCTTGGCGCGCCCCGCGGGGCAAGGTGGAAGCGGGCGGGCTGCGCACTTGCGGCCTTTGCTGTGCTGTACGGGGCGCTTTCTGCCGTGACGCTGCACACGGCCTGGCTGCCAGAGTATAAAAAGGAAGAGGCCATTCCCTATTTGCATTGGGTGATGATGGGCCTTTATGACGACGGCGGCTATAACGACGATGCCTACAAGCTCACCCTGCAGGGCGAAACATATGCCGAGCGGCTGGAGATTGATAAAAAAGAAATTGCCCGCAAAGTGCGGGAGATGGGCCCGGCCGGGCTTGCCGCGCACACGGTGAACAAACTGATTTTCACGTTTGGCGAGGGCATGTACCATGCCCCCATCAAGCTGGACCTTGGCGCCGTGCACCAAAACCCGCTTCAGATGTATTTCATCCAGGGTAAACAGCACCTGGGGCGCACGGCGTATGCCACCCTTGCCGTGCAGCTGGCGCTGCTGGCAGGGCTGTGTGTGGCGGCTGCCCGGGCGGCGCGCAGCCGGGCGCATGGTGCCACTGTGGCGCGGGTGGCGGTGTTTGGGCTGATGCTGTTTTTGCTGATGTGGGAGACGCGCAGCCGGTACCTGATGAATTTTCTGCCCGTGCTGCTGCTTGCGGCTTTTCCGGGCACACCGCCCAAGGTTGACGAAGCCGCACAGGGTGCGGTAAAATGAACTGTTCAGGCCTGCGCAGCACACGGCGCGCAGGAGTTTTGCAAAAAACCAGAAAGGAAGTGCCCGGATATGGATAAAAACCTTGCCAAATTTCTGCAGGACATTGCAGTTACCGCCGCCAATGCGGCCGATTCGGCCCGCAGTGCGGTAGAGACGGCCGGCAAGGCCGCAATGGAAAAGTATGACGAAGTGAAAACTCAGCGCGAGCTGGCCCGGGAGCGCGCCGCGCAGGAGGACATTTTTGCGGGCCTGGGCCGCATGCTGTATGCCATGCACATGGGCGCCGCGGGCGAGCATGTGGCCACAGAAGAGGGCGAAAAAACGCCTCAGCAGGTAATTGATGCCCTGCTGGTGAAGGCCGAACAGGCGCAGCAGCGCATTGACATGCTGGCAGAAAAGCTGAACGCGGAAAAAGAGGGGCCCATCTGCCCGCACTGCGGCCATGGCTGCAGTGCGGCCGATGTGTTCTGCCCGGCATGCGGCACCAAACTGCCCCGGAAGGAGTGAATGCATGGAATTCAGCTTATATGAGATTTTCTGGTATTTTGTCATCTATGCCGTGCTTGGTTGGGTGGTGGAAGTGTGTTTCTGCTCAATCAAGACAGGAAGCTTTGTCAACCGCGGCTTTTTGAACGGACCGGTGTGCCCCATCTATGGCTTCGGCATGGTGGCGGTGCTGGTTTGCCTGTGGCCTTTGCGGAACAGCATGCTTGTGCTGTATGTGGGCGCCGTGGTGCTTACCAGCGCGCTGGAATTGACCACAGGCTGGGTGCTGAAAAAACTGTTCCACACTTCCTGGTGGGATTATTCTGACATGCGCTTCAATTTGGGCGGCTATATCTGCCTGCGCTTCAGCCTGATTTGGGGCGTGGGGGCCACACTGGTGGTGAAATTGATTCATCCGGCCATTGCCGCTTTGGTGGGGGTTGTGCCGCATATGGCGGGCGTGGTGCTGGCGGTGCCGGTTACGGCGCTGTTCGTGTGCGATTTGGTCATCACCGTGCTGGGCATTGCCCACATGAACCAGGATATTGGCCGCATTGATGATATTGTGCGCGCTATGCGCACAGGCTCAGACATATTGGCAGAAAACATCGGCGGCACGGCCCTTGCGGTGGACAGGAAGGTGGCCGGGGCAAAGCCCGCGGCCGCCGCCAGGCTGGACCTTGCGCGGGCTGAACTGATGGACAGCCGCCGCCGTGTGGCTCTGCGCCTGATGAAGGCCTTCCCGCACATGCACAGCACCCGTTACACCGAGGGCTTTGAGCGCATCCGCCAGTGGATGGAGGAAGAAAAGCGCAACCGCACGGGCCGAAAAAATGACGATGCACAGTGAGGAGAGAAGACGATGAACAAAGCGCCCCTGAAAGGAATGAAGGATTTTCTGCCGGAGGAAATGCGCGTGCGCGATTACGTGCAGGGGAAAATTCTGGAAATATACCGTGCCAGCGGCTTTGAGCGCATTTCTACGCCCATTCTGGAGGATATGGAAAACCTGGATAAATCGGACGGCGGCGACAACCTGAACCTGATTTTCAAGGTGCTCAAACGCGGCGAAAAGCTGGAAAAGGCGTTGGCGGGCGGCGATGCAAAGGCGCTTTGCGACATGGGCCTGCGGTACGATTTGACGCTGCCGCTCTCCCGCTATTACGCTGCAAACAAAGAAAAGCTGCCTGTGCCGTTTAAGGTAATTCAGACAGACCGTGTATACCGTGCCGAGCGCCCGCAGAAGGGGCGCTGGCGCGAATTTGTGCAGTGCGATATTGATATTTTGGGCGACGACAGCCTGAATGCAGAGGTAGAGCTGATTGACGTGACGGCCCGGGCGCTGATGGCCATTGGGTTTTCGGGCTTTACCGTGAATGTGAACGACAGGCGCCTGCTGCGCGGCATGCTGCAGGGGCTTGGCTTTGAAAAAGAGGCGCTGGACTCGGTGTGCATCAGCTTTGACAAGCTGGACAAGATAGGCCCTGCCGGTGTGGCGGCCGAGCTGCGGGAGAAAGGGTTTGCGCAAACGGCCGTGGCGGCTTTGGAAGACTTCCTTGCAAAGGGGGCCTTCGGGCTGGATGAAGTGGCCGCCTTGTGCGAGGATAAGGCCCTTTCGCAAAATGTGCGCTATGTGCTGCAAACGGCGCGCGCCGCGGCCAAAGGGGCTTATGCGGTGGAATATAACCCCTCGCTGGTGCGCGGGCAGGGCTATTACACCGGCATGGTGTTTGAAGTGACGTGCGCAGAATTTTCCGGCGCTGTGGCCGGCGGCGGCCGCTATGACGACATGGTGGGCAAGTTCCTGGGGCAGAAGGTGCCTGCAGTGGGCTTTTCCATCGGGTTCGAGCGCATCTGCGCCATTTTGCTGGAGCGCGGCTACGCCGTGCCGCAGGCGGCAAAGCGGCTGGCGCTTTTGTATGGCCCGCAGGAAGATTTTGCCTGCGTGCTGGAAAAGGCCGCGGCCCTGCGCGGCGAATATGAGGTGACGGTGCTGGCTGCGGCCAAAAAGCTGGGCAAGCAGTATGAACGCCTGGCCCAGCGCGGCTTTGCCGCGGCCTGCCTGAGCGAAAAATACCCGGAGATCAAGCCCTTCACCTGAACCGGAATTTGGCCCGCCTTTGTGCAATGCAAGGCGGGCCGAAAAGAAACAGGCGTTGCGGGCACAATTTTGCATCCTGCGCCTGTTTTTCTTTATATGCATATGTTTTGCCTGAGGCTGGCGTGGCGCAGCGCTGTCAGGGCGGGCCCGTTTTCGAACCAGCAGGCAAAAAGCCATTTTGAAAGCATGGGAAAAGGGGGCACAGTGGTTTTATGAAAGAGTTGTTGCAACGCGCAAAACAATTGCAGCCAGAGCTGGTGGAAAACCGCCGCTGGCTGCACCGTCACCCGGAACTTGGGTTTGACTTGACAGAGACCTGCGCTTTTGTAGAGGAAAAGCTGAAGGCTATGGGCTATGCGCCGCAGCGCATGAGCAAGACGGGCATTGTGGCAACGGTGGGCAGGCCGGGTGGAAAAACGATTCTTCTGCGCGCCGATATGGATGCATTGCCCATGAAAGAGGAATCGGGCCTTCCGTTTTCCGCCACCGGCGATGTGGCGCATACCTGCGGGCACGACACGCACACAGCTATGCTGCTTGCCGCTGCCCAAATGCTGAAAGAGCATGAGGGCGAGCTGAATGGATGTGTGAAGCTGATGTTCCAGCCGGACGAAGAGGGCACAAATCCGCTGGGCTTTTCCGGCGCGCAGGCTATGTTGAAGGACGGCGTTCTGGAAAACCCGCATGTGGATGCGGCTGTTTCCATGCATATCATGTCTCAAAGCCCGCACCCGGCCGGCACCATCTATACCCGATGCGGGCCCATGATGTCCTCGTGCGACACCATTACCATCACTGTTACGGGCAAAGGAACGCACGGCAGCATGCCGCAGGAGGGCGTAGACGCCTTGAACGTGGGGGTGCACATCTATTCTGCGCTGCAAAACCTCACCGCGCGCGAGCTGGCGCCGGAAGAGCAGGGTGTGCTCACCATCGGCAGTTTCAACGGCGGCGAGGCAGCCAATGTGCTGCCGGAAAAAGTGTGCCTGGTGGGCACCATGCGCACCACGGTGGAGGCCACGCGCACCCGCTTCAAAAAGCGCATCGAGGCCATCTGCGCGGGAATGGCACAGGCGTTTGGCGCCAAGGTGGGGGTGGAGTTCACGCAGGGCATTCCCACTGTGTACAATGACCCCGCGCTGACACAGCGCGTGATAGGCTATACAAGCGAGCTTTTGGGTGAAGAAGTGCCCGAGATGCGCGCGCCTTTCTCCTGTTCGGACGATTTGAGCGAAATTTCGCAAGTGGTGCCCACTTGCTATTTGATTCTCTCTGGCGGGACGGCGCAAGAAGGGCATCCCTATCCGCAGCACAACCCGCGCGTCACCTTTGAGGAAAGTGTGCTGTACCGCGGTGCGGCCGTGTTTGCCAACACTGCGATAGAGTGGTTGAAAGAGAATGGATAACGGCGTTTCACGCTGCAAAAAAATGGCGCGGCCCCTGCACAGGCAGGGGCGCGCCGTTTTGGTTTAAGCCAGCTCTTTTTCCACAAGCTGTGCCAGTTCCCCGGCAATGGCGGAAATTTCAGCTTCGTCTTCGCCTTCCACCATCACGCGCACCAGCGGTTCTGTGCCGGACACACGCACCAGCACGCGCCCGCGGCTGCCCAGCCTGTCTTTGGCCCCGGCACAGGCTGTTTTGATGGCGTCGTTGTTATAGAACTGAAGCTTGCCCTCTTTGGACACCGTCACATTCACCATCACCTGCGGCATGCGGCGCATCACCTGCGCCAGCTCGCTCAGCGGCCGGCCGCTTCGCTTCATCAGGCAAAGCAGCTGAATGGCCGTCAGCTGGCCGTCGCCGGTGGTGGCAAAATCGCGGAAGATGACATGGCCGGATTGTTCGCCCCCCAGCACATAGCCCTCCAGTTCCATCTCTTCCAGCACATAGCGGTCGCCCACTTTGGTGGCCGCAAATTTCAGGCCGTTCTCTTCGCAAAAACGCGAAAAGCCCATATTGGTAAGCACGGTGCCCACAATGGTGTTGCGGCGCAGCTTGCCGCGGCGGGCAAGGTCCAGCCCGCAAATGGCCATGATGAAATCGCCGTCCACCACTTCGCCCGCCTCATCTACAAACAGGCAGCGGTCTGCATCGCCGTCAAAGGCCACGCCCGCCACAACGTCCGGGTGTTCCTTCACATAGGCCTGCAGGGCCTCCATGTGGGTAGAGCCGCAGTTTGTATTGATGTTTACGCCGTCCGGCGTTTCGCTGAGGAGGACGGCATCCGCCCCAAGCTCTTCAAACAAAAGCCGCGCCGTGGCGCTGGCAGAGCCGTTGGCGCAATCCACAGCCACCTTCATGCCATCCAGCGAATAGGGCACCGTGGCTTTCAGATGCTCTACATAATCGCGCACGGCGGTGGTGGAATGTGTAATCTGCCCAAGCCTGTCGCCGCCCACAAGGGGAATGGCGGCCTCATCCAGCACAAGCGCCTCAATCTGGTCTTCCAGCGCGTCGGGCAGCTTAAAGCCCTCGCCGCCGAATATCTTGATGCCGTTGAACTGGTAGGGGTTGTGCGAAGCCGAGATCATCACCCCGGCGTCCGCCTTGTATTTGCCCACCAGGTAAGCTACGGCGGGCGTGGGTACCACGCCAAGGTCAATTACATCCGCCCCCACGCTGCACAGCCCGGCGGAAAGCGCCGCGCCCAGCATATCGGAGGAAAGGCGTGTGTCTTTGCCCAGCACCACCAGCGGCCTGCGGCGGCGCCCATACGTCAGCACGGTGGCGGCCGCGCGCCCAATATCCATGGCAAGCTCACAGGTCATGTCCTCACCGGCCACGCCGCGCACGCCGTCTGTTCCAAACAATCTTCCCATTGGTATCTCTCCCTTTTTACAGCCGCCGCGCTCAACGGCGCGCAACTATGTTGCCTGCGGCCTTATAAATATGGTTTTCCGGCACATAACCGCGCACGCAGCTTGTGGGGTACACCTGTGCACCGCGGCCCAGCACGCTGCCGGGGCACAGAACGCTGTTGCAGCCCACCTCGGCGCCGTCGCCCACCATGGCGCCCACTTTTTTGCGCCCGGTGGGCAGTTCTTCCCCTGCGGCTTTTACAACAACAGGGCTTTTGTCGCTTTTCACATTCGATGTGACGGCCCCCGCCCCCAGGTGCGCTTTCCAGCCCAGGACGGAATCGCCCACATAATTAAAGTGAGGCACCTGCGCGCCGTCAAACAGCACGCAGTTTTTCAGCTCTACCGAATTGCCAACCACACAGCCCTCGCCCACAAGCGCCGCGCCGCGAATGAAAGCCCCGTGGCGCACCTCGGTGCCCGGGCCTATGATGCACGGCCCGCCCAGATAGGCGCTTTTGGCAATGCGCGCCGTTTTGGCCGCCCACACATAGTCGCCTATGCGCTCATATTGCTCCGAAGAAAGGCTTTCACCCAGCTGGAAAATAAATTTCTCCAGCCCGGCCAGTGCCTCCCAGGGAAAGGTTGTGCCCGCAAGCAGGGGCGCGGCCATTGTTCTGGAAAGATCGAACAAGGCCTGTGTACTGCACAGATGTGCCATAAAGGTTCTCCTTTCTGAACCGTCCTTCACGGCCGGGCACAGGGGGCCTGCCTCCGGCCGCCGGAGAATTTCTTTTCCCATTATACGCACTGAGCATAGGTTTTTCAAGCAGAAAATATAAAAAAAGTGCTTGATAGTACAAATTTGAAATGGGCAAAAACGGCATGGTGCGGCTTTTTGCCTTGTTTTTTTTTATTTCAAAGGGTATGATGGGAACGGACATTTTTATGCATCTGTGCAAAAGAAGGAAGGGGCGCGCATGAGACCTTTTACCGCGGCGGATATCCTGCTGCCCGGCCCGCAGGCAGATCTTTCGGCCTGGGCCGTGCTGGCATGCGACCAGTTCACAAGCACACCGGCCTATTGGCAGCAGGTGCAGGCGGCGCGGAAGGGCAAGCCCAGCGCGCTGGACATTATTCTGCCCGAATGCTACCTGGAAAAGCCGGATACGCCCGCGCGCATCAAGGCCATCCACGCCAACATGAAAGAGATGGCACAGAAGGTGCTGGGGCGCTGTGTGCATGGGTTTGTCTATGTAGAGCGCACCACGCAAAGCGGCGTGCGCCGCGGCCTTGTGGGCGCGGTGGACCTGGAGGCCTACAGCTACCGGGCTGGCGCCGCGCCGCTGGTGCGCCCCAGCGAGGCGACGGTGGCTGCGCGCATTCCGCCGCGCCTGGCGGTGCGCCGCGGCGCGGTGCTGGAAAGCCCCCATATCATGATGCTGATGGACGATGCCCCGCTGGATATTCTGGGCAGCCTGGCCGCAGAGAAAGCGCAGCTGGTAAAGTTGTACGACACGCCGCTGATGCTGGGCGGCGGGCGGGTGGCTGGCTGGGCGGTCACGGAACCGGAAGCGCTGGAAGCACTGGAAAAGGCTGTGGAAAACCTGGCGCAGCCCGAGGAGTTCCGGAAAAAATACCCCGGCGCGGCCACGGCGCCTTTTGCACTGGCTGTGGGCGACGGAAACCATTCGCTTGCCACGGCGAAGGCATACTGGGAAGAGCTGAAGCCCACCCTTTCCCAAGAGGAACAGCAAACTCACCCGGCGCGTTTCTGCCTGGCCGAGGTGTGCAGCATTTCCAGCCCGGCCCTGCAGGTAGAGCCCATTCACCGGGCGGTGTTCGGCATAGAGCCGGGCGAATTCTTCCGCGCGTTCGAGGCCTTTTTGCGCGAACAGGGGGCGCTTGCGCCGCAAAGCGGGGCCCAGCCGTTCTGCGTTTTGGGCAAAGGCGGCAAACCCGTGGGCACGCTGTGCGCCAACAGCGCCGTGCACCCCTTGGCCGTGGGCACGCTGGAGGCGTTCCTTGGCGTTCTGTGTGCACAAAGGGCTGGCGTGCGGGTAGATTATATTCACGGCGAGGTTACTTTGCGCGCGCTGTCGGCGCGCGAGGGCGCTGTGGGCGTGCTGCTGCCGCCCTTTGAAAAGCGGGACCTTCTGCGCGGCGTGGCCGAGGGCGGGGTGCTGCCGAAAAAGACATTTTCCATGGGCAGCGCAGAAGAAAAGCGTTATTATCTGGAGTGCCGGCGCATTGCGCCGTAACATGACGCACGGCGCAGCGGCCTGTATCTTGGATGATATGTTGTAAACAGGCGCAAAATGCGATATAATAGGCGCACTTGAACAGATGCCCCGCGGGGCTTTGCAAACAAAACGAAAGCAAGGGGAAACACAATGGAAAGCATGGGAAACCTGCGCCGCACGCACTATGTGGGCGCGCTGCGCGCAAAAGATGCCGGCACGGAAATGACGGTGGCCGGGTCTATTGCCAAATGCCGCGACAAGGGCGGCGTTATTTTTGCAGACCTGCGGGATAACACCGGCATCCTGCAGCTGATTTTTGACGATTCCACCGAGAAGGCCGTGTTTGAAAAGGCGGCCGGGCTGAAGAGCGAATATGTGGTGATGGCAAAGGGCACCCTGCGCGAGCGCGAGGCCAAGACGGATAAGATTCCCACCGGCGAAGTGGAGCTGTTCGTCACCGAGCTGCGCGTGCTGAGCGGCGCACAGACAACGCCGTTTGAAATTCGCGACGAAATCAACGTGAACGAGAACCTGCGACTGAAATACCGTTATCTGGACCTTCGCAGGCCCTCCATGCACGCGCCTATTGTGCTGCGCTCGAAAATAGCAAAAATCATTCGCGATTACTATGAAGAAAACGCCTTTGTAGAAATTGAGACGCCGATGCTGATGAAATCTACCCCCGAGGGCGCGCGCGATTACCTGGTGCCCAGCCGGGTGCAGCCGGGGCGTTTTTATGCGCTGCCGCAGTCTCCGCAGCTGTATAAGCAGATTTTGATGTTATCCGGCTTCGACCGCTATTTCCAAATTGTGCGCTGCTTCCGCGATGAAGACCTGCGGGCAGACCGCCAGCCCGAGTTTACCCAGGTGGATATGGAGATGGCGTTTGCCGACGAAAACGACATCATGACGCTGAACGAGGGCCTGATGAAGCGTGTGTTCCATGAGGTGCTGGGGCTGGAGATTCCAACGCCCTTCCAGCGCCTGCCGTATGCCGAGGCCATGGGGCGCTTTGGCTCGGATAAACCGGACACGCGCTTTGGCCTGGAACTGGTGGACGTGACGCCCGCCGTAACGGGCTGCCAGTTTGCGGTGTTCCAAAACGCCGTGGCCGCGGGCGGCACGGTGCGCGCCATTTGTGTGAAGGGCGCGGCGGCCGCGCTTTCCCGCAAAGAGATCGACAAGCTGGTAGAGGTGGCCAAGACATACGGGGCAAAAGGCCTTGCCTACACGCGCTGGACAGCCGAGGCGAGGTCTTCCAGCTTTGAAAAGTTCCTTACGGAAGAGGAGGTTGCCGCGCTGGCGGCCGCCACGGGCCTGCAGCAGGGCGACGTGCTGCTTGTGGCTGCGGACGCAGACTGGGAAAAGGCCTGCACTGCGCTGGGCGCCGTGCGCCTTGCTGTGGGCGAAAAGCTGGGGCTGATTGATAAGGATCAATTCAACTTCCTGTGGGTGACAGATTTCCCGCTGTTCGAGTATTCCGAAGAAGAGGGGCGCTATATGGCAAAGCACCACCCCTTTACCATGCCGCGCGAGGAGGACCTGGACAAAGTGGAAACCGACCAGGGCGCCTGCCGCGCCAAGGCCTATGACATGGTGCTGAACGGCTGCGAAGTGGGCGGCGGCTCTATCCGCATCAACGACCCCGCCCTGCAGGACCGCATGTTCCACGCGCTTGGCTTTACCGAGGAAAAGGCGCGCGAGAGCTTTGGCTTTTTGATGGACGCCTACAAGTACGGCGCGCCGCCCCACGGCGGCATGGCCTACGGCTTTGACCGCCTTGTGATGCTGATGCTGAAAAAAGATTCCATTCGCGATGTCATCGCGTTCCCCAAGGTGCAGAACGCGGGCGAGCCCATGAGCGGCTGCCCCGAAACCGTAGAGGAAAAACAGCTGCGCGAGCTTTCCATCCGGCTGGCTCTGCCGCAGGAATAAGCCAAAAAAGAAGCCCGGCCCCGGCCAACATTGGTTGGCCGGGGCCGGGTGTTTTCATCGCATATCACGCCGCACCCTGTACGGCATCGGGCAAAATCATGCCGATGCCCTTTTCCAGTGTTTCGGCGTCCAGCATGCCCTCGCCGTATGCCGCGATGGTGCCGTCTGCATGAAGGAAGAAGGTAGTGGGAAAGGCGCGAATGCCGAAGCTTATCACCGCGCTTTGTTCATCATCGAAATAAACGGGGAAGGTAAAGCCCTGTTCGGCCACATATTCGCTGCCGGCCTGCCGGGTTTCGCCATTCATAGAGCCCACGGCATCCACCATGATGAACTGCACCTTGCTGCCGTATTTCTGATAGGCCGCCTCAAAATCGGGCATTTCGCTGCGGCAGGGCGGGCAGGTGCTGGCCCAGAAGTTCAGCACAGCGGGTTTCCCCGCCTCCATCAGGCTGGCAAGCGTCACCTCGCCGCCGTCCGCATCGTACACCGTAAAATCTGGCGCGGGCTGTGCCGTTGCCGAGGAGGCGCTGCTGCCGGAAGCGCTTTGCGTGCCGCCCAGCGTGCCGGAAAGGCCAGCCTGCGGCGCCAGCAGCCGATAGCCTACGCCCGCCAGCACCAGCACAACCACCAGAACCAGCACCAGGATGATCATTTTTTTCTGTTCCACAAACATACCTTCCTTTCGTTTATGCCAAAACGGCAAGGAAACGGTCTAATAAGCCCGTCATCATCAAAATGCCCACCGCAACCAGAAACACGCCGCACACCGTATTCACCGCGGAATAGTGGGCTTTTACCCAATCCAGCGCGCCCTTCAGCTTTTGAATAAGCAATGCACTCAAAAAGAACGGCACGCCCAGGCCCAGCGAGTAGGCCAAAAGCAACAGCGTGCCCTGTATAGCAGACCCCTGCTGTGAGGCCAGCATCAGCGCCGAGCCGAGAAACGCGCCCACACAGGGCGTCCACCCCACGCTGAACACAAGGCCAAACAGAACGGCAGAGAAAAAGCCCAGCGGCTTTCCGCCGGTGCTCCATTTTACGCCGCCCTCGAACAGGCGCAGGTTCAGCACGCCCAGAAAATTCAACCCAAACAGCACCACCACAGCGCCGCAGATGAGGTTGACCGCGAACTGCCAGCGGTACAAAAGCATGCCTACGCTGCCTGCCAGCGTGCCCAGCAAAAGAAAGGTGACGGTGAACCCCAGAATAAACCCCAGCGCATTTTTGGCCGTGGCGCGCGTGCTGCCCGGCCCCTGCGTGCCCGCTGCGAAATAAGAAAGATAGATGGGCAGCATGGGCAAAAGGCAAGGGGAAATGAACGTGATGACTCCTTCCAGAAATGTGACAAGATAACTCATGAAAACCTCCGTAGATGTGTGATGCAGGCGGGCAGATGCCGGAGCACAAATGGCCTGTGCCCGCCAGGTGGGCACATTATACCATATCGGTGCTGCGGCGTGTGTGATAAAATTACAAACAAAGGCGCTACGATATTCCGCACAGCCTGCGTTGCGCCCGCCCGGCGCCGGGCGGCGCCTTTCTTTTCCCGGTGTGGAATCAACCGCCGGGGAGGGCGCAGGCGTAAGAATGCGTTGCCCCGAAAACAGACGCCCCGGCGTGCAATGCCGCCAATATTTTTGGCCGGGTTTCTTTTTTGCGCGGCTTGCGCCTTGCCTGCGGCGCGCAGGGCAGCCCCCCTGGCAGGGGCTGAAAACCAAAAGCCGTGCGCACGTTTTTGGTTCCGCAGGGTTTTGAATGAAGGGGCCCCGGCGGGCTTCGCTGTGCAATAAAATGGTGTCCCCCGGCACATACTAGCGCAAAAGGGGGCGGAACTTTGCAGGCGTTTTTGAAAAAATACCCCTGGAGCATCCTTGCGGCCGGGGCGGCCATTCAAATTTTAACGGGCGTGCCCAGCGCATGGGGCGTGTTTCAGAAGGCGGTGTGCGAAACATACGAACTGGCCGAGGCCGACGCGGCCATGATTTTCAGTTTCGTCATCTGTTTTTTCGGCATTGGCTGCATTTTGGGCGGCCTTTTGCAGGATAAGGCCGGCCCGCGCGCCGCAGGCCTTTCCGGCGCTGCCCTGCTGGGCGGCGGTTTCTGCCTGGCCGGGTGGCTGGTGCCCGCGGGCGTTCCATGGGTGTTTTACCTGGCGTTCAGCGTGCCGGTGGGGCTGGGGTGTGCCTTTCTGTACCCCAGCGTCATGAGCTGCGCGCAGAAGTGGTATGCCGAAAAGAAAGGCCTGGCCACCGGCGTCATTGGGGGCGCAGTGGGGCTTTCCGGCGCTGTGCTCACCTGCCTGGGGCGCTTTTTTATCTCGCGGGCGGGCATTCGCGGCGCATTTCTCTGGCTGGGCGCACTGATGTTTACGGTGTGTGCCGCCGCCTGCGCCCTGCTGGAAAACCCGCAGGGAAAAGCCGCGGCAGACGCACAGCAAAGCGGCGCTAGAAACTATACGGCGGGCCAGATGCTGAAAACCAAGCAGTATTGGCTTTTGTTCTTTGTGGTGGCGCTGGCCACCCCGGCAGTGCTGCTGTTCAGCCCCATTATTGTGGAACTTGGCCAGCAGCGCGGCCTCTCTGAGGCGGCGGCGCTCAGCTGCATTGTGGTGGGCAGCATGGCCAGTGCGGCGGGCCGCCTGCTGATGCCCTGGCTGTCCGATAAAATCGGCCGCCGTTACACCGATATGCTGCTGTTCGCCGCGCTGGCCGGGCTTAGCGTGTGGTTCGCCTTTGCGCAGGGGTGGCTGGTGGTTGCCGTATACAGCCTGCTCACTTTTTGCTATTCAGGCGAGGCCGCGGTGATTCCCGCGGCAGTGACCGACCTGTTCGGCCAGAAAAACGCGGGCGTAAACTATGGCTTTGCCGCCCTGGGCATGAGCCTTGGCAGCGTAGGCTTTCCGCTGGCCGCCCGCTTTCTGGGGCTGGAGGCAGGCCGCCACTGGCTGGCGGTGGGCGCTGCAGCGGCAGGCTTTGTGTGCCTTGTGTTTTTAAAGCCCACACAGGGCAAACGGCTGTGAAAAAGCTGCAGAGAATACACCGGACGGGGCAGCCTGAAGACTGCCCCGCCCGTTTGCGTTGCCAATTCTGTTAATGCGCAGCGTTGCGGGCGCGGGCCATTCGGCCCTCTGCCAGCACATACACCAGTGTGTAGCCCGCCATAATGCCGGACACAATGGGGGCCACCATGCCCAGCATGCCAAGGTCGTCTGAAAAATATGTGCCAAACAGAGATACCAGCGGCATACGCAGGCAAAGTGCGCCCGCGCTGCAGCTCACCATGGTCCACACGGTTTTTTGGCGCCCGTTCAAATAGCCGTTCAGGCAGAACACCACGCTCACCAGCATATAGTCGTAGCTGCATGCCCGAAAAAAGGGCACGCCCGCGGCAATAACCCCGGCATCCCGGCTGAACAGGCCGATCATGCTCTGCGGCGAGAGCTGTGCCCACAGCCAGAACCCTGCAGACACGGCCAGCGCAAACCCCAGGCCATACCACAGCGAGCGGCGCGCCCGCTGCGGCTGGCCTGCACCCATGTTCTGCGCCGTAATGGCCGCCAGTGCGCTTGCCATAGAGGTGGCCGAAAGCATGGCAAACACATCGTATTTGCTGCTGATGCCCACCACCGAGGCCGCATATACCCCACAGCGGTTCATCACGGCGGCCAGATACAAAAATGAGATGCGCACCATCAGCTCTTGAAACGAGATGGGAATGCCCACCACGGCCAGCTTTTTCAACATGTGTTTATCTGGCAGAAAGCTGGGCAGCCGGAAATCGAACAAAAAATGATGCCGCCGCAGATACACCACAGCAAGGGCCATGCTCACGCCCTGAGAAATTACGGTGGCCAGTGCCGTGCCCGCCACATCAAGGCCGAGAAAGCGGACGAACACCACATCCAGCACAATGTTGATGGCACAGGCAATGCCCACGAACCACATGGGCCGCCGGGAGTCGCCCCAGCCGCGCAGCACAGCGCTGATGGCGTTATAGCCGCAAATGAACAGGTTGCCCAGCATGCACACGGTGACATACTGCACCGCAAGCTCGAAGGCGGGCTGCGGCGTCTGCAAAAGCCGAAGAAGCGGGCGAAGCACGGCCAGCATGCCCGCCGTCAGCGCCAGCGCCACACACGCAAACACGGTAAGCGTGGTGCCAATGGCGCGCTTTACCTTGCCGTATTCCCCCTGGCCGGTATACTGCCCAATGATGACGGTGCTGCCCAGCGTAAGGCCGGTGACAAGGCTTGTGACAATTTGCGTCACCTGTGTGCCGGTAGAGACGGCGGCCACGCTTTGCGCCCCGCAGAAAGCCCCCACCACAAACAGGTCGGCTGCGCCATACAGCGATTGCAGCACATTTGCAACCAGAAACGGGCAGGCAAAGCGAAACAGCGTTTTGGCTACGCTGCCCTGTGTAAGGCTGTTCGGTTGCATGGGTGCGGCCCCCCCTTTCCGATGGCGCTGCGGCTGTGCAGAAAAGCACCCGGCGCCGCCTTTTTTCGCGGCGGTTTGCCCTCAGCAAAGAGCGTAGAGGGCTTTGCGGTCCAGCAGCTTTACGCCGCCGCGGAACACCTCCACCAGGCCCCGCGCCGCAAGCTGGCGCAGCGCGCGTGTGACGGCCTCCCGCGCAGAGGCAATGCCAAGGGCGATGGCCTCCTGGGTGATGGCAAGCGTGTCTGTGCCGCGGCGGGCGGCCTCATCCAGCAGAAACGAGGCCACGCGCTGCTCCAGTGTCATGAACAAAAGCCGCTCTACCGCGCCAATCACATCGGAAAACAGTTCGGTTGCCGTGCGGTATACAAAGCATTCCACATAAATGTTCTCTGCCATCAGCGGGCCAAATACATGGGAGGGAAGCACCAGAATATCGCTTTCCTCTTCGGCGGTAATCTCTACATCAAATGTCACGGCGCTCAGCACGCACGAGGCGCTCAGCACGCACACCTGCCCGGCCCCCAGCCGGGCGATAGAGGCTTCGCGCCCTTCCTCGCTCAAAAGGGAAAGGCGCAGCCCGCCCGTTTTTACATATAAAATGCCAAGGCAGCTGTCGCCCGCGGCACGCACGGGCGCGTGCCGGGCATAGTGCACTTCACGCACTTCTTGAAAAAGCCTGTCCTTCTGGGGCTGTGTAAGCTGCTGCCAGAACGGGAACAGGGCTGCATCCGCACACGGCATAAAGAACCTCCTTTTGCGCGGGCCGCCCGGGCGCGCGCCCCCATGCGGGGAAACGATATGATGCGGCCGGCCGCAAAGGGCAGGGCCGCCTTTCTTTCTGATTTTACCACACTTTTGTAACTTCGTCACGGTTTGCCGCGCCGCGCCGGGGTATACTGAAGCCAGAAGCAAACCATACAGGGCCGTGCAGCAATGCACAGGCAGATAGAAGGAGCGAGCAACATGGAACAAGTTTTTACGAAAGAGAATTTTGAACAGCAGGTGCTGGGCGCAAAACAGCCCGTGCTGGTAGATTTTTGGGCGCCCTGGTGCGGCCCGTGCCGCATGCTGGGCCCGGTGGTGCAGCGCGTGGCCGATGAGGCGCAGGGACGCTGGCAGGTGGGCAAAGTAAACGTGGACGAACAGCCCGAGCTTGCCCGGCAGTTCGGCATTATGAGCATTCCCACGGTGATGGTGTTTAAAAACGGCGCCTTGCACGCACAGGCTGTGGGCGTGCAGACCCAGCAGAAGCTGGAAGAAATGCTGCAAAACGCCCTGTAATGCCGGGCGTTTGCGGCCATGGCCGCATGGCGGGCACGGCATGTTCCACGGCTGCCGGGCCGGCGGCCGGAAAGGGGAAATGCGATGAAACACTTTTTGAAACAGCATGCGGGCGCATGCTTCCTGGCGGCCTTTGCGGCTGTGGGCCTGGCCTTTGGCCTTGGGTATTACTTTGTGGTGGGCTGTGCGCTGGGCACATGCCCCATTACTTCGAACCCTGTGGCTTCGGCGCTGTACGGCGGCGTGATGGGGTTTTTGCTGGGGTATATCCTGCTTCCGCAGCGCTGGGGCGCCGCGCGGGAAAACACGAATGGTTCTGAAAACTGAATAATATTTAGAAAAACACACCCCGTGGCAGGGAACCCTGCCGCGGGGTGTTGTTTTTGCCTGGGAAAAAGCGGCCATGTAAGAAGAGCGGCCGGCTTCAGCCGTGCTGTGCGCATGCCTCTTCGGCCGCGCGTGCCATGGCCTGTGCGGCCGGCCGGATATCCTGCTGGGCCAGGCCGCCAAAGCCCAGCACCAGCGCCGGGCCGGCCTCGCTGCACCTGCCTGTGTGGAAATAGGCGCTCAGCGGGCAGGCAAGCACGCCGTGGCACCGCATGGCGTCGGCCAATGCTTTGCCTGTGCAGGGGCAGGCAAGGCGCAGCACAAAGTGAAGGCCGGTATGCGCGTTTTCAATGCGCGGCGAAAACGGGGCCAGCGCTTCCAGAAGGGCTGCGCACACGGCATCCCGCTTGCGGCGGTAGGCCGCGCGCAGGCGCGCCTGATGGCGCGCATACTGCCCCGTCTCCAAAAAACGGCACAGCGTCTGCTGCTCAATGCGCCCTACCGTGCACGAATAAAAGCCAAAGCGGCTGAAAAATGCGCTCAGCAGTGCGGGCGGAAGCACCAGATAACCAATGCGCACCGCCGGGGCAATGCCGCGCGAAAAGGTGCCGATATAAATCACCTGCTGCGGCCCCAGGCTTTGCATGGCGGGCAAAGGGCGTCCATCCAGGCGGAATTCGCTGTCGTAGTCATCCTCGATGATAAAGCGCCCTTCGCGCTGTGCGGCCCACTGCAAAAGCCGGGTGCGCCGCCCCACGGGCATGGTGGCCCCGGTGGGGAACTGATGGCTGGGTGTCACATAGGCCAGCGCAGCGCCGCTGGCGGCAAGGGCGGCGGGTTGCATGCCGTGCGCATCCACCGGCACATAGGCCACAGTGGCGCCGCAGTTTGCCAGCACGCGCGGCGTGCGGGTGTAGCCGGGCTCTTCCACCGCAAACACGGCGCCCGGAAACAGCTGGGCAAGCAGGCCTGTCAGGTATTCACTGCCTGCGCCCACTACAATTTGCCGGGGCTCGGCGCGCACGCCGCGGAATTCTGCCAAATGGGTGGCAATGGCCTGACGCAGGGCTTCATCGCCCTGCGCACAGCCTGCGCGCAGCACGGCCTCATCCCCCGCCAGCACCTGCCTTTGCAGCCTGCGCCAGGCGGCAAAGGGGAACAGGGTGGTGTCCACACGCCCGGTGGAAAAATCGAAGCGCGGCGGTGTTTGCACCGGCTCGGCCGGGGATGGTGCGGGGGTAACCGGGCGCTGCAGCGCCGAAAGGCTGCACACACGAAACCCGCTTCGCGGTTTTGCCTCCAGATACCCCTCTGCCACCAGCATGGCGTAGGCCGTTTCCACCGTGCTGATGCTTACGCCCACATCCTGCGCCAGGCGGCGCTTTGAGGGCAGTTTTTCCCCTGCGGCCAGCGCCCCACTGCGGATGGCGGCGGCAAAATAAGCGTAAATCTGTTCGTAAAAAGGCGTTTTCTCGCCAGCTTTCAGCCGGATGACGGCGTGCTCCATGGCAACCTCCTTTGTGCGGAAAGAGACTGATTGATAAACTGGCCTGATAAAAAATTTAAAAATTGGATATTTTGAGCATACCAAATTGCGGGTACAATTACCTTAACGCCTTTTGCGGGCTGTGTCAAGCCGCAGAGGCAAAAGAGGGGAGATGCCGATATGCAGAAAAAAGAGCGTTTTACCGCCAGAAAGCTGGCGATTGTGGGCCTTTTGAGCGCGCTGGTGTTCGTATCCAGCTGGATGCAAATTGAGGTGGGCCCTGCGCGGTTTCATCTTGGCAACGGGTTCTGTGCGCTGGCGGGCCTTCTGTTCGGCCCGCTGACGGGCGGCCTTGCCGCGGGGTTTGGCAGCATGCTGTTCGATTTGACAAACCCGGCCTATATCTCCGGCTGCCTTATCACCTTTGCCACCAAATTTGTCATTGGTTATTTGGCTGGGCTGGTTGCCCACAAGGGGCCAGTGAGCACAAAAAAGGATATTCTGGGCACGCTGGCAGGCAGTGTTGCTTATATTGTGCTGTACATGGCAAAATCGTTTGTGGAAATGTATTGGATAGAAGGGCAGGCCATGGGCGCCGTGCAGGTGCGGCTTGTGGCAAAGCTTTCGGCATCCTGTGTGAATGCGGTGGTGGCGCTGGTGGTGGCAACGCTGCTGGCCGCAGCGCTGCGCCCTGCGCTGCACCGCGCAAAAATATTGGCGTGATGAAGATTTTCTGTGCAAAGCCCTGAAATCTGGCGGCGAGAAAACCGTCGAATTGCAGAAAGCGTGAATTTTCGGTTTCTTTTTGTGGGAGAATGGTGTAGAATAGACATTACACTATTTCGCCCGGAGGAAGAGCCTTGAAACAGTTGCAACATGTTTTTACGCTGCTGAAAAAGGAATGGGCCGCTTATGTGGCACGCCTGAAAAAAGGCAGCCTTGTCGATATTGCCATTCTGGTTACAGCGGTGCTTCTGGTGGCCATGCTGCTGGCTATTCTGATTTTTTCCCTTCTGGGCAGGCAAAAGCCGGCCGGGCTGCCCAGCTCGGCTTCCGGCCTGGTGGACGCGGCCGAGTCGGGGTATGACAAGGACGCCAACAAAATCATCAGTTCCGAATTTGACGGCGTCATCCTTGCGGAAACAGAAGACGCGGGCGAAGAATATGTAGACAACACGCTGTTTATTGGCGATTCCAACACCTACCGCATGGTGGCCATGGGCAAAACCACCTGGCAGAACAACCTTTCTGCCGTGGGCATGGGCATCGGGCATGTCACCGGCTCGCGCTGCATGTATTTCAGCGGCTATTCCTCGCCTGTGACGGTGGTGCAGGCTGTAAAGATGATGCAGCCGCAGCGCATCATCATCACCTATGGCACCAACAACACGGCCGAAAGCACAGAGACATTCATTCAGTGGTACCGCACCGCGCTGCAGCAGATTCATGAGGCATACCCGTATGCGGATATCATCATCAACTCAATTCCTCCGGTGGCGCAAAGGCGAAGCTACCCCAACATTACGATGAAGACCATTGATGCCTTCAACAAAGCCCTGGTAGAGATGGCAAAGGAGGAAGGCTATACCTTCCTGAATTCGGCCGAGGTGCTGAAGGATTCTACGGGTTATGCCAAAGCGGAATATATGGAGAGCTCGGACGGCATCCACCTCAGCCGCGAGGGCATGGATGTGCTGTTCGATTATATCCGCACGCACGCCCATGAAACAGAGGATACGCGCCCTGCGCTGGAAAATGTGCCCACGCACATTGCCACCCCGGAAGAGTTCTTTGTGCCAAAGGCAACCCCTTCGCCAGATTCTTCCTCTGCTCAGGCCACGGCCACGCCCAGCCCGTCGCCCACGGCGACCCCCACGGCCACGCCGTCGCCAACCCCCACGCCCACGCCGGCTGCAACCGCGACGCCTACGCCGCCGGCCCAGACGCCTGCGCCGCCTACGCAGGAACCCACGCCTGCGCCAACACCGCCTGTTCAAGAGCCCACGCCTGTGCCCACGCCGCCGTCTGTCCCCACAGACTCTGTCTCTTCTTCAGGAAGTGGAGTGGTAAGTGGCGGGTAGCGCCAGGGCCACTGCAGTTACTTAGATGCTTCCCCTTCGGGGCCCTGCTTTTTTGCAGGGCCCTTTTTATGTGCTTCGCGCGGCGGCCCCATGAAAAGCCACCGCGCGAAAAGCAAAGAAAATGCGGTGTGCAGCGCGCCTGTTCCGCCGGCAGGGCCCGCCCGGCCCGGAAATGGCGGAAACCGGGCCCGGGCCCGGCTTGACGCAGGCCGCTGCATTTTGTTATGATTATTTTAATTCATACTGTGTGCAAAGGCGCTGCAAAGCCCGGTGAAGGCGCCGTGCACGCCACACAGCCGTACGCCGCGCACCGGTGGGGGCGCACGGCCCATTGCAGAAAGAGGTCGATTTTTTCCATATGGACATATGGCCCAGTATCGTGCTCATCTTTATTCTGATTTTCGTCAATGCCTTCTTTGCCATGAGCGAGATCGCCATCATTTCCATCAACTCCCAGAAGATGAAGCGCCTGGCAGAGGGCGGCAATAAGGCGGCGAAACGGCTGCTGGCCATCACAGACTCCCCTTCTGATTTTCTGGCGACAATTCAGGTTGGCGTAACCTTGTCCGGTTTTCTGAACTCTGCTGTGGCAGCGGACAATTTTGCGGGCCCCGTGGCGGGGGCGCTGGCATTTCTGCCGCTTCCCGCGGCGGTGCTGCGCAGCGTGGTGCTGGTGGTCATCACCATTATCATCTCTTATTTCACCTTAATTCTGGGCGAGCTTGTGCCCAAGCGCGTGGCCATGAAAGACCCGGACGCCGTTGCCCTGAAGGTGGTGGGCATTGTGTGGGGCATGTACCGCGTGTGCCGGCCCTTTGTGCGCTTTTTGGCCTTCTCTACCAACCTTGTGCTGAAACTGTTCGGCATCGGGGCGGAAAATGAAGAAGAGCCTGTGGACGAAGAAGATATTCTGATGATGGTGGAGGCGGGCGAAGAGGCCGGCTCGCTGGAGCCGCACGAGCGCGCCATGATTGAGAATATCTTTGAATTTGACGATTTGCATGTCAGCGAGGTAATGACGCACCGCACCGAAATTGTGGCGGTAGAGCGCACGGCCCCTCTGGCTGCGCTGGTGGCCCTGCAGAAGGAAGAGCGCTATTCGCGCCTGCCGGTGTATGAGGGCGATTTGGACGATATTGTGGGTATCGTATACTTGAAAGACATCATCCCGGCGCTCAGCGGGGAAGATGACGGGGCCAAGACGGCGGCAGATTTTATGCAGCCTGTGCTGTATGTGCCGGAGACGATGCGCTGCAGCGAGCTTTTGCGCCAGTTTAAAGAGAAAAAACAGCGCATGGCCGTGGTGGTGGACGAATACGGCGGCACCGAGGGCCTTGTAACCATGGAAGACCTTCTGGAGGCCATTGTGGGAAAAATAGACGATGGCCATGATGAAGAGGGCGGCATTGTGCAGCTTTCCGAGAACTGCTGGGAGCTGGACGGTGAAGCCGAAGTGGACGATGTGGAACATCTGCTGGGCAGCGACCTGTTCGAAAACGACGATTCAGAGACGCTGAACGGTTTTATTACCAATATGCTGGGCCGTATTCCGGCGCAGGGCGAGGTGATTCCGCTGAAGTCGGACGAGTGGCTGTGCACCATTCTGGCCGCCAACCGGCGCTGCATTGAACGGCTGAAAATAGAGCGCGTGTTTCCACTGAGCCCAAAACAGCCGCATCCGGCGGATGAAAAAGAGAAAATAGAGAAATAAGCCAATGCCGCCCGCAGAAATTGCGGACGGCATTGTTTTTTTGACTGTTTTTGATTGAAAATGATTTCTGATGTGGTATGATTAAAAACACCCCCGGCGCTAGAACAAAAAAGGAAGGCGATAGAACCATGATGGCACAGCAGCGGTTCGAGCAGATTTTGGCATATGTGAACAGGCGGCGTGCGGCCAGCGTGGCCGAACTTTGCGCGGCCACCGGCGCGTCTGAGGCTACCATCCGGCGCGACCTTGCCGAACTTTCCCGCCTGGGGCATGTGCGCAAGGTGCACGGCGGCGCAGTGGCCCTGCGCCCTGCTTTTGAGGCGCAAGAGGCCGATGTGCGCACAAAAGCGCAGCTGCAGGTGCCGCAGAAAGATGCCATCGCCCGCTATGCAGCGGCGCAGGTGACAGATGAGGACCTGGTGTTTTTGGACGCAGGCACCACCACTTTGCACATGGTAGAGTATTTGGACGCCTCCAGGGCCACGTTTGTGACGAACGGCGTGGCCTGTGCGCGCCGGCTGGTGGAAAAGGGCCTGCGCGCCTATGTGCTGGGCGGCCTGCTGAAGCCGCGCACCGAAGCCGTGGTGGGCGGCGTTGCGCTGGAGATGATGGCAAATTATAACTTTACAAAGGCGTTTCTTGGCACAAACGGAATTTCGATGCAGCGGGGCTACACCACGCCGGACACGGAAGAGGCCTGCATCAAGGAAAAGGCGGTGCAGCGCGCGTTTGCCAGCTATGTGCTGGCCGATTCCACCAAATTTGGCAAGGCAGCGGCCATTACGGTGTGCCCGCTGGAAAAGGCGCGCATCATTACCGACAGCCTGCCGGACGAGAGCTACCGCCGGTACACCGTGATTGAGGAGGTGCAGGTGTGATTTATACCGTCACATTGAACCCTGCGCTGGATTATGTGATGCGCCTGCCGCAGCTGCGCCAGGGCGAGGTGAACCGCGCACACAGTGAAGAAATTCAGCTTGGCGGGAAGGGAATCAACGTCTCGCGCGTATTAAGCGAGCTGGGCGAGGCCAGCACGGCGCTGGGGTTTATTGCCGGATTCACGGGTGACGCGCTGCAGCAGGGCCTGCGAGCCATGGGCCTGCACACCGATTTTGTGCGCCTGAAGCGCGGGGCCACACGCATCAATGTAAAGCTGAAGGCACAGGGCGAAACAGACATCAACGCCACCGGCCCTG
This sequence comes from uncultured Oscillospiraceae bacterium, assembly GCA_900546885.1. Taxonomy (GTDB): domain Bacteria; phylum Bacillota; class Clostridia; order Oscillospirales; family Ruminococcaceae; genus Ruthenibacterium; species Ruthenibacterium merdipullorum. Next base: position 38,717 of record UREN01000010.1, read on the forward strand.
CGGTAGATGAAACGGCGCTGGCCGCCCTGCTGCAAAAGCTGGACGCACTGAGCCCGGGCGACATGCTGGTGCTGGCGGGCAGTGTGCCCGCCGCTGTGCCCGCAGATATATACAAACAGATTCTGGCCCGCCTGCAGCCCCGCGGCGTGCCCGCTGTGGTGGACGCTGAAAAAGAGCTGCTGGCCGGGGCCCTGGCATACCGCCCGTTTTTGGTGAAGCCAAACCATTTAGAGCTGGGCGAGATGTTCGGCCAGCGCCTGCAAAGCGAGGCGGAGATACGCAGCTGCGCCGCCCGGCTGCAGGCGCGCGGCGCGCAGAATGTGCTGGTGTCCATGGCGGGCGAAGGGGCCCTGCTTTTGGATGAACACGGGCACTTTCACCGGGCGCACGCCCCCCGCGGCACGGTGCAAAATTCTGTGGGCGCGGGCGATGCCATGGTGGCCGGTTTTCTGGCGGGCTGGCAAAGGACGGGCAGCTATGCCCGCGCGCTGGAATGGGGCGTTGCCGCCGGCAGCGCCACGGCGTTTTCCTGCGGGCTTGCCACCAAGGGGCAGATTTGTGCGCTTTTAAACGCGACTTGCAGAAAGGAGCAGCCATGATTTTGGAGGCCGGGGCCCTGCGCCTGCTGCCGGCAGACACAGCCCTTGCGCCGCGCACAGCGGCGTATTATGCGCGCAACCGCGCCTTTCTGCGCCCGTTTGAGCCGGAAAGGCCGCAGGCGTTTTTTACGGTGGAGGGCCAGCGGGATATTCTGTTGCGGGAAGTGCTGGCTGCACAGGGCCGCCGCGCATACCGCTTTTACATCGAGCCAAAGTGTGTGCCTGCGCTTGTGGTGGGAAGCATTGGGCTGAACGATGTGGTGTGGGGCGCATTCTGCTCCGCTTTTCTGGGCTACAAGCTGGACGCCGCCTACACGGGCAAAGGCTATATGACGGAGGCTGTGCGCCTGGTGGTGGAATATGCGTTTACACAGCTTGGGCTGCACCGCATTGAGGCCAATGTCATGCCCCGCAACACGGCGTCCCTGCGGGTGGTGGAAAAAAACGGCTTTGTGCCGGAGGGCCTTGCCCGCAAGTATTTGAAAATTAACGGCGTGTGGGAAGACCATCTTCATATGGTAAAGCTGAACGAGGCCATGCACGCGGGAAAAACAAGGGAAAAGTAAAGAACAAAAAGCGCGGCACCGCCAGGTGCCGCGCTTTTGCGTTGAGGAAGCACTCAGTGCATGTACACAATGGCTTCTTGGATGCGGGCGCTTTCGGCCTGCCCGGCAATGTGCCCAACCAGGGCCAGCCCAAAGGGGATGGCCGCGCCCAGCCCGCGGCCGGTGACAAGGTTGCCGTCTGTGCACACTTCGCCTCGCGTCAGCACAGCGCCGGCGCATTTTCCCTCTGCAGAGGGGTAACAGGTGGCCCGCCGCCCCTGCAGCAGCCCCCACTCGCCCAAAAGCCCGGGCGCGGCGCAGATGGCGGCCACCCATTTTCCCTGGCGGGCAAAGGCCAGCACGGCCCGCTTGACAAGCGCGCTTTGCGAAAGGTTCTGCGTGCCGCGCAGCCCGCCGGGCAGCACCACCATGCCGTATTCTTCCAGCGGCACGTTTTCCGCCAGGGCGTCCGCTGTCACAGTGATGCCGTGCGAGCCCTGCACGCAAAGCGAGGTGCTGATGCTGGCCGTTGTCACTTCGGCCCCGGCGCGGCGCAGCAGATTCACCGGAATGAGGGCCTCGCCCTCTTCAAAGCCATCGGCCAGAAACACACATACTTTTTCCATTTTACCGTTTCTCCTTTCCGCCTGCGGTATGCTTTTCTTCGCGGGCAAAGCGTGGTACAATATAAGGGTATTTTTTCAATGGGAAGGGGTGCGCCAGTGAACTTTTTCGGGCATCTTTCCACCATCAACCATCACAAATGGCTGGTGATGCAGCACTGCTTTAAGGTGGGGCTTTACCGGCAGGGCCTTCTGCACGACCTGTCGAAGTATTCGCCGGTAGAGTTTTTGGCCGGTGTGAAATATTACCAGGGCTTTGAAAGCCCCAACAATGCCGAGCGCCGGGCCATTGGCTACAGCCGGGCCTGGCTGCACCATAAGGGAAGAAATAAGCACCACCTGGAATATTGGACAGACTATGTGGTGGATGGCACGCACCGCTATGCAGGCATCAAAATGCCTGTGAACTATGTGGCGGAAATGCTGTGCGACCGCATTGCCGCCTCCAAGACCTATTTGAAGGGCCAATATACAGACGCCGCTGCCTACGATTATTACATGCACGCGCGGGACGTTTACCTCATCCACAGCGAGACACGCGCTTTGCTGGAACAGTGGCTGCGCATGCTGCGCGATGAGGGGGAAGAGAAAACCTTCGCCCATGTGCGGCAATATTTGAAAGCGCACAAAAGCGAATGGGTGCGCTAGGCCGTCCTTCCCTTCTATTTTACCGGCATGCTGGGCGGCGTGCAAGGCCCGTGCGGCCGGAAAAAGGGGAAAATAGGGGGTGTACATTTTCAGGCAAATACGCTACACTATTTTTTGTGTAGTTTCAATTTCTGCATTTTCTGCGTGTGGCAGAAAAGCAGAGCGAAGGGGGAAATGGTGTGAAGGCAAGAAAAGCGCGGGGCAATTTTCTGCTTTTGCTGACGGCCATGATATGGGGGTCGTCGTTTGTGGCGCAAAGCGCCGGGGCAGATTTGATTAGCCCTGCCTTTTTCAATGGTACGCGCATGCTGCTGGGGTCGCTGCTGCTGTCGCCGCTGGCCGTCTACCGCATGCGGCGCTATGTGCCGGCCTCGTCCCGGCGCACCCTGCTGCTGGGCGGCGCGTGCTGCGGCGTGCTGATGTTTACGGGCTCTTACATACAGCAAACGGGCATTGCCTATACCACAGCGGGCAAAGCGGGCTTTCTTACGGCAATATATGTGGTTCTGGTGCCGGTGCTGGGCATCTTTTTGAAAAAGAAGCCCAGGCCCATTTTGTGGGTCAGTGTGGCGCTGGCGTGCGTGGGGCTGTATTTCCTGTGCTTTACCGATAAGACATTCAGCTTGGCCATGGGCGATGCGGCGATGCTGGGTGGCGCCGTGATGTTTGCGCTTCACATTATGGTCGTTGACCATTTTTCGCCGCTGGTGGATGGCGTGTGCCTGTCCTTTGTGCAGTTCCTTACGGCCGGTTCGCTGGGGATGGTTGTGGCATTTATCACGGAACAGCCCTCCTTTGCGGCTCTTAGCGCCGCGGCAGTGCCCATTCTGTATACGGGCGTGTTTACCATGGGCGTGGCCTATACGCTGCAAATTGTGGCCCAGAAGGACACGGACCCCACGGTGGCTTCGCTGATTTTGTGCATGGAATCGGTGTTTGCCGTGGTGTTTGGCTGGCTTATCCTGCATGAGACGCTTTCCCTGCGTGAAGGGGTGGGCAGCGTGTTTATGTTCGTTGCCGTTCTGCTGGCACAGCTGGCATAGAAACAAGAGAAAAAGGGCCTCCGGGGCGCGTGGCGAAACCAGCCTTTGCACCCTGGGGGCCCTTTTGCATCTGTCAAATTCCAATGCGCGCCACGCGCACCTCGCCGCAGTGCTGCCGGGCAAGGCGGTGGCAGGGCTTTTTGGCATGGAACGTCACGGTCAGCGATGCCCGCACGGCATCCTCGGCCGCGCGGCCCGTGTCGGCCTCTATGCCGCTGGGCACATCCAGCGCCAGCACAAAGCCCTGCGCGCGGTTAATCTGCTGTGCGGCCAAGCGTGCGTTGGCCCGGAATTGGCCGTGAAACCCTGTGCCGGTCACGGCATCCACCACGGCCTGCGCCGTGGAAAGAAAAGCCAGTTCTGCCTCACCGGCCTCTGCCAGCGCGCAGGTGGGAAGCCCCAGCTTCTGCGTGCGCAGGTAATTGGTGCGGGCCTCGCCCGGCGCAGTGGGCGCGCCGTCCACAAGATAAAGGCGCACACAGCAGCCGGCTTCGAACAATTTGCGCGCCGCCACAAAGCCATCGCCGCCGTTGTTGCCTTTGCCGCACACCACGGCCGCCGTGCGCAGGCCCGGCAACTGCTCAAGCAAAATGCGCGCCGCGGCCTGCCCGGCGTTTTCCATCATATCTTCGTAAGAAAGGCCCGTTTCATTGGCCTTTCGTTCCAATTCTTTCATCTGTGCCGCTGTTACTTCCAGCATGGCGTTCACCTCGGTTTTCGGCGTAGTTTCTGTCTGCATGGGCAAATGCCCAAAAGGCGGGCTTGTGCCGCATACGCATATTAGTATACCGCCAACGGCCGGTTTGTGCTATCATATTTTTGTAAAAACTTGCAGGAGGGAAGCCATATGAAAAACACCACCCTGTGCTATTTGGAACGGGACGGGTGCTATCTTATGCTGCACCGCACCAAAAAAGAACAGGACGAGAACGCCGGCAAATGGGTGGGCGTGGGCGGCAAGTTCGAGCCCGGCGAAAGCCCGGACGCCTGCCTGGTGCGCGAAGTACGGGAAGAGACAGGCCTTGCCCTGCAAAGCTGGCATTTTCACGGCGTGGTGAGTTTCCTGTCTGATGTTTATGAGACGGAACAGATGTTTCTGTTTACAAGCGAAGATTTTTCCGGCACGCTGCACGAATGCGACGAGGGCGAGCTGGCCTGGGTGGAAAAGAAAAAGGTGGCGGGCCTGCCTTTGTGGGAGGGGGACAGGGTGTTCCTCCGGCTTCTGGAACAGGGGGCGCCGCCCTTCCTGCTTACGCTGCGCTACGAAGGGGAACACCTTGTGCAGGCCGTATGCAATGGAAAAGAGCTGCCCCGCCAGGGATAAAAAGTTCTGAATATGGTTCAGCGCCCTGCGCGCAGGCCTTTTGGCCGCGCGCGGGGCGCTTTTTGTTTGGAAAAGAAAACCGCCGGCACGCCGGCGGCTATCATTTTTGCCCGTTTACCGGGTTTACAGCAGAGCGCTGATTTGCTGGGCCGTAGAGAAAAGCTCTTGCAAAACCATATCCTGGTGCGCCGTCATGCGGGTGCTGGGCCCGGAAACGCTGATGGAAAAATCTGCCGAAGCGCCTTTTTTTTTGAAAATGGGCACGGCGATGGAAATGGCGCCCTCTTCAAAGCGCTGGTTGTTGATGGCGTACCCATGCTCGCGCACAAAGCGGATGTCTTCGTCCAACTGCTCTTTGCTCGAAATGGAATATGCCGTTTTCTTTTCAAAAATAATGGTGTCGGCATATTCCTGAATTTCTTCATCCGTTTTGGTGGCAAGCAGGGCCAGGCCTGTGCTGGTTAAGTGTGGCGGGCGGCTGTTGATTGCCTTGCTCATCTCCACACGCAGGCTCTGTTCCGGCAGAGCCTCATACAGCAAAATGACGTGATTGACGCTTTCCCAAGTGACCAGGTGTGTGCTTTCGTTCACCTTTTGCGTCAGCTGATCCAAAAGGGGAATTACCAGCGGCAGATAAGATTTTTCAGAAAGAACTTTTTGCCCCAGGGTAAATAAGCGCATCCCCAGGGAATATTTCCCGTCGCTTCCGCGGCACAGAAAGCCGCGCCGCTCCAGCGTATAAGTCAAACGGTATGCAATGGTCTTGCCGCAACCCATGCGCGCGGCAATTTCCGTGAGCGAAAGGCGCCCCTCCCCCGCGAACAAGTTCAGCAGCCGCAAAGCATTGTCTACCGATTGCAGAAGATATTGGGCCTGATCGGCCGTGCCTTTTTGCATGAGAAAAACCTCACAAAAGTTTCTTTTCGGTCATTTATTATAGTATCGTTTGCCCGAAATAACAATTCAATAGGCCCGGAATAG
>UREN01000011.1 GCA_900546885.1 uncultured Oscillospiraceae bacterium
GGTACTCCTATCTTTCGCTGGGCGCCACCTGGCGGAAACAACTGAACACACGCAGCAATCTGATGTGCAAAACCCGGCCGCGCGCCGCTTTAAAATGCGCTGTTTCCCGGAAAGGCAGAAAGGGCACGGCCCTGTTTTGCGCCGCGCCCTGTGCACCATTCTGCCGGCGGGCACGAAAAAGCGCCCCATGCCGCGGCCTATTGCAGCATCTGCCTGCGCATGGCCTGAATGATTTTGCGCTCGCGGCGCGAGATCTGCACCTGCGTGGTGCCCAGGATGCGCGCCGTTTCGCTTTGCGTTTTGTTTTGGAAAAAGCGCAGGTAAATCAGGCGTCTGTCCTGCGGGGCAAGCGCATGCAGCGTGCTTTTCAGGCTCAGGCGGTCTGCCAGGGCTTCCTCGCAGCTCTCCTGCGGGATGTCGAACTCCCGGTTGCCGTCCTCGCTGTTTGCCGGCGTAAGGCTAAGCGCGGGCAGGCTGGCGCTCATGGCGTCCGCCACCTGCTCTGGCGTCACCTGCAGCCGGGCGGCTATCTGGGTGACGGTGGGCTCCTGCCCTGTCTGCTTGAGCATTTTTTCCCGCACAGCGGCCACCTTCATGCCAAGCTCTTTCAGCCCGCGGCTTACCTTTACGCTGCCGCCGTCGCGGAACAGCTTTTTAATTTCGCCCAAAATTACCGGCACAGCATAGGTGGAAAAGCACAGGCCGCGGCTTTCGTCAAAGCCATCGCACGCTTTTACCAGGCCCACGCAGCCCGCGCCGTACAGGTCTTCATATTCAATGCCCCTGCCGCGGAACCGGCCCGCACAGGCGTGCACAAGCCCCAAATTTTTTTCAATGAATTCCGCGCGCTGCTGCGACGTGGCCGTCATGTGGCCGCCTCCCTTTTCATTTATGTACTCAGCGCCGGCCCAGCCTTTTCTCCAGTGTCACCCGGGTGCCCTTTCCCGGCACAGAGCGCACCTTTACCCTGTCCATAAAGCTTTCCATCACGGCAAAGCCAAGGCCCGCGCGCTCGGGCCCGCCGGTGGTGAACATGGGTTGCATGGCCCGGGGCACATCGTCTATGCCGCACCCTTTGTCGGCAACCACAATGCGCAGCACGCCGTCTTCCTGCAGGGCAGCGGTGAGTGTGACAGGGCCGATGACGTTGGGGTATGCGTGCACGATGCAGTTTGTCACTGCTTCGCTGACGGCCGTTTTGATGTCTGCCAGCTCGTCCATTGTGGGGTCTGCCTGCGCGGCAAAGGCCGCCACCGCGCTGCGGGCAAAGCCCTCGTTGGCGCTGCGGCTGGGAAAGGACACTTTCATGGTGTTCAAGGCTTTCATCATGCTTCCTCCTCTTTTGAATCAATGCCCGCAAGGGCAAGCATGCGGCGGATATCCTTCGGCACATGCTGCACCACCACGGTGCCGCCCAGCTCCCGGGCCAGCTTGTAGCGCCCGAGGATGAGCCCGATGCCCGAGGAATCCATAAAAGTGACGGCAGAAAAATCCAGCAGCGTCACAGCGGGCTTTGCCGCCTGGATATGCTCGTCTATTTTTTCCCGCAGGATGCCCGCCCAGTGGTGGTCTATTTCGCCAGAAAGCCTGGCGGTAAGCGTTTTTCCGTTTTGTTGCAATTGCACCTGTGTCATGGTTGTGTTCTCCTTGGCTTAAATTCCGCGCGCCGGGCCTTTGCCCGGCCGGCAGTTCCCGCCCGTTTTCGGGCGGGCAAAAGGTTTCCTTTGCAAAGTGGCAAAAAAAGAAGCATACCGTTTATGAAACCATCATAAACGGTATGCTTCGTATTTTTTGTCAGAGTGCGCCGCACCGCCTAGGGAAGGAACATGGGGCGCACCTGGGCCGCCAGGTACAGGCTGCCGCAGATGAGCACGCCGCCCTGGCAGGTGCGCAGCGCGTCCTGCACGGCAAGCGGCACGTCCTGCCACACGGAAACCTGCCCGCACACCTGCCTTGCTGCCGCGGCCAGCTGCCCGGCCGGTAAGGCGCGCGGCGATGGCGGCTGCACGGCATAGACGCGCGCAAGGTGCGGCGAAAGGGCGCGCAGCATTTCGGCCTCCCCTTTGCCCTGCAAAACGCCCATCACCGCCGTCAGGCCCTGCACACGCCCGGCGCGCAGCACATCTGCCAGGGCGCGCGCGCCGTCCGGGTTGTGCATGCCGTCCAGAATGACGAGCGGCCTGCGCTGCAACACCTCGATGCGCGCGGGATTGCGCGCGGCGGCAATGCCCTGCATGATGGCGTCGTCTGAAATATCGAACCCGTGCTCGCACAGGGCAAGCGCCGCCTGCACCATCACCGCGGCGTTGTAGGCCTGATGCCTGCCGGCAAAGGGCACTTCCAGGTCGTACCCGCCGTAATTCACCCGGTTTTCAAAGGGCCTGCCGCGGTAGAAGTGAAAATCTTCCAGCTGCGGCACGCACAGCGGGCAGTGTGCGGCCGCAGCGCAGGCCTCAATTTGGCGCATGGCCTCTTCCGGCTGGGCCGGATAGGCCACCACGGAACAGCCGGGCTTGAAGATGCCGCACTTTTCTGCGGCAATGCCGGCATAGGTGTGCCCCAAAAGCTCGGTGTGGTCTTTGCCGATGGCCATGATGCAGGCCACCAGCGTGTTATCCACCGCGTTGGTGGCGTCCAGCCTGCCGCCCAGGCCTGTCTCCAGGCACACAATGTCACACCCCTGCTGCGCAAACCACAGCAGGGCCGCGGCCGTGACGGCGTCAAATTCTGCAATCTGTTCCCGCTGTGCGGGCGGCATCTGCTCCAGGGCGCCGCGCACCTGGGTGAGGATGCCGGCACAGGCCTCCCGGCTGATCATCTCGCCATTCAGCTGAAAGCGCTCGCGGAAATCCAGCACAAAGGGGCTTACCGTGGCGCCCACCCGCAGGCCCGCCGCTTTCAGCACGCTGGCCAGCATCAGCACGGCGCTGCCCTTGCCGTTGGTGCCCGCCACATGCACAAACTTCAAAGCGTCCTGCGGGCGCCCCAGCGCCTGCAGCAGGGCCCGCTCGTTCTGCGGGCCGGGCGCGCTGCAAAGGCGCGGCAGGCTGTGCACCCAGGCCAGCGCTTCTTCATACTGCATGCTCACTCACCTGCCCCAAACACCACGGGCAGCTTTTTGCGGCACAGGTGCCACAGCACCGCGCACAGCGCACAGATGCCCGCAGAAAGTGCCAGCGTCACAAGCTGGCCTTCGGCATTGCGCGGCACGCCCAAAGCAGCCGCAGCCGTGTCTGCGCACAGCGCCAGCGCGCCGCCCAGGCCAAGCACAGCGCCCGCCGCACGCCCCAATGCCGCACACAGGCGCAGGCGGGCCAGCACAAGGGCCACCAGCGCCATGCCTGCAATGCCCATCAACGCAAACACAAAGTTGCACGCCTGCACCAGCAGGAACTGCCCGCCCAGGCGGCCTGTGGCCCAGCCGGTGCCAAACCAGAAGCAGAACGCCGCCAGTGCCAGCGCAAGGCAGCCCGCCCCCAGCGCACACAGGCGCAGGCCGCGTGGAAAAGAGGCATTTGCCTTGTTCTGTTTTTGCACAAGCGCCGCCGCAACAGCGCCCAGCGCATAATAAATAAGATACCGCAGCGCGCCGTCGGCCCCGTACGCCACCTGGCCCGGCAGGCCGTACGCCATGCTGGTGCCAAGGCTGACAAGACCACAGGCAAACAGCAAAAACCAATTGCCCGGGAAGGTGCGGCGCAGCAGCACAAACAGGAACTCCGCCAAAAGCGTGCTGGGCACAAGCCACAAAAGCCCGCCGCCGAAGGGCGCTGTGCCAAGGCCGAACAGGAACTGTGCCGCCAGCGCGGCCGGCCCTTCGGTGCCCGGCGCGCCGCACAGCGCATACAGCGCCAGGCTGGCAAGCCCGCACGCCGCATACAGGCCAAGCAGCACCCTGGCGCGCCGCAGCGCCCACGGGCCCACTTCAAAATTGCCCTGCGGGGCAAACAGCCCGGCAGAGAAATAGTAAAGCTGATAGGAAAACAGCAACAGAAACGGATGCAGCCGCACCGTTTCAGCCGTAAGGCTTCCGGCCACAAGCCAGAACACGGCAAGGCCTATCAGCGACAGGGCCCATGTGGAAAATGTGTTGCTGCGCACAAAGCGCCCCCCTTTCTGTGCGGCGTGCGCTTCCCCGCTGTACGCCGCATGCCCGCACCGGCTGGGCGCCTGCGCGGGCCGCATGTTCAAAGATACAGGTTCATCCAATAGGCGTCTGCATATTCGCCCGGGCCGTAGCGGAAAAATTTGCGGTATGTGCCGGCAATGGAAAAACCCAGCTTTTCATACACATGAATGGCCGCCGCATTGCTGCAAAGCACCTGCAGCTCCAGCACTTCGGCGCCCATACCGCGGGCCCGCTCTGCCAGGCGCTGCACCATTTCCGTGGCAATGCCCCGGTTCCAATGGCTTTTGCGCACGCTGACGGCCAGGCTGAAGCGGTGCGCCATGCGCGGGCGGCGCGACACGCGCGCCACACTTCCCGTGGCCACCAGCCGCGCGCCGTCAAAGGCCCCCAGCTCGCAGGAATCTGCGCTTTGCCCATGTGCCGCAAGGTAGGCCTGCTCGGCCTCCGGGCCAAACGGCAGGCCCTCGGGGCCAAAGGTGAGGTTTTGCGTCTCGCCCCCTGCGGCCCTGGCAAAGGCCAGCATTTCTTCGGCGTCCTCCGGCCCCAGTGGGCGCAAAACGATATGGTTCACAAAGGCCGCCTCCTTTTGTGTGCTCAGTTCAGGGCCGCAATGGATTCCTCTATCTTCTGCAGCTTGGCCCCGGCCGCCGCATGCGTGTCGCGAATCTTCTGCACCACGGCCGCGGGCGCCTTGTTGACAAAGCCCTCGTTCGCCAGCTTGGCGGCCGCCGCAGCCAGCTCTTTTTCACAGTTCGCCTTTTCCTTTGCAAGGCGGGCCAGCTCTTTCTCCCTGTCGATGAGCTCCATCATGGGGATGAAGGCGCGGGCATCGTTCGTCACCACCTGCACAACGCCCTGGGTTTGGCCCGCGTACTGCGCCGTAAAGCTGATGGCCTCGGCGCCGGCAAATTTGGCCAGGTAGGCCTGCCCTTCCTCAAAGGGCGCGGCGTTGGACGTCTCGATGACCATGCTTGTCTTTTTCGAGGGCGGCACCCCCATATCGTTGCGCACCACGCGCACGGCCTTAATCAGGTCCATCACCTTCTGGAAGGCCTGTTCCTCTTCGGCATAGTGCAGGTTCGGCTCGTACTGCGGCCACTTCTGCACCATGATGGAACCCTGGGTGCCCGGCAGGGCGGAATAGATTTCCTCCGTGATGAAGGGCATAAACGGGTGCAGAAGCTGCAACGCCTGCACCAGCACGCTGACCAGCACCTGGCGGGCGCTGTCTGCCTCGGCCTCGTCCTGCGAATTCAGGCGCAGCTTGGCAATTTCAATATACCAGTCGCAGTACACATCCCAAATAAAATCTTGCACTTTCTGCGCCGCAAGGCCCAGCTCGAATTTATCCAGGTTGGCTGTCACATCCGCCACCAGTGTGTTCAGGCGGGACATCACCCATCTGTCCGCCATGGTAAGCGAGGCGGGCAGGCCCAGCTCAAAATCTTCCGGCAGGTTCATCAGCACAAAGCGCGCAGCGTTCCACAGCTTGTTGGCAAAGTTGCGGCTTGCCTTCACCTTTTCGTCCGAGAAGCGCATGTCGTTGCCCGGGGTAGAGCCCACCACCAGCGTCAGGCGCAGCGCATCGGCGCCGTAATCGCGAATGACCTCCAGCGGGTCGATGCCGTTGCCGAGGCTTTTGGACATTTTACGCCCCTGCGCATCGCGCACAAGGCCGTGGATGAGCACCGTGTTGAACGGGGCCTTGCCGGTGTAGGTGAGGCCCGAGAAGATCATGCGGCTCACCCAGAAGGTGATGATGTCATAGCCGGTGACAAGCGTGCTGGTGGGGTAGAAATAGGCGAGGTCTTCCGTTTCATCGGGCCAGCCCAGCGTAGAAAACGGCCACAGCGCGGAGGAAAACCAGGTGTCCAGCGTGTCCTCGTCCTGATGCACGGCGCCGCCGCATGCGGGGCAGGTGCTGATGTGCTCGGCCGAGACGGTCACCTTTCCGCACTCGTCGCAGTAATATGCCGGGATGCGGTGGCCCCACCAAAGCTGACGGGAAATGCACCAATCGCGCGTGTTTTCCATCCAGAAGAAATAGTTTTTTTCAAAGCGCTCGGGCACAAAGCGGATGCTGCCGTTTCGCACAGCCTCGATGGCCGGGCCCGCCAGGGGCGCCATTTTCACAAACCACTGTTTGGACACCATGGGCTCCACCGTGGTGCCGCAGCGGTAGCAGGTGCCCACGTTGTGCTTGTGCGGCTCTACAAAGGCAAGGTAGCCCTGGGCCTCCAGGTCTGCCACAATGGCCTTGCGCGCCTCATAGCGGTCCATGCCGGCATATTTGCCGCAGGCCTCGTTCATGTGCGCGTCGTCTGTCAGCACCTTCACAATGGGCAGGCTGTGGCGCACACCCACTTCAAAGTCGTTCGGGTCGTGCGCGGGGGTAATTTTCACCACGCCGGTGCCGAACTCCATATCCACATAATCGTCCGTCACCACGGGGATCTCTTTGTTCACCAGCGGCAGAATAACCGTTTTGCCGTGCAGGTGCGTATAGCGCCCGTCCGCCGGGTTCACCGCAATGGCCGTGTCGCCCAGCATGGTTTCGGGGCGGGTGGTGGCAAGCTCCACAAATTCGTCTGTGCCCTTCACGGGGTATTTCAGGTGCCAGAAGAAGCCGTCCTGCTCTTCATATTCCACCTCGGCATCGGAAATGGAGGTTTTGCAGTGCGGGCACCAGTTGATGATGCGCTCGCCGCGGTAGATGAGGCCCTCGTCGTACAGCTTTTTGAACACCTTCAAAACGGCTTTCGAGCAGCCCTCGTCCATGGTGAAGCGCTCGCGCTGCCAATCGCACGAACAGCCCAGTTTTTTCAGCTGCTCTACAATGCGCCCGCCGTACTGTTTTTTCCAATCCCACGCGCGCTGCAAAAACTTTTCGCGGCCAAGGTCTGCCTTGGTAAGGCCCTCTTCTTTCATTTTGGCCACAATTTTCGCCTCGGTGGCAATGGAGGCATGGTCTGTGCCGGGCACCCAAAGCGCGGCATAGCCCTGCATGCGCTTATAGCGAATGAGGATGTCCTGCCAGGTTTCGTCCATGGCGTGGCCCATGTGAAGCTGGCCCGTGATGTTGGGCGGCGGCATCACAATGGTATAGGGCTGTTTGCCCTCGTCGCGCTGCGTGTGAAACACGCCGCTTTCCTGCCAGGTGCGGTACAGCCTGTCCTCCACCTGGGTGGGGTCGTACACTTTTTCCAGTTGTTTCATAGCGATTCCTCTCTTCTCCCATCACTGCGGTTTTACGGGTTTTGAAAACTTGCCAAGCATCCAGGGGAAATATTTCTGGATAGGTTTTGCGAAACAGAAGTAAGCCACCAGCATCATGCCAAAGGCCTGCAGCACCATCATGGCGCCGCCGCCTGCCGGAATGGTAAGGCCTATGGCCTCAAATGCCATGGGCACCAGCACTTTTACAATCTGCTCGGTGCCGCACAGCACCAGTGTCATGCGCCCCATGGCGCACAAAAGCGGCACCTGCTGAAAGGCAAAGCCCAGCACCATGGCGCACACAACGGCGCTGCACTGATATAAAAACGTGAGCAGGCTGAGCATCCAGTACGGCGCCTCTTCCATGCCGGCCAGGCTGGGGAAATAGGTAAGGCCGAAATAGAAATTGACATACAAAATATAAAAGCTGAACGCTGCCACCACGGCAAACACGCCCTTTGCGGCCAGCCCGAAGGGCCTGCCCTGCCTGGAGCGCCAGAAGTGAGAGAACACATCGCCCAGGGCATAATAAATAAGGTAGCGGCCGGCCACCTCTACGCCCCACAGGTACTCTGGGCCTTCGTGCACCATTTTCACCCAAAAGCTGATGGCCGCGCACACCGCCAGCACCAGCCAGCGGTTTTTCAAAAGCCTGGTGAGCACATGATAGTAGATTTCCATACAGAACAGGCACGGCAAAAACCACATGGCAGCCAGCGGCACCTGGTTGCGCACGCCGCTGAGGATGCCGCGCGTCCAGGCAATCATCTCGCCCATGGACATCTCCAGCATGAAGGCGCGGATGGCCAGCGTGAGAAAACAGAAGGCAAAATACGGCACCATGATGCTGATAAATTTGCCCTTGATAAACTGCAAAAGCGGGCTGTTTTTTCTGGTAAAAGCCGTGAAGCCCGAAGAAAAGAACAGAATGCCCAGCACGGAATACAGCCCAAGAATGCCAAAGCGCCCCATGCCGTCGTAGTGCGTTGTATACATCAGCCAGATGGCGATCAGCTTCATAATGTCCAGCCAGTTGTAACGTTCCCTTGCCATTCCCAATCTCCTTCAAAAAACAGAAAAGCCGCCCCATGTGTTGCCATGGGACGGCCTTGCATTTCAAAACCGCGGTACCACCCAAATTGCCGCACACAGCGGCCACTTTTGCCTTGATAACGGGGCCTGGCCCCCGTGCACGGGTACTGTTTTCCCCGTGCCTGCCTTGGAAGCGACAACGCGCCGCGCACACCCGCCGGGCTTGCACCCTCCCCGGCTCGCTTGCGGTGGCCTTCGCCGCGCCCTCTTCCGCACTGCATTTTTCTTCCGGCTCAAAGCCGTATCCGTGTACAAATGATATGTCATTTTCGCCCGCTTGTCAAGTGGCGGGCCGCCTGCCGCGCCGCTGCCAAAACGCCAGCACGCGGGCCCACACCGTGCTGAGCAAAGTGCCCGCGGCAAACGTGGCTACAAGATATACGGCGCACAGCAAAAACGCCCGCGGCCGCGTGAGCGGCAGCGCCACCCGCGGCCGGAACACAATAAACAACAGCACATGGTGGATGAGAAACACAGCATAAGCCGCGCCCGCCAGCGGCCGGATAACGCGGTATGCCCCTTTTGGCAGCGCGCGGCCCAGGGCGTGCAGCAGCAAAAACGCGGCCACGCCCAGCAAAAGGTCGCACACCTCCTGCGGCAAAGGCAGGGGCACAAAAAGCACCAGCGCCGCCACGGCCCCGGCCGCCCACAGCGCCCGCACCTGCACGCGGCACGTCCCCTGGCGCACCGGCCAGGCAGGCACATGCACCGCGCGCGTGTGCGCCAGCACCATGCCGGCCATAAAAATGGGGATGCAGGTGATGAAATCGTGCTCGCGCGCAAAGGGGCCGGGGTAAAACGCCAGCCACACGGCCCACAGAGCCAGCGTGACGCACACCGCCGGCCGCACCGCACGCAGCAGTGCCGCGCGCAAAAGCGGGAATACCAGGTATAAAAGCACAATGCAGCCCACAAACCACTCGCCCAGCAAATAGAACGTGGGCACCACACCGGCCAGATAGCCGTCCAGCGCCAGCACAGACCAGATGATGCTCCACCCCGGCACACCGGGGGGCAAATTGCCGTGCAGAATATCGCTGTAAAGGAACAGGCTGAAAAAGCACAGCCAGTACAGCGGGTAAATGGAGAGAAAGCGCTTTTTATAAAACGTTTTCAGCGGGCATGCCTGGCCGTAGCGCAGCATCAGCGCATAGCCGGAAAGCAAAAAGAACAGCGCCACGCCGAAATTGCCAAACGAGCCGTTCGCATAGCGCAGCGGCCCGGCCGACACATCCCCCTTGGGGGCAAACATGCTGTTGAAATGGAACACCACAATCATTACCGCGGCCACAAGGCGCACAAAATCCAGCGCATCATCCCGCTGTTTCACGGCGCTCCCTCCCCTACTGTCAAAATGACGGCCCGCCTCAGCCGCCGGCCCACGCCAGCATGCGGGGCAGATAATCCAAAAGCCTGTCGGTGTTGCGCTCGGCCAGTTCAAACACAAACACGCAGTCTTCCAGCCCGGCCATTGCCGCCTCGTCAAAGGCGTTGATGTGCAAATAGAGGCTGTTTGCATAGCATTTGGAGAGATAGGGAATCATCCCCTCGCCAAAGCTGTCGCGCAGCATCACCAGGCTGCCCTGGGCCTGCGGACACGCCGCCGACACGCGGTAGCCCATTTCGTCCTCTGCCACGGGGCCCTGCAGCACATTCTGCGCCAGGAAGCCCTGCACTTCCACTTCTTCGTCCGGCTGCAGCACGGTGTAAGTGGCCGAGATGTCGGCAAGGTCTCGCTTGGGCTCGCCGCCGGGCACAAAGCGCACGGCGTCAAAGGCTTCGACATCCTGCCCCAGCGCGGCCTGCAGGGCGCGGCTGCCTACCAGCGCGCCCGCATGGTTCCAGTGGGTGTCCTGTTTATAATACACCTGCACCTGCCCGGCGGCCTCACGCAGCTCTGCCTGCGGGAACACCACCGGCACCGAGGTGTTTGCCTGCAAATATTGCACCAGAAGCTGCGCTTTTGTGGGCCCCACCTGCGGCACGCCCGCCGGCATGTATTCGCTGTACACGCCCTCTTTGTTCGGCGCCACCAGCAGCACCAGCTGCACGCCGCGCTGTGCCAGCAGCTGCTGCAGGGCCGTGAGGTCTGCCGCAATTTGGCCAAGCTGTTCGGGCGAATAGGGGTTCAGGCCCTGGTAATCGTCCAGGCTGCGGGAGTCGGACACATTTTTGTAAAACAGCCACTCGTCCCTGCCCAGCAGCACCTCGCTGCTTTGCACCGTGCCGAACAGGCGGTAGTTGAACGCCGCATTCAGCGTCATAAACTGGTTGCGGAAAGCCGCATGGTCGCCCAGCATCTCTTCAAACACGGCTGTCTTCTCGCTCCACGGGGCCTCGGCCACGTCCTGCCAGGAGGTGAGGGTGCGGTTTTCATGGTTGGACGTATCCAGCCCGCCGCGCAAAAGCCAAAACAGCGGGAACGGCAGCACCAGCGCCGCAAAGAACAGCGCGATAAACCAGATGTGCACGCGGCTGCGCATGGCCTCGCCCCCTTTCAAAAGCGGAAATAGATGAACGGATTATACGTGCTGCTTACCAGGCTCATTACGCAAAGGAACAGCAGCACCAGCTGCACGGCGCATTCGGCCGCATACACGCGGTCTTCCCTGTAAAGCATGGCCTTCCATTTGGGCAGCAGCGCCTGCACGGGCCCACACAGCAAAATGCCCACCGCCGCAAACACAAGGCGTTTTGCGTCCAGAAAGCGCACCAGCGGAAATGCCGCGCTGCCTGCCGTGGGCAGGAACATGGCCTTCAGCCAAAGCGCCCCCTCCCGCAGGCCCGGCGCGCGGAAAATCACCCAGGCCGCCAGCACCACCACCAGCGTGTAAATGTGGCCCGCAAGGCGGTGTTTTTCCAAAACGGGCTTCAGCCAAAGCCGCTCGGCAATCAGGAACAGGCCGTAATATACGCCCCATGCCACAAACTGCCAGTTGGCCCCGTGCCACAGGCCCGTGCACAGGAACACAATCATCAGGTTCACCAGCGTGCGCGCCTTGCCTTTGCGGTTGCCGCCCAGCGGGATGTACAGATAGCTGCGGAACCAGGTGGACAGCGAGATGTGCCAGCGGCGCCAGAACTCCTGCACGCTGGCGGCAAGATAAGGGTAGTTGAAGTTTTCCATGAAGTGAAACCCGAAGATGCGCCCAAGGCCGATGGCCATATCGGAATAGCCAGAAAAATCGTAATAGATTTGCAGCGCATAAAACACCGCCCCAGCCCAGGCCACGGCCGTGGATGCGTCGCGCGCGGCAAGGCCGAATATCTCATCGGCCGCCAGCGCAAAGGTGTTGGCAAGCAGCACCTTTTTTGCCAGGCCGTATAAAAAGCGCTTGATGCCCACGGCCGCCTTCATGGCAGTTTCCGTGCGGCGGGCCAGCTGCTCTTCCACATCGGCATAGCGCACAATGGGCCCCGCAATAAGCTGAGGGAAAAAGCTGACGTACAGCGCCAGCAAAAACCAGTTTTTCTGCACTTTGATTTCGCCGCGGTACAAATCGATGACATAGCTCAGCGCCTGAAAGGTGTAAAAGCTGATGCCAAGCGGCAGCGCAATGTTGCGCAAAGGCACCGTCTCGTGCCCCAGCAGGGCGTTCAGCGCGCCTGCCGCAAAATCAAAATATTTAAAATAGCCCAGCAGCAGCAGGTTTGCCGCCACCGTGGCCGCCAGCACCGCCGTGCGGCGGCGCAGCTTCCACACGCACAGGCCTGCGCCCCAGTTCAGCGTGATGGACGCCAGCATCAGCAGAATATACACCGGCTCGCCCCAGCCGTAAAAGAAAAGGCTGGCCACCAGCAGCAGCCCGTTTTTTGCCCTGCGCCAGGCCTTTGGCAGCAGATAATAGACGCCTGCCACCAGCGGCAGAAAAAGCCACAGGAACAAAAGCGAACTGAACAGCATAGGCCCGCCCCCTTTCCGGCCGCCCGCACACCGCAGCCGGGCGCCCCGGGCTGCGGGAAAGAGCCGCGCCGCAATTTTCGACTGTAAAAGTATACCACACGCGCCGTGCGCCTGCAACAGGGGAAAACCCCGGCGCCCTGCCCGGCAGGCGGGAACGGCCGTTCCCCTGCCCGGCAAAGCCCGGGGTGTGCAAACGCGCTTAGCCCAGCGAGATGCCCATGCGGCGCGCCACGGTAAGCATATCGCAGGTTTCCGGCACAAGTTTTGTCTTCCCTGCAATGTCCTTCAGCGGGTTGGAGGTGACAATGTTGTTGCGCATGGCCACCGCCACGCCGTAGTGGTCCGCCTCTATCAGCTTGGCGGCATAGGTGCCAAACTCTGTGGCCAGCACGCGGTCGTAGGCCGAGGGGCTGCCGCCGCGCTGCATATGGCCGGGCACGCACACGCGTGTTTCAAAGCCGGTCATCTGCTCTACCTGGCGCGCAATGCGGCTGGTGGCCGTGCGCTCGCCGCGCTCGGCGCGCCGGGCCGCGCGCTCTTTTTTCTTCATGGCAGCTTCGGCCACGTCGTAAGCGCCCTCGGCCACGGCAATGATGGAGAAGGTTTTGCCCTGCTCGCTGCGGCGCCTGATGGCGTCCACCACGTTTTCGATGTTATAGGGCAGCTCGGGAATGAGGATGATATCCGCCCCGCCTGCAATGCCCGAATACAGCGTCAGCCAGCCGGCCTTGTTGCCCATAATCTCAATCACCATGCAGCGCCGGTGGCTGGAGGCTGTGGTGTGGATGCGATCTATCACTTCCGTGGCAATGTCCACCGCCGTGTGGAAGCCGAACGTCACGTCTGTGCCATAGATGTCATTGTCAATGGTTTTGGGCAAGCCAATGATATTCAGCCCCTCTTCGCACAGCAAATTGGCCGTCTTGTGCGTGCCGTTGCCGCCCAGGCACAGAAGGCAGTCCAGCCTGGCGTCGCGGTAGGTTTTCTTCATGGCGGCCACCTTATCGACATTGTCGCCCTCTACCACCTTCATCATTTTGAAGGGGGTGCGCTTGGTGCCCAAAATGGTGCCGCCCACTGTGAGGATGCCGGAAAATTCGTGCTGCTGCATCTCGCGCCATTCGCCCTTGATAAGGCCGTCATAGCCGTTCTGGATGCCCACAATCTCCACTTCGCTGCCAAAGCGCTGATACAACGCCTTTGCCGCGCCGCGGATGGTGGCGTTCAGCCCGGGGCAATCGCCGCCGGATGTAAGGATACCCACGCGTTTCATCATTGCTTCCTCCTGTCTGTGCTGTGCCCGCGGGCGCCGCGTTTTGCGGCTTATACCCCGTGGGTGCCGCCCTCCACCACGCCGTCGCCTTTCACCACGCCGCGCGCCGTTTTGAGCAAAATTTTCATATCCAGCGCAAAGCTGATGTGCTTTGCATAATAGCCGTCCAGCTCTGCCTTCACCGGGATGGGCAGCTCATCGCGCCCATTCGCCTGCGCCCAGCCCGTAAGGCCGGGCACCAGGCTGTTTGCGCCGTATTTGTCCCGCTCGGCAATGAGGTCGTCCTGGTTCCACAGCGCGGGGCGCGGGCCCACCACGCTCATCTGCCCGGCCAGAATGTTGAACAGCTGCGGCAGTTCGTCCAGGCTGGTGCGGCGCAGAAAGCGCCCGCTGCGCGTAATCATGGCCTGCGGGTCTTTCAAAAGGTGGGTGGGCACGTCCTTCGGCGTATCGGCATACATGGTGCGGAACTTCAAAATGCAAAACAGCGTTTTGTCTTTTCCCACGCGCTTTTGCCGGAACAGCACCGGCCCGGGGGAATCTGCCTTTACCCAAACGGCCAGCGCCAGCAAAAGCGGGCTTAACAGCACAATGCCGGCTGCCGCACACACCAAATCGAACGCGCGTTTTCCAAACCGCCGGTATATCACCGCAGGCCCGCCCCCTCTCGTTTATATTTTGGTGCAACCGCGCCTGCCGTTACGAAGAATGCCATGTCCCCGCGCCGGGCATGTCCTCGGCATGGTGGAACGTGGGCACAAGGTCAATCAGCGCCTGCACCAGGTTTTCGCTGTTGTTGGAATAGGCAATTTCTTTCAGCGTTTTCAAGTGGTCAAAGAAGGTGTCTTTGTTCAGCTTCAGGGGCGAGCCCACAAAAATTTTGCGGTTATCGGTTTTGCGCACGCCCTCTTCGTCCATCAAAAGCTCTTCATACAGTTTTTCGCCCGGGCGAAGGCCGGTGAATTTAATCTCGATATCCCGGTACGGAATAAAGCCGGAGAGCTTGATGAGGTTTTCCGCCAGGTCCAGTATCTTCACGGGGTTGCCCATATCCAGCACAAAGATGTCGCCGCCGTCGCCCATGGCCCCGGCCTCCAGCACAAGGCGCACGGCCTCGGGGATGGTCATAAAATAGCGCACAATATCCGGGTGCGTCACCGTAAGCGGCCCGCCCGCGGCAATTTGCTCTTTAAACAGGGGCAGCACCGAGCCGTTCGAGCCCAGCACATTGCCAAAGCGCACGGCCACAAACTTGGTGTTGCTTTTTTGCGCCAGCGCCTGCACAATCATCTCGCACAGGCGCTTGGTGGCGCCCATCACGTTGGTGGGGTTCACCGCCTTGTCGGTAGAAATCAGCACAAAGCGCTCGGCACCATAGCGCTCGGCGCACTGCGCCACATTGTAGGTGCCGAATACGTTGTTCTTCACGGCCTCTTCCGGCGCATATTCCATCAAGGGCACATGCTTGTGGGCCGCCGCGTGGAACACCACCTGCGGGCGGAAGTGGGCAAACAGCGCGTCCATTTTGCGGGAATCGCGCACCGAGGCAATGCACACATCCATTTCCAGCGCGCCGCCGTATTTGCGCCGCAGCTCCTGCTGAATGGAATAGGCGCTGTTTTCATAGATATCCACAATGATAAGCTTGGCGGGCGCGCTGGCGGCAATTTGCCGGCACAGCTCAGAGCCGATGGAGCCGCCGCCGCCCGTCACCATCACCACTTTATTGTTGACAAGTGCGCTGGAATAATTCGATAATTCTATTTCGTCGCGGCCCAGCACGTCTTCCACGCGCACATCGCGCACGCGGGAGAGCAGGTCTTTCCCGCCGGAGATCAGCTTGACAATATCCGGCAAAATGCGCACGTTGCACTTGGTTTTGTTGCAGATGCGCAGAATGCGCCGCTTGCCCGCCTCGTCCAGCGTGGGAATGGCAAGCAGGATGGTCTCGATGTCACAGCGCTCTACCAGCTCGGGGATGTCCTCTGTGGTGCCCATAATCTCTACGCCCATAATACGGCGGCCCACCTTTTCGGGCGCGTCGTCCACACAGCACACCACGTTCATATCGCGGTTGTTGCTTTTAAACACCTCGTGCAGCAGCGTGCTGGCCGCGTCGCCCGCGCCAATCACCAGCGTGCGCCGGCGGCTGCGCGCGCGCTGCGCCAGCTTGGTGTTGCGGTACATACGGTAGGTAAGGCGTGAATACAGCGTAAGCGAAGAGGCGAACATGGCGCTGAGGAAATAGACAGAAATGGGCACGCGCCGCTCTTGGAACATCACGAGGGTGAACACGATAAAAATGGCCACCGCCACAATGGAGGCCACACAAAGGCGGAAGAACTCCACAATTTCGGCATAGCGCCACAAACTGTCGTACATGCCCATCAGGCCGTACACAATCTCATAGCAGCACACAAAGAAAAAGCAGCTGGAAATCAGCAGGCTGTTGTATTCGGAAAACGAGGTGCGCCCCGAAATGAGCACCCACGGCAGCAGATACGAGCACGACACCACCACGATGTCGAATAAAATCAAAATCTGCTTGCGGTATTTCTGAGCAAACGCAGACAGAAAACTGGACAACCCTTCATCACCTGAAACCGAATCGAAGCGCGGGGCCGCACTTGCGGCCGCCAACGCGCACGAATCCATGATATTGTTATTATCATACAATATTTGGGTATAATAATCAATGTTTCGGCCGCATTCCCTGCCGTTTTTTGGCACAAAAAAGCGGCGCCCTGCACGCAGTGTGAAAGTGCGTGCAGGGCGCCGGGCCCTTCCCGCGCCTGCCGGCCCCGCGCAAAAGCGACGGCCAAAGGCGTGTTCTGTTTTACAAAAGAATGCAGATCAGGCCGGAACATCCCTCGTTGATAACGCGCTCCAGCGTCTCCTGCATTTTGGCGCGGGCGGGCATGGGCATGTTCAAAAGCTTTGCCTGCAGGCCCTCGTTCACCAGCTCGTGCAGGCTTTTGCCAAAGATGTTCGACTGCCACAGCTTCAAGGGGTCCTCTTCAAATTCCTGCAAAAGGCTTGCCACCAGCTCTTCTGTCTGCTTTTCGCTGCCCACAATGGGCGACACCTCGGTGTGGGTTTCAATTTTCATCATGTGGATGGATGGCGCGCTGGCCTTCAGGCGCACGCCGCTGCGCCCGCCCTGGTGGATGATCTCGGGTTCTTCCAGGCGCAATTCGTCCATGGAGGGCATCACAATGCCGTAGCCGGTGGCCTCCACCTCTTCCAGCGCGCTTTTCAGCTTATCGTACTGTGCCTTCACCCGCGCCAGCTTCAGCACACAGGGCAGCAGGCTTTCTTCATCGGGCACATCCAGGCCCGTCTCTTCGCTGAGCACAGTGTAAAAGATGCCGTCGTCCAGCTGCAGGGCCACCTCGGCGCAGCCCGTGCCCATGTGCAGCGCGCGCACGCAGCTTTGCTTTACGCTGGGGCAGGCCGGGCCCGCGCCGGCCGTGAGGTCCCGCATGGATGTAATGCCCTCGGCATATTCGCGCACGGCCGCGTAAATCTCCTGCTGCAGCCAGTGCCCGGCCGAAAGCATGGTCACCCATTTGGGCATGGCAAAGGCAAGCTCTTTCACCGGGAACTCCAGCAGCACCTGGCGCAGCACCTCGTGGATGGTGCCCTGCGTCATCTCGGCGCATGACACCGGCAGCACGGCGTGGCCGTATTTCTCCTGCAGGTGGGCGGCCAGGGCAAGGCTTTCCGGAGCCTGCGGCTCCACACAGTTCAGCAAAATGACAAAGGGTTTGTGGATGGCCTCCAGCTCTTCCACCACGCGCTGCTCGGCCTCGACGTAGTTTTCGCGCGGGATGTCGCTGATCGAACCGTCTGTGGTGACGACAAGGCCAATGGTGGAATGTTCGCATATCACCTTGCGCGTGCCCATCTCGGCCGCCGTGTCGAACGGCACTTCGTCGTCAAACCAGGGGCTTTTCACCATGCGGGGCCTTTCGCCCTCCTCGTGGCCCATGGCGCCGGGCACAAGGTAGCCCACGCAGTCTATCATGCGGGCGCGCAGTTCAATGCCGCCCTCCAGCTCCAGGCGCACCGCCTGTTCTGGCACGAACTTCGGCTCCGTCGTCATAATGGTGCGCCCTGCGGCAGACTGCGGCAATTCATCCCGCGCGCGGCGGCCAAAGGCCTCGTCGCTGATCTCCGGCAGAATCATCAGCTCCATAAACCGTTTGATCAGCGTGCTTTTGCCCGTGCGCACCGGGCCCACCACGCCAATGTAGATGTCGCCGCCAGTGCGCTCGGCAATGTCGGCGTAAAGGTCAGAGTATTCCATCGTGCTTTCCTCCTCTTTTTTTCTCAGCGCGCGCACGGAATCAGCAGCCTGCGCGCTGCGTCAAGGCGCACATCGTCGTCCAGCGCGTTTGCCTGCACGATGCTTTGCGGGCTTGTGGCATAGCGGCGCGCAATGTCGAACACCTCTTCCCCTTCGTGCGCAAAATAGATGCGCAGCGCAATGTCGCTGGCCGTCTCTTCGCGCGGCCCCGCGGCCTCCACGTTCTCCAGCAGGGTGTGGTGCGCACGGCACAGCAGCGCCCCGCGCACCGTCAGGGCCACATCCGCCTTTGTCTCGCTGCCCATTGTCTGGGCGCTCACACGTTCCACCTGCGCCTCGCACAGTGCTGTCACACCGCCGCTTGCCTGCGGCAGGGGCAGCGAATATTCGCAGGCTTTGTCATAGCAATCCACCTCGCCCACAGCGTTCTCACAAAGCAGGTGCACCATGGCGCGCCCGCGCAGCGTGGCTTTGCCGTCCTCTTCCAGCACCTCCGGCGGCAGGGCGGTGGCCATGGCGGTGATAATTTTTGCCTGGGGGTCTGGCAGCTCGCCCCCTGTGGTGGCCGTCACGGCCTGCTCGCAGGGCACGAACATCTCATCCAGCACCACGTCGCGCTTTGCCAGCACCGTGTTCTGCAGGGTGGAAAACGCATCGCACACGGCCAGCGTCTCTTCCTGGCGGAACACGCGCACGCACATTGCCAGCGTGGCCGAAAGCTCATAGCCGCCCGCCTCGCCGCCCTCTTCCTCACTTTGGGCAATGGTGCATCCGGCGGGCTGCACCGATACACAGGCGCGGCAGGCCTCGTCTGCCCCCGGGGCGTCCAGCACCTCGTTGAAGGGCGCCTCGCATTCCACCTGCTGAATGGCGTGGCCGGGGCCTGTGCGGTACAGCACCGTCATGCGGGCGCTGCCCTTTACCACGGCCTTGCCCTCTGTAAGCTTCACTTCCTCCACCGCCACGGCGCACGGGGTGTCCAGCACCATGTCCGGCGTTTCGGCAAACGGCACCTGGCACTGGGCCGTGCACAGCTTTTCCGGCGCACAGAGGAATTCCACATGCTGCAAAGCCTGCGTCTTCTGCTCTACCCCATCGCCTGAAAGCGCCGTCAGCACGGGCTGCTGGGCCGCACACAGGGCCAGGATGTTCATAAGGAATGCGCCGCGCACATCCACGCGCCGCCCGCTTACCGCGCGGCAGTTCACATATTCCGTCTGGCCGCTCACCCACGCGTGCGCAGCCCCTGTGTTTTCGCCCGAAAGCTCTACCTGTTTTGTGAAGGGCAGCTTGTGCTCGGCGCGGCAAAGGCTGGCCGCCTCTTCCGATTGGTACAGCACCACGCAGCGCAGATACCCTTCCACGGTAAGGCGCCCCGCAGAAAACTGCTTTTGCAGCACCACGCAGGCCACAAAGCATTTGACAATTTTGAACACCTGCGGCAGGTAGTCGGGGATGAGGATCTCCGCCTCCACGCTGAGTTCCTGCTTTGTATCACAAATGACCTGCCCCGCGGTAACGGTGTCTTGGTACACCTTGATCTCCATACGGTATCGTCGCCCCTTTCGCTGTTCTGGTGTATCTATATTCGCGCCGCGGGCCCAATATTCTGCCTTTTGCCGCCGTGGACGAAATGTGCGCTGCCGCAAACGGAAAGGCGCCGCCTGCAAAATGCGGGCGGCGCCTTGGGGGCCTGCTGCATTTATTTGATTTTAAAAATGGCGCGCAGCAGCCCGGACAGGAGCTTTGGGCTTTTCCACACAATAATCTGCACGGCGCTTCCCCCTTCTGTGTGCCCTTTGGGGCTGTTTTCCGGCGCACGGGCAAGCCCCTTGTGCGCCGGGCCTACTGTATCGTATACCGCGGCGGGCAAAAATGTTCCGCATTGCAGGCAGAAAAAGCGCCGCGCGGGGCCTGCTTTGGCCCCGCGCGGCGGCGGTTAGCGGTCTTTTTGACACTGCAAATAAATCAGCGTGCCCTGTGAAAAGCTGACGTGGCCTGCCTGGGCGGCAAATTCATTGCTTGTGCCCAGAGTGGACGCGGGTTCCAGCACGGCGTTTTCCAGCGGGTAGCGAAACCCGCGCAGGCACAGCCCGCGCACAGCCCCGCACATGGGGAACAGCGACACATAGACATCTTTCTGCGCGGGGAACTTGTACTGCCCCGGCAAAAGCACCCGCACAAGGGCCGTTTCGCTTCGCAGCCAGGCGCGCACACCGTGCTGCTCTAAAAACAGCAGTGTGCAGATGTTGGCCAGCGTATGGTCCAGCCGGCCGCCAATGCCGCCCAGAATCAGCACTTCGCTGCAGCCCATCTCCAGCGCTTTGCGCGCGGCAAAAAAGGTGTCGGTGTCGTCCTTTTCCGCCGGAAGGCGCAGCACGTCCGGCCCTTTGGGCGCGGGCGCCGTGTCGAAATCGCCCAGTGCCAGCGTTGGGGCAAAGCCCAGGGCCCGGGCCGTTTTCCAGCCCGCGTCCGCCGCAAGAATCACATCCTGCGGGCCAATGTCCTGGCAAAGATGCGGCGGCACGGCCAGCCCCGCAAAAATTACACAGCGCCGGTTCATCGTTTTTCCTGCTCCTTTGCCTCTTCATACAGCGCGGCATAGCTTTCATACCGCGTGCGGGAAATTTCGCCTTTCTGCACGGCCTCGCGCACGGCGCAGCCCACCTCCGTCAGGTGGGAACAACCGGTAAAGCGGCATTGCCCGAACAGGCGGGCAATGTCCGGGAAGGCCAGTTCCAGGTTTTCTTTGGGAATGGCGGCCGCGCGGGCCATATCCAGGCTGGCAAAGCCGGGCGTATCGGCCACCAGGCCGCCGTGCGCCTCATACAGCGTCACTTCGCGCGTGGTGTGGCGGCCGCGGCCCAGCTTTTGAGAAATTTCGCCCGTGGCCAGCGTCTGGCCCGGCATCAGCGCGCCCAGAAGGGTAGATTTGCCCACGCCGGAGTTGCCGCTGAACACGCTGAGCTTGCCGGCCAGCATGGCGCACAGCGGCGCCAGCCCCTCGCCGGTGGCAGCGTTCACGCACAGCACGGGAAAGCCCGCCGTGCGGTAGCACTGCATAAGCGCCCCGGCGTCCTGCAAATCGCCCTTGGTGATAACCAGCACCGGCTGGGCGCCGCGGTCCACCGCAATGGCGCTGAGCTTGTCAATGACCAGCGTGCTGGGCGCGGGCTGCACCGTGCTGGCCACAATGAAGAACTGGTCTACATTGGCCACCGGCGGCCGCACAAATACATTTTTGCGCGGCCGCACCTCGGCAATGACGGCTGTGCCGGCCTCGTGTTCCAGCCGCACGCGGTCGCCCGCCACCGGGGTGATGCCCCGCTTGCGGAAAATGCCCTTGGCGCGGCATTCCACAACGCCATCGGCGGTTTTCACATAGTAAAAACCGCCGATGCCTTTTATAATATAAGGTTCTGTGTTCATCTTATTTCACCGCGTTGCACACCGTGCAGATCCAGTGCCCGTCCTGCCAGGCCACCCAGGTGTGATGGTGCCCGGTGACAGAGCCATCGGCCACGTTCGGGTCTTGTATGGTTCCGTCGCCCGAGCCAAGGCCGTTCGACACGCGCAGCGTCACGCTGCCGCCCTGGGCCATGCTCTCGCCCGAGCGGGGAGACTGGCTTACCACATAGCCCTCCGGGGAGGCGCTGTCCACCTTGATGAAGGAATAGCTCAGCCCGCGCGAGGTGAGCAGACGGCCCGCGGCCGACTGGCTGAGCCCCACGCAGTTGGGCGCAATGGTAGTGCCCACTGCAAGCTCTTCGCGGTTGATATAGACGGTAAGCGTCTCGCCGGCCTCCATCACAGTGCCTGCGGCGGGCGATGTGCTGAGCACGGTATTGTATGGCTTGCTATCATCTGTTTCATATTTGATGAGGATGCTCAGGTTGATGGATTTGACCTTCTCGCTGGCCGAGGTGCGCGTCCAGCCCACCATATCGGGCACCTCCACCTGTTCCACGCCTTTGCTGACGCGGACGGTGATGCGCGCGTTTTCTTTCACCTCTTTCGGCGGCTTGGGCGATTGATCCACCACATGGCCCTCGGCCACTTCGTCGCTGTATACATCCACAAATTCGATGCGGAAACTGCTGTAGGCCTCGTCTGCCTCAATCTCTTCCTGCGTCATATTGTAGAAGTTGGGCAGCTCCACATCCTGCGTGGTGCTGAACAGCGGGTTGCCCGTGGCAAAGAACATCACAAAAATGGAAAGCGCCGAGGCCAGCACCACCACGCCCGTGCACACCGCCACATAGAATGCAAAATAGTGACGTTTGCGCGCGCGCTTGCTGCGCTTGCCCGTTTTGGGCTGCGCTTCTTCCTGCGCGGGTTGGGCCGCGCCATCCTCTTCGCCCGGCGCAGCGTCTTCCCTCTGCGCAGTGCCTTCGCCTGGCGCAGTGTCTTCGCCCGGCGCAGTGTCTTCACTCTGCGCAGTGTCTTCGCCCGACGCAGTGTCTTCACTCTGCGCAGTGCCTTCGCCCGGCGCGGCGGCCGCATCTTCCGGGGCAGGCCCGGCCTGTGTGGCTGCATCCTGCTGAAGGGGGCCAGCCTGTGCCCCGGCATCTGCCGGTTCCTGCACTGCCCCGGCCGCAGGCCCGGTTTCCGCCGCAGAGGCCTTCTCGACAGCCTCCGCGGCCACAGCCGGCCTTTCGGCCTCTTTTTCGGCCGTCTCGCCCTGCCCGCGCGCCTCCGGCCCCTGCGGGGCGGCCGCGGGCAGCCCCGCCTCTTCGGCCGGGGCCATTGCCGCGCCCCGGGTTTGTTCGGGGGGCTCTTGCGCTGCCTGCAGCACGGCGGGGGCAGTTTCTTCCTGCTGTGCTGCAGGCGCAGAGCCCTTGCCGCCGTTGCTTGCCTCGCCCCCGCGCTTTTGTGCCCCGGCTGCAGCACGGCGCTTTTTTTCATTTTCCCGCCGCGAAGCATGGGCAGAGGCATTTTTGCGCGGCTTTTTGGCCGGCTTTTTCTGCGCTTCCTGCTTGGGCTGAGAGCCCTGCGGGGCGTTTTGTTCTAGCGTGTTTTTTTCTTCAGCCACGGCTTATTCCTCACTGTGTCAGCATTGGTTTTATTGTTATGATATCCACGCGCGCCATATGTCAGCCGCCTGTGCCGCCATTCCCGTTGTCAGAGCTTGAAGAATCCGACGGCGTGGGCGTTGGCACAGGTGTTGCGGGCGGCGTGCTGGGGCTTGCGCTGGGAGAAGGCGTCAGCGTGGGCGTGGGGGTGGGCGTGGGGGTGGGTTCCGGCGTGGGGGCCGGGCCCTTCGAAACCTCCACAGAAACCGATTCGCCAATCACAAGAGAGCTATCTGCCTTCGGGTTCTGGTTCACCACCGTGCCCGGGGCCGCGTCCGAATACACCTCGGTTTGCGGGCCCAGCAGCAGGTTGCGGGAAGAAAGCAGCTTTTTGGCATCCTCCAGCGTCATGTTGGTGATATCCGGCACCTTCACTTCGTTGTCGTAGTGTTCACGGCTTACATAGATGTACACGGAATCGCCCGTTGTCAGCTGTGCGCCCGCGGAAAGCTCCTGGTCGGCCGCGTCCGTCACCTTGAACACCAGGTTTTCGGCCATGTCTTCCCGCTCTTCAATGCGGATGGTAACCACAAGGCCCAGGTTCTGCAGCTCGTCGCGCGCGTCATAGCGCTCTTTGCCCAGCACGTCCGGCAGGTTCACCACCTGGGTGCCCTTGCTGACATACAGCGTCACGGTGGCGTTGGCCTTCACGCGCTTGGGCGCTTTGGGCGATTGGTCGTAAACGATGCCCTCGGCATACTCGGCGCTGTAATCATCGCGCACGTCAAACTGGAAGGAAGCGTACTCGGGGTTGTTTTGAATCTCTTCCAAAGACATCTCCACAAAGTTCGGCAGGTCTACATCCTCCACATTGCTGAACAGCGTGGTGCCGGAGGTGCGGAAAATAACAAAAATCAGAATGGCGGCGCCCACGGCAAACGCCGCAGCCATGCCGGCCATAATGGGCAGCACCAGGCGGCCCTTGCCCTTTTTGCCGCCGGGGCGTGCGCCCTTTTTCCTGGCGGCTGTGCCGCGCGTGCCCGGCCGCCGGCCGGCCGCGCCGGAAGAACGTCTTTCGGGCGTGTTGCTCACCACCTTGTCTATATACCGCGTGGGTTCCTCCGCCAGGGGGGCGTTGGCATCGTGGTATTCAAACTTCACGTTGGGGTTGCGGCGGAACTCTTCCAGGTCTGCCAGCATCTCGCGCGCCGAGGGGTAACGGCTGCGCGGGTCTTTTGCCATGGCGCGCGCCGTGATGGCCGCAAGGCCCTCCGGCACATTGGGGTTCACCTGGCGCAGCGGCGTGGCCGTATCTGCAATCTGCTTGATGGCGATGGACACCGGGCTGTCGGAATCGAACGGCAGGCGGCCCGAAAGCATCTCGTACATCATGACGCCCACCGAATAGATATCCGCCTTGGCGTCCGTCACGTCGCCCTTGGCCTGCTCGGGGCTGATGTAGTGCACAGAGCCGATGGCCTTATCGGTGACCGTCTGGTTTTCAGAGCGGGAAAACCGCGCAATGCCAAAATCCATCACCTTGATGGAGCCGTTTTGCAGCAGCATGATGTTCTGGGGCTTCACGTCCCGGTGCACAATGCCCTTTTCGTGCGCGTGCTGCAAAGCAAGCAGCGTCTGGCGCACAAAGTGCATGGTCTCCTTCACGGTCAAAGGCTGTTTGCGGTAGTTCATATAGTCTTTGAGCGTGATGCCCTCCACATACTCCATCACAATATAGGAAAGCTTTTCCGTGATGCTGATGTCGTACACTTTCACAATGTTGGGGTGGTCCAGCACGGAAATGGCTTTCGATTCGTTTTTGAAACGGCGCACAAGGTCGGCATTGTTCATGAATTCGGCGCGCAGCACCTTCACCGCCACGGGGCGGTTTTCCTTCATGTCTGTGGCCTTGTACACATTGGCCATGCCGCCGGCACCCAGCAGTTTCTCGATGCGGTAACGGCCATCCAGCATTTTATTTGCAGTGTTATCCATTGTTCTCCTCCGTAGCATCGCACTTTGCCAGCAGCACCGTGACGTTATCCAGCCCGCCGGCTTTCAGCGCCCGGTCTACCAGTGCGTCCGCCATCTCGTAGAATGCGGTGTTCTGGATGATCTCCTCCATCTCATCCACCGTGACGTAATTGCTCAGCCCGTCTGTGCACAGCACCAGGATGTCGCCTGGGGAAAGCACGATTTCGCCGAAATCTATCTCCACCTGCGGGCCCACGCCCAAGGCGCGGGTAATGAGGTTCTTGCGCGGGTGGAACGCCGCTTCCTCTGCGGTGATAGAACCCTTTTCCACCAGCTCCTGCACGATGGAATGGTCTTTTGTGAGCTGGCAGATGGAATGCCCGTGAAACAGGTAAATGCGGGAATCGCCCACATGCGCATATTGCAGCATGCCGCCGCGGCACACGCCGCACACCACCGTGGTGCCCATGCCGCGGGCCGCAGGCGTGGCCAGCGCTTTTTCATACACGGCTTCGTTTGCGCCGCGTACGGCCTGCTCCAGCAGGGCGCGCGCCTGCTTGTCCGTCTGCACGCCCGGCAGGCCGGCGCACAGCGTCTGTTCCAGGCTGGCCACAGCCAGGCCGCTTGCCAGCCGCCCGCCGCGCGCGCCGCCCATGCCGTCGCACACGGCCAGCCATGCCTTGCCGTCCGTGCGCGCCTGGGCGCGGTAGCTGTCCTGGTTTTCCGCGCGTTTGTTGCCAATGTCAGTTCTGGCGGACAATTCCATTTGCGGGCGTTCCCTCCTTGTTTGCCTCGCGGCGAAGCTGGCCGCAGGCGGCACTGATCTCTGTTCCCAGCCGGCGGCGCACCGTGGCGTTCACGCCCAGAGACAAAAGCGTGTTTTGAAACCGCCTGACATTGGCCGCATCCGCCGCAGAATAGGGCGAGCCGTCCACCGGGTTGATGGGGATGAGGTTCACATGCGCGCCCATCCCCTCAATGAGCTTTGCCAGTTTGCGCGCTGTCTGCTCGGAATCGTTCACGCCGCGCGCAATGGAATATTCGAAGCTGATGCGCCTGCCCGTTGCCCTTTGGTAGGCGCGGCACGCGGGAATCAGCTTTTCCAGCGGGTAGGCGTCGTTCACCGGCATCATGGACGAACGCATCTCGTTTGTGGGGGCGTGCAGGCTTACCGAAAGCGTCAGGCCCAGCTTTTTCTGCGCCAGCTTTTCCATCATGGGCACAAGGCCGCAGGTGGAAAGGCTGATGTTGCGCATGCCGATGTTCACGCCCTGCGGGCAGGAGATGATCGATAAAAAATCCATCACATTGTCGAAGTTGTCCAGCGGTTCGCCAATGCCCATCAGCACAATGTGGGAAACGCGCTCGCCTGTGTCGGCCATCACGGCGTAAATTTCGTTTGCAATTTCGCCCGCGGTAAGGTTGCGAACGCGGCCCCCCTGCGTGGACGCGCAAAAACGGCACCCCATGCGGCAGCCCACCTGCGTGGACACGCACACAGAGTTGCCATACGAATAGCGCATCAGCACCGTCTCGATGCTGTTGCCGTCTGCAAGGCCGAACAGGTATTTCACCGTGCCGTCCTTCGCGCACTGCCTGCGCAGCGGGCGAAGCGTCTCGATGGTGCATTGCTGTTCCAGCTGCTGCAAAAAGCTTTTGGGCAAATTGGTCATGGCAGAAAACTCCTGCACGCGCTTTTCATGCAGCCAGCTGAACAGCTGTTTTGCCCGAAAAGCGGGCTGCCCCAGCCCGGTGACGAAGCCCGTCAGCTTTTCCAATGTATAGGAAGAAACTCCTATCCGATTCATTCTACCACAATCTTTCCAAGGATGCTATAAAAAAACCATCTGTTTGTGTGAAAAATGGAAGCAGCGTTGCCATGCCGTCCTCTTCCAGCGCGCCGGGGATGGCGCAGCCCGCCGGCCGCAGGCGAAAGCCCGGGTGCCCGGCCAGGAAGGCCCGCACGACGGCCTGGTTTTCCTGAGGGGCCACGGTGCAGGTGGAATACACAAGGCGGCCGCCCGGCTTCACATAGCCTGCACAGGTGTGCAGAATGGCGCGCTGCGCGGCATACAGCTCTTCTGCCCCCTCCAGGCTTTTATAGCGGATGTCCGGCTTTTTGGCCAGCACGCCAAGGCCCGTGCAGGGCACGTCGCACAGCACGGCGTCCGCCTGTTCCAGCGCGGCGTCGTACACGCGCGCATCGGCGCAGGCCGTGTTTGCGCACAAAACGCCAAGGCGCGCCAGGGCCTCGTCTATCAGCGGCACGCGGTTTTGCGCCGCGTCGCGGCTGAACAAAACGCCCCTGTTTTCCATATACTGCGCCAGCGTGGCACTTTTGCCGCCGGGCGCAGCGCACACATCCAGCACTTTCTCGCCCGGCCTTGGCGCCAGCGCCGCGCATGCCGCCTGCGAGGCCTCGCTTTGCACATGGAACAGCCCCTCGCAAAATTCCGGCAGGGCGGCCACATCGCCCACCCCCTCCAACAGAAGGCTGTTTGCCACGCGGCCGGGCTTTGCCGCAACGCCGTGCGCAGCAAGGCTGGCCGAAAGCGCCTGCGGTGTGGTTTTCAGGGTATTTACGCGCACGGCCAGCGCCGGCTTTTCAAAGCTGGCAGCCAGCAGGCGCTCGGCATATGCCGGAAGCTGTGTTTGCAACAGCATGGCCACCGGCTGCGACACGCTGTACTGCACGCAAAGCCGCTGGGTTTCGCTTTCAAAGGCCTCTTTTTCCACGTCCACCGCCGCGGCGCGGCGCAGCACGGCATTTACAAGGCCGGCGGCGCTGGCCTTTTTCATGCGGCGGCACAGCGCCACCGATTCGCTCACCGCCGCGTGCACCGGCACGCTTTGCATATATTTGGCCTGGTACAGCCCGGCGCGCAGGATGGCCCGCACGGGCGCGTCCAGCCGCGAAAGCGGCTTTTGCAGAAATTTGCCCAGGCAATAATCCAGCGTATTTTTGCGCTCTACCGCGCCATAAAACACGGCCGCGGCAAAGGCCTTTTCCTGCGCTGTGCCCGCAAAACGGGCAAGCTGGCTTTTCAGCACAAGGTTGGAATAGCCGCCCGCCTCTGTGCGCACCAGCGCCTGCACGGCGGCCTCGCGCGCGCCGCTCAAAGCAGGGCCCCCGGCGCAAAGCGGCGGCCCAGCGCCCACGCCTCGCCCGGCATGGGGCCCTTGCCCTCGGGCACCACGGTTTCCAGCACAAGCGCGCCTGTTTCACAGGCCACCGTCAGCGGCTTCACCGCCAGCACCGTGCCCGGCGCGCCTGCGCCGGGGGCGGGGTGCGCCTTCAGCACCTTCACCTTTTTGCCGTCGTGCTCGAAATATGCCACGGGCCACGGGTTCATGCCGCGGATGTGATTGTGCAGCTTTTGGGCGGGCATGGCAAAGGTAAAGCGCGCCATCTCTTTGGTAAGCGGCGGGGCCAGCGTGGCCAGGGCGCCGTCCTGCTTTTGCGGGTGTACGTCCCCCTGTTCTATTTTGTCCAGCACCTCGCACAAAAGCGCGGCGCCCACGCCCGCCACCTGTTCAAACAGCTCGCCGCTGGTGGTGTCCGGCCCAATGGGCACCCGGCGGGTGCACAAAATGTCGCCCGTGTCCAGGCCCTCGTCCATCTGCATCACCGTCACGCCCGTCTCGGCGTCTCCGTTCAGCACGGCCCACTGGATGGGCGCCGCGCCGCGGTATTTCGGCAGCAGAGAGACATGCAGGTTCACACAGCCATATTGCGGCAGGGCCAAAATGTCGGGCGGCAGAATGCGCCCATACGCCACCACCACCACAAGCTGCGGCGCAAGGCGGCGCAGCACCTCGGCCGCCTCGCCGCTGCGCAGTGTTTTGGGCTGAAACACCGGGATGCCGTGCGCCAGCGCCACCTGCTTGGCGGGCGGCGCCGTAAGCACCTGTTTGCGCCCCACGGGCTTATCTTCCCGCGTAAACACGCCGCACACCTCGTGCCGCCCCTCTTCCAGAATGGCGGCCAGGCACTGTGCGGCAATGTCCGGGGTGCCCATGAATACGATCTTCATCGCTTACTCCTCTTCTTCGTCGTGCTCAACGTCCTCATAGAAGTATTCCGCCTTGTCCATGATGGTGACGCCGTCCAAATGGTCGCTTTCATGGCAGATGCAGCGCGCCAGCATGCCCTCGGCCTCCAGCGTGAAGGGGTTGCCGTCGCGGTCGAACGCGCACACCGTCACCTTGGCCGGGCGGTGGATGGCCGCGTTGTGCCCCGGAAACGAGAGGCACCCCTCATACTGCAGCACATCGCCCTCCTGGGCGATGATCTCGGGGTTTACAAATTCCAGAAATTTCGTCTCATACCCCTCGGGGCGCTCGCCGTTTTCGGGAAGGTCCCGCTCGTCCACGCTGATGAACACGCGGCGCATCACGCCCACCTGCGGCGCCGCAAGGCCGTAGCCCTGCGCATCCTCCAGCGTGTCGCGCATATCATCCAGCAGCTGGGCCAGGCGCGCATCGTAATTCGTCACCGGGCGGCATTTCTTTTTCAGAATGGGGTCGCCATCCTGCACAATTGTTCTCAAAGCCATTTTGTAAATTCCCTCCAAGTCATTCTGTAGCAATGTAACGTTCATAGGCCGCGGCCGGCGCCAGGCGCGGGCTCACAGGTCTGCATCTGAATGGAAATCAATGGTGACAGAGGCCTTTGACGCCCAGCCGCCCGCGTCATACTGGGCCAGCGCGGCGCGCAGCATGGCGCGGAAGGCCTTATCGCCCCGGCATTTCAGCGTCAGCTTATAGCGGTATTGCCGTTTCACCATGGCCACGCTCATGGGCGCGGGGCCCAAAAGGCGCAGCGGCACGCCGCCGCGGCGCTGTGTTTCGCTTTGCACAAAGGCCGCGAAAGCGCGCGCGGCGCGCAGCACAGCGGCCTCGTCCCCGCCGGAAAAGCCCACCATGCAGATGGCGCAGAACGGCGGGTATAAATTCAGGCGGCGGAACGAAATCTCCTGTTCATAAAACGAGGCATAGTCCTGGTTGGCCGCAAGCGTCAGCACAGGGTGCTGCGGGTCCACCGTCTGAATGACGGCGCGGCCCGGCTGGCTGGCGCGGCCCGCACGGCCCACCACCTGGGTGACAAGGCTGAACACGTTTTCAAACGCCTTGTACCCCTGGGCGAACAGCATCTGGTCGATGCCTAGCACCCCCACCAGCGTCACGCGCTCGAAGTCAAGGCCCTTGGCCACCATCTGTGTGCCCAGCAAAATATCATATTCCCCGTTTGCAAACGCGCGCAGCAGCGTTTCGTGCGCGTTTTTGTGCGCTGTGCTGTCTGCGTCCATGCGCAGCACGCGCGCCTCGGGCAGAAGCTCGGCAAGCTGCTCTTCCACGCGCTGGGTGCCAAAGCCCGTATACTTCAGCTTTCCGCCGCAGGCCGGGCACACCTGCGGCACAGGCGCGTGCGCCGCGCCGCAATAGTGGCACAAAAGCCGGCCGGTGGCCTTGTG
Source organism: uncultured Oscillospiraceae bacterium (assembly GCA_900546885.1). GTDB lineage: Bacteria > Bacillota > Clostridia > Oscillospirales > Ruminococcaceae > Ruthenibacterium > Ruthenibacterium merdipullorum. The sequence goes on from UREN01000011.1 coordinate 30,384, forward strand.
GTACACCATGGGCACGCTGCACGAGGCGCATTTCAGCACCTCGCCGCACGAGGTGCACATGGCCACCGTCTGGTAGCCGCGCCGGTTCAAAAGCAGGATGCTTTGGTTGTGCTGGGCAAGGTTTTCCCGCAGCTGCTGCTCTAAAAAGCCGCTTAGCGCCGAGGCGTTGCCCGCGGCCAGCTCGGCGCGCATATCTGCCAGATACACCTTGGGCAGGGGCATATCGTTATAGCGGTGCAGCAGCTGCACAAGCTGCATGCGCCCGGCGCGCGCAGCGTAAAAGCTCTCGACGCTGGGGGTGGCGCTGGCCAGCACCAGCAGCGCGCCGTGCGCAGCCGCACGGCGGCGGGCCACCTCGCGCGCGTCGTAGCGCGGCGAGTTTTCGGAATGGTAGGTGTGCTCCTGCTCTTCGTCCACAATCATGAGGCCCAGCCGCTCCAGCGGCGAGAACACCGCACTGCGCGTGCCCACCACCACATCGGCCGCACCGCTTTGAATCTGCTGCCACTGCAAAAGGCGCTCGGTGTGGTTCAGCGCCGAGTGCTGCACGGCCACGCGGCGGCCAAACTGCGCTTTCAGCCTGCGGATCATCTGCGGGGTAAGCGAAATCTCCGGCACCAGCACCAGCGCCTGCCTGCCCAGAGCCAGGCATTGCTCAATCAGCTTGAGAAACACCAGCGTCTTGCCCGAGCCCGTCACCCCGTACAGCAGCGCGGGCTGCGGCTTTGGCTGGGAAAGGCCCGGGGCCAGGGCGTCATAGGCGCGCTGCTGTTCGGGCGAAAGGCACACCGGCTGCGGCGCGGCATCGTACTGGCCGTAAAGCTCCAGCGCCTTATCGCGCTTTTCCCGCAAGAGCATGCCCTTTTTCTCCATGCGCTCCAGCACGTCTTTCGAGATGCCCGCCTGTTCCAGCGCGCTTTGCCCCACCGGCCCGGCGGCAAGGGCCTGCCATGCCGCGCTTTGCTTTGGCGTAAATTTCGGCGGCGCCGCCGCGCGGGAATACACCCACTCGGTGTGGCGCACCAGCTGCTTTTGCAGCCGGGGCCCGCCGCCCGTTTCCACAGCGCGGTATTGCGCGCCATAGGGGATGATGGCCTTCACGGCCTCGTAATAGGTGCAGAAAGTGCCTTCCCGCAGCGCGTGCACCAGGGCCAGAAGCTCGGGCGAAAGGCGCGCCTCTTCCGGCGCGGCGTCGTACAGTTCTTTCAGCTTTGCACCGGCCGGTTCTTCCCCGGCGGCCAGCACCACGCCCATGCGCGCCTTCGAGCCGCGCCCAAAAGGCACCAGCACCATGCTGCCCGTGTGCACGCGCTGCGCAAGGCTTTGCGGCACAAGGTAGGAATAGAGCTTATCGAAATGGATGGTGGCGCCACTGACGGCCACCTGTGCAACGAGCGGCACGCGCCACCCTCCTTCCCCGCCCGCTTTGGGGCGTTATTCGCTTTGGCGGGCCCTCAAAATCTCATACAGTTCGTCTGCGCAGCGGCGCGCGTCGTCGTTCACAATGGCAAAATCATAGGCGTCCTTTTCGCGCAGCTCTTCCTCGGCGCGCGCAAGGCGCTTTTGCACGGCGGCCTCGTCCTCTGTTCCGCGCCCGCGCAGGCGCGCGGCCAGCTCTTCCATGCTGGGCGGCAGAATGAACACCAGCGTGCTTTCGGGGTACATGCGCTTAATGTTGGCCGCGCCCACCACCTCAATCACCAGCACCACCGTGGTGCCTGCGGCAATGCGCCTGTCCACTTCGCTTTTCGGCGTGCCGTAGTATTTGCCGCAGTAGTTCACGTGCTCTAAAATTTCGCCGCGCGCCAGCTTTTCTTCAAACTGTGCGTTCGTCATGTAATAATAGTTCACGCCCTCCGCCTCGCCGGGGCGCATGGCGCGCGTGGTGGCCGATACAGAAATTTCAATCTCCGGATGGGCCTCCATCAGATATTTCACCACGGTGTCCTTTCCCGCGCCGGACGGGCCCGACACCACCAGAAGGCGGCGCTGTTCATTCATCCTCCAGCTCCTCCTCTTCCTCGCCGGTGTCGTTCAGGCGGTTGGCCACGGTTTCCGGCTGCACGGCGCTGAGCACCACATGGTCGGAATCGGTGATAAGCACCGCGCGCGTGCGGCGGCCGTAGGTGGCGTCAATCAGCACGCCCTTATCGCGCGCCTCCTGCACAATGCGCTTGATGGGGGCAGATTCTGGGCTCACAATGGCAATCAGCCTGTTTGCGCTAACCATGTTGCCAAAGCCAATGTTGATCAGTTTCATGTGTGTTCCTTCCCGGGAGTCATCCCTGTTTCAAGTATAGGCAAAGGGCGCACGGCCCATGCGCTCATTCAAGGTTCTGGATCTGCTCGCGTATCTTCTCAATCTCGCCCTTCATCTCCACCACCACGCGGGTGATGTCCAGCTCGTTGCACTTAGAGCCGATGGTGTTCGTCTCGCGGTTCAGCTCCTGCGTGAGGAAATCCAGCTTGCGGCCCACCGGCTCAGAGAGGGCCAGAATGTCGCGGTATTGCCGGATATGGCTGCGCAGGCGCACCGTCTCTTCGTCCACCGCCGTCTTGTCGGCAAAAATAGCCGCCTCTGTCAGAATGCGCGCGTCGTCAATGTCGCGCCCGTCCAGCAGTTCTTTCAGGCGGGCGTACAGCTTATCGGTATATTTCTGCACGCGCGCAGCGCTCGTCTGTTCAATCACGCCCACGTCCTTTTCCAGCGTGCACAGGCGGGCCAGCACGTCTTCGCGCAGCTTTGCGCCCTCTGCCGCGCGCATGGCCACAAAGTTTTCCAGCGCGGCCGCGGCCACGGCCTGCACGTCCTGCCAAAGCTCGGCCTCGTCCGCCTCGGCGTGCACGGCGCTGAACATATCCGGAAAACGGCACAGCCCGGAAAGCGTCACATCGTTGCGCATGCCAAGCTGCCGGGCCATCTCATCCATGGCGGCCTTGTACTGCCTTGCCAGTTCTACATTCGGCGTGATGACGGTGTCCGGCGCCTCCACGTTCACAATGGTGAGGTTCAGCTCTGCCTTGCCGCGGGCAATTTTGCCGTTCACCAGCTTTTTCAGTTTATCCTCCAAAAACGAATACCCGCGCGGCAGCCGCGAAGAATATTCAAAATAGCGCGAATTTACGCTTTTGATTTCCACCGTGATATCGCGCCCGTGCAGCGTCAGCCGCGCGCGGCCATACCCCGTCATGCTCAAAACCATACGCCGTTTCCCGCCTTTCCCCTTATTTTCGCCTTGTTCCATTGCCCATAGATAGGTTTTATTATACCTATTTTCCGGGTAATGTGCAACTGGTGGCGGGCGGCTTTTGCATGCAGGCCTTCTTCGTGTTTGACCCACATGCCGTTTTTCGTTGTCTTCCCCCATGCATTGTGCTATTCTTACTATTATGAACTATTTTTGAACGCGGGAGGCCATCATGTTCTTCTATCTGCTGATTCCCGTTGTGCTGACGGCGGCATGCGGGTTTCTTCTCACACATAAGCTGGGCACCGCGCCCGCTTTTGGGCCGTTTCTTTCCATTTGTACCACGGTTCTGTTCCTTATGCTGGCCGGCATCTGCAACCTTTTGTTTGCCGGCACCATCGTGTGGTACGCTGCCTGTGCCGCGGCCCTGGCCGTCTATTTTGCAAAAGAGCGGCTTGCAGGGGCAAAGCGCTTCGCACGCTATCTTCTTTCCCCGGGTGTTCTCGGTTTTCTTGTGTGGGGGCTGGCGTTATGCGCCATTTATATCTGGAACGGGTCTTTCTATTCGCAGTGGGACGAGTATGGCTTTTGGGGGCCTTATTATAAGAATATTTTTGAAAGCGATTCCCTTTTACAATTCACACCGTATCATTTTGTCCACCCCACTTACCCGCAGGCCTTTGCACTGTTTTATTATTTTCTTTCGTTTTTTGCCCCCGCTTTCTCAGAGGCGCATACCTTCTGTGCCGTTGGGCTTATTCTCACTGCATGTGCCGCGTGCCTTCTGGGCACTACAACGTGGCGGCACAGGCCGGTTGCCAGTGCGTTCGGTTTTTTAATGGTTCCGTTGTTTTTTGCCCTTTTCCCTTACGCAGACCCCTATATCTCAGTATATACCGATGTGCTGTGCGGGGCTGTGTTCGGCGCATGCCTGATTCTTTGCGCTTCCATTCAAACCGGGGTTCGCTCTGCGGCTGCTGCAGCGCTGGGCCTTGCCTGCCTTGTGCAAATGAAAGAGATTTGCATTCTGCTGGCTTTGGTGTGCATAGCAGCTCACTGGGCGTGCGTTTGGGGCCAGCGGCAGGGCCTGCAAAAAAGATGGCTGCTGTGCGCCCTTTCGGCAGTGGGAGGGCTTGGCTCATTTGCTGTTTGGCGCATCTTTCTTCTGCTGACGCACACTGCTTCAGACCAATTTTCCTTCACAAGCGGGTTTGGCCTGTTTTTTCAAAAAATATCCGGCGCGCTGAATGGAACAGACCGTGTGACGGCCAGCGTTCTGGAAATGTTTAAAATCAATTTTTTCTACAAACCTGTGTTCTACAATGGCTACGGCACGCCATTTGTAACCTGTGTGCTGCTGGCCGCTTTTGCTTTGATTTTCGGCGTGTGGATGTGGCGGGCACATGGCATGCGCGGGCAGGCGGTTACATTTTGGGCAATGCCGTTTTTCTTTGGGTGTTATCTTGCAAGCATTCTGTACACGTATTTATGTTTTGTCAGCGAAGCGGAGGCGCTTCGCAATGCGTCGTACGAGCGCTATATTTCCACATTTTTAATTGGGTGGGTAATGGCCGCCATTTTCTTCTGCATCGAGTATGGCGGCACCTTTTTCCCATTCCGCCGCAAGGGCTGGCTGCCCGCGGCTGTATGCATCGCGGTCACTGCGCTCATCGTCAACACCGCCGCACAGCGCAATGTGCTGAACATTGGCACACAAAGGGAAAAAGCGGGCCGGGCCAATTTTGACGCCGTATGCGCGCAAATGCGTGCTGAAACGCAGCCTGGTGACGACATCTGGCTTGTGGCACAGCATGCAGACGGCATGTATTGGTATATGTTCCACTATACAATGTACCCTGCACGCGTGAAAGAGGGCCTGCCTTACACCATAGAAGGCCTTACGCCAGAAGAATTTCTTCAAATGGCACACGACAACAGCATCGAGTATCTTCTTGCTTATGTGGTGGATGATGCATTTTGCCAAACTTATTCCTCCCTGTTTGACGGGGGCGTTGCACAGGTGATGCACTCGGGCCTGCCCAGCCTGTACCGTGTGACACAAACGGGCTTCTCGCTGTGCGTAGACACCAAGCTTCCCTCCGCCTGAACATGTAAGGGGCGGTTCCGGCATATCTTTTGTTTGCCGCTAGAGGCCGGGCAAACGGCTTTTTCTTGGCCTGCCCTCTGCCCGTCACGGCGGACGGCCGCGCGCAGAAAAGAAGTGACTTTTGCCGCGGCGGCTGTTAGAATGGAATTGCCAGGGCGCACGGCATTTGCGCCAGGGCATCGTTTTTCCACCTTTACACACAGGAGGGACCCATTTGTGAAAGCCCGCAAACCTTGGAAAAAAGCGGCATGCGCCGCGCTGTCGGCCGTGATGGCGCTTTCCCTGACGGCCTGCCAAAGCGCTGGGCAGGCCGTGACTGCTTTGCCCGCAGTGCAGCAGCAGGCGTTTGATGATTTTCTGATGCAGGACTTTATTCAGACTATGGAGAGCGAATATACCGCCCTTCATGTGTATTTGCAAGACCCCGCAGCCTTTGGCATTGACATGAGCAACGTAGAGCCCGGCCTTGGCAGCCGGCCGGACATGGCCTCGCAGAAACAGGCCGTGCAGGCGGCAACCGAGGCGTACGAGCAGTTTCTTTCGTTTGACAGAAGCGTGCTTTCGCCCGGCCAGCAGGATTCGTATGACATCTATGCCTTCCAGACGTCGCTTGCCCTGGCGCTGAGCGATGAAAAATTTGACTATTATGCACAGCAATTCGAGAGCATGGGCGGCCTGCATTATCAGCTGCCCACCCTTTTGTCGGATTGGGCGCTGCGCAGCGAAGAGGATGTGGAAGGCCTGATTGCCATGGTGCAGGATGTGCTGCCGTATGTGGAGAGCGCGCTGGAATATACAAAAGAGCAAGCGGCGCGCGGCCTTCTGATGGCAGACCTTGACGAGGTGATTGGCTATTGCGAAAGCGTGCTGCAAAGCGGCGAGGACAGCGCCGTGCTCAGCGCCATGAATGAAAACATCGACGCGCTGGGGCTAAACGCGGCAAAGGCCGAAGAGTATAAGCGCCGGCTGAAAGAGGCTTTCACCGCCTCTTTCCTGCCCGCCTATGAGCAGATGATTCGCACGCTGGAAGAGCTGCAGGCCTCTGGCGTGAACAACGAGGAGGGCCTTGCGGCATTTGAGCATGGGCAGGAATACTATGAGCTTTTGCTGCAAAGCACCATTGGCTCGGACAAAACCGTGCAGGACGTGCGCACCATGATGGAGCAGGCCATGCAGGAGCATATTCTGCAGCTGCAAACGGCCATTGCCGAAGACCCAAGCGCTCTGTACGCGCTTTTCGGCACGCTGCCCGCCACGGGCTATGACAGCTACGAGGCCATTTTAGACGACATTCAAAGCCGCATGTTTGCAGATTTTCCTCAGGTAAGCGAGCTTTCCTATGAGATTTCCGACATCAGCGAAGAAATTGCCTCCACCTCGGGCGTCACAGCCTATTTCAACATCCCCACCCTGGACGGAGATTCGGTGCGCCAGCTGCGGGTAAACCCGCTTTCCAATGATGTATCGTCCATCTCCACCTATTCCACCGTGGCGCACGAAGGCTTCCCGGGGCATATGTACCAATATGCCTATCTGTACGAAAACCTCACTTCGCCCTGGCGCAAAGCGCTGGCTTCCAACGACGCCTACACCGAAGGGTATGCCACCTATGCGCAGTATGCGGCGTTTCAGTATCTGGACAGTGTGGATTCCACCCTGCTGAACGTATACCGGGAAAACGAGATGGTCACCAACTGTGTGGTTGTGCTGGCGGATATTGGCATCCATTACGACGGTTGGAGCCTGGACGACTTTGTGCAGGCCATGAACGGGTACGGCTTTCAGCTGGATGCCGCAGGCGCCGCAGCGCTGTACCGCCAGCTGCAGGCCAACCCCTGTGCCTTCCAGCCGTATTATGTGGGCTATGAAGAATTTGCCGCCATGCGCCGGCAGGCCCAGCAGGCCCTGGGCAGCGCCTTTAGCGAGGTTGGCTTTCACGAGGCCATTTTAAAAAGCGGCGCCGCGCCCTTCCATGTAGTGCAGCGCAATGTGGACGCCTATATCAGCGAAGCGTCCGGCGCCCTGCCCGCGGCCGCATAAGCGCACAGCACAACAGCCGCCCCGGCCTTGGCTGGCCGGGGCGGCTGTTTTCTATCGAATTCGGCGGGCAAGCCGGGCGCGCAGGCGCTTTTGGCAACAGGGCAGGCCGTACATAACGGCAAAAATGGCCCCCGCCAGCACCGGGTAACCCAACAGGTGGTTGCCGAAAGCCTGCTCGAACAGGCGCAGCGGGTTGCCGGCGTCTGCCCGCATCAGGAACATGAAATTGGTGCCCAGCGCCAGGTTGATACAATAGACCGGGACAGCCAGGGCAAGCGCCAGGCCCACGCAGCCCGGCAAATATTTGGCCTGCGGGCAGATGTCGCGCCCCGCTGTGAGCATAATGGGGTATGTTGCCAGCAGAATGTGCACCGTAAAGCTGTGCAGGTGCATAAAATTGGCGGGCGGAAGGCTGACCCATGTGGGAAACAAAAGCGCAGCCAGCGCCGCCGGAATGCACACGGCATACAGAAAATTATCTACCAGCCTGGTTGGGCGCAGCGCGTGCAGCGCAATGAGAAAGATGTTGATGCTGCACATGTGCAGGGGCAAATAGCTGGCGCGGTAGTTGCCGCCCACCAGAAGGCACACAATCTTGAAAGCCTCGTCGGCCAGCAAAAGCGCGGCAAAAAGCCAGCGGATGTGTTTGCGCCGCGCCTGCGAACTGTTTCGGTAAAAAAGGCTGCACGCAATGGCAAACACAACAAACCCGGCCAGCCACGCCAGGTGCACAGGCCCGAAGCTGGAAAAGCCCTGCCCCTCTGGAATTGTCTCTATCGTGTCAAGAAAATACTGCATCGCGTCCCCCTGCCCGCCCCGCGCAGGATCATTTTGAAATTGCCGGAACAGCGATACCATTATAGCCGCCCCGCGCGGCCTTTCGCAAGGCCCTGCGTTTATTTTACACAGCTTTTTAACAAACCGCCGCGCAAAGCAACCAAATAAGGTTTACAAGTAGATGCACCGGCTTTGGGCAGGGTTTCGCCTGTCATATTGCACGCGCACCGCGCGCGGGCAATTTCTTCGCAGCAGCCCCGCCACCCCGGCATGCGGGACGGCTTCTTCCAGCGAGAGGCCAACACCCACCTGCTCGAACACGCGCCCGTCCGGCGCGCAATAGGCATAGCGGGGGTAATGTGCGCCGCCAATTTGCACAAAGCCCTTCAGCACGCCCTGTGTCTCGTGGAAAAAGCAGCCTGCCAGCGCCATATGCAGCAGCGCGCCCAGGCTGCCCTGCACAGATGCGGCAAAGGCGCGCACGCGCCACAGGCAACCGGCCAGTTTTTCCCGGCAGCCTGCGGGCGGCTGGCCCCCGGCCTGCTCTTGCTTCCAGCACAAAAACGCCTGCAGCCTGCGCACATTCTGCAGCGGCCCTTTCACGCGCAGCTTTCCGGCCACAATGTGCCCCGGGCGGCCCGGCACCGAAAACTCGCCCCACAGCACGGCCAGCTCCCCGCTGACGGAAAAGCGCTGCAGCCGTTCCAGGCACAAAACTCCCTTTCCATCCTGCCCTGCAGGCAGCGCCTTTCGGGCATACAGCAGGTTCATGCCGCACAGCTTCAGCTGCGGGTGATAGCAAAAGAACACCGCGCCCTGTGCCTGCTCGGCCTGCACCTGCCGGCGCTCGGGCGCGCTTAGGCTTTCCAGCATTTGGGCCGGGCTGGCCGCATCCCAACGTTTTGCAAAGCGCCGCATCTGCCTCGCCTCCATTTTTGCTTTGGGTGGCAAACATCAAACAGGTGGCCACCGCAGCCATGCAGCTATATTGTAACGTTTTTGCCCCGCCAAGGCCATAGGGCAATGTAAAGCGCGGGGAATTTTCTGGGAAAGCTGCCGTAATTTTTGGCCAAGGTGCGCAAAATAAGCCAAAGGCACCCCGCCGCCCCCGGCTTGAATTCTTTGCCGGGGCAGCCTTGACACATACCGGCACACGCCAAAGGCGTCCGGGCCAAAACAGGTTGCCGGAAGACGCGTTTTTATTTTGCCAGCCATTTCAGCCCCGGCACATTCAAAAAGCCCGGCGGCCTTCACCGGCCGCCGGGCTTTTTGCGCCGCTGCCTGCAATAAAAATTTTGCCCCGCCTTGCCGCGCGGCCCGGCCTCAGCCAAACAGGCCCCTTTTCTGGTACGGCTCGCTTGTTACGGCAAGCACCGTGTAGCCCGCGGCCGCAATGGCCTGTTTCAGCGCCGCCTCGTCAAGGGGCGCTTCGGCAATCACCACCGTCTGCCTTTTGGCCCGGGACGAACTTACCTTCTTCACCGCAAACGCCCTGCGCACGGCGTCGTTCACATGGGCCTCGCACATGCCGCACATCATGCCGTCCACCGCCAGCGTGTATTTTATCATACTTTTGTGCCTCCCGTCTGCCTTGCGGCAAGTAATTAGTTGTAACTAACCACATCATAGTCCCTCACCGCCGTTTTGTCAAACCGGCGGCGCGCAAAACACGCAAAAGCCGGGCAAAGGCGCATTGCCGACGCTATGCGCCCGAATTCCTGTTTCAGAGGCGATGGTTTTCTTGCGTCAACATACCGAAAGCAGGCTTTTTTATGCCTCCACAGCGGCAATGCTGGCCACCGATTGCTCAAAAACATCGGCGCGGCTGCCGCCCGTCATATCGGTGTACGAGATGGTATAGGCCTTATCTGCACTTACGCCCACACAGATATGCATGATGTTCAAGCCGTTGAGCTCCACGGTGTAGCTGATGCGGTATGCCTCACACGGGCCCACATGGTACGTGCTGAACTCCACATCGTTCAGCGTGACGTCTGTGCCCGTCTGTGCCTCCAGGCCCTGTTCAATGGACGCCGTCATCATCTCCTGCGTCACCACGCCCTCGATGCCGCCACCGGGGTTATCTAGAATTACCACATTGACGTTCGAGCCGTCGTCGGCCACATAAAGCTCTGCCGCGCCGGTTTGGCTGGCATCGGCGGCCTCAAAGCCCTCGGGCACCTCAAAGGTGACCGTATAGGCGCTGGGGTCTGCCTGGGAAGAGGCCGGTTCACTTTGCGAGGCCGTGCTGGCGGAGCCCGAGCTTTCAGACGCCGCCGTGCTGCCAGAGGCGGCTGCGCTGCCGGGCGCCTCTGTGCCGCCGCATGCCACCAGTGCAAGCGCCATGCACACGGCCAAAAGCGCCGCCAAAACCTTTTTTGATGCGTTTGCTTTCATCCAAACTACCTCCTTGCATCCATTCACAGGGCTGCGTTATCTTCTGGCAGACCTTGCAACCGCCCTGTGCGCCTGTGTGCTCAGCCTGAAATACTGGCGCCATATCTGGCGCACGCGCTAGGCGCTTTTTCGCGGCGTGCGCAGGCCGCACCTGCCTGTGCTTTTTGCAAAAGCGCCTTAAAACTTGCGGCAGCTGGCCGCGCCATAATAGGCAAACGGGCCGCCTTTCAGGGCGGCCCGCTTTTTCTGGAAAAATGGCACTGCGCTGCTGCGCAGCCCGCCAGCACCAGCAGTGCTATGGCAATATCGTAATTTTTGCGCAGTGCAAAAAACGGAAGAAGGCCCGCCACCGTGTAGGCCCCCTCCTCCACGGCAATCAGAGCCACCACAGCCGCCAGGCCCAGCAGGGCACAGACAAGTTTGGAAAACCGGCAGCGCACGCGCGCGGCGGCGGCCTGCAGCGCCACGGCAAAAGCGGCGCACACCGAGGCAATGGACAGCACCACGGCAAACACCCCTTTCAGGTTTCCGCCCTGCAGGGCCGCCTCGCCGCCCTCATAGGAAGGGCGCAGGAAAAACGCCTGAAACAGCGGCCAGAAATCTGTCTTCAGGATGCCGGCGCTCCACAGCAGAACCGCCACAAGCGAAGAAAACAGCATCAGCGCGGCAAAAAAGGCGAATGCCACAGCCGTTTGCACCATGTGCCGTCTGCCGTGCTTGACAGCCGTCACAATTGTGTAGGCAAGCCAGGCCACCCACACGGCCGCCAACAGCACAAAAAAGCCCACGGTGGACGGCGTTACGGTGTAGGGCAAAGGCGAAAGCGCCGCAAACCCATACGCCCCCAGAAGCAAACACACTGTGCCCAGCAGATATGCTGCCAAATACCGTTTCAGCACGTTCCACATATCCGTTCCCCCCGCGGGGCTTTTATAACCCCTTGCTTTCTTTTTTCACCGGCCGCCATCGCCTGCGGCATATCTGCACAAGCGCGCCGCGGCCCGGGCAGGCCCGCGTGTTTCCTTACAGCAGGCGGTGCAGTTCTGCACAAAGCCGGGCTTTCATCTGCTCCAGTTCCGCGGCGGCGGGGCGGGCGGCGTCGCTGTACATCTTCTGCGCAGGGTACCACCACACGGGGCCCTTCCCCTGGTTGCCATAGCCCTCCAGGTCGCCCGACACACGCGGGAACAAATGCCAGTGCAGATGCGTGTCCCCATTGCCCAGCAGCTCGTAATTCATCTTTTCCGCGCCAAATGACGCCGCGGCCGCCTGGGCCACCAGCGACATCTCTTCCAAAAATTGCAATTTTACGGCCCGGGGCAGGTGAAACAGCTCTGTCACATGCTGTTTGTACAAAAACAGCGTGTAGCCCCTGAAGTGCTGATGGTCGCCCAACACCACATAGCCCGTGTTCAGCTCCTGCACGAAATAAGGGTTTGTGCCCTTTTGAATCATGCGGATTCTTTCGCATATCATGCACATGGCCCTGCCCCTCCTTTGGGCGGCGGCGTACAAAAAAGCTCTGCCCCGAGCGCCGAGGCAGAGCATATGCGGCCCGGCCGCATATGGCGTTATACCGGGTGAGATTTGTTTGTGTAATCGGCGTGTTCGCCGTCCACGCCCATCAGTTTCTGGTTGCGCTTTTCAAAGAATTTGGGCGCCACCTGCGGGAACATGGCGTAGGTGAGCACGTCTTCCTCCTGCTGCACATATTTGGCAGCCTCGGCGCGCAGTTTTTCAATTTCCGGCTCCAGCAGGTCTGCCGGGCGGCAGGTGATGGGCTGTTCGTCGCCCAGAATGCGCTTTGTGAATTCCGGCGAGATAGGCGCAGGCGTTTTGCCGTAATCGCCGTGCACCAGGCCCTTGAACTCCTTGGTTACCATCTTGTAGCGCTCGCCCAGAATGACGTTGAACACCGCCTGGGTGCCCACAATCTGGCTGGTGGGCGTGACAAGGGGCGGATAGCCGGAATCTTCCCGCACGCGGGGAATCTCCTGCAGCACAGCGTCAAGCTGGTCTTCCTTGCCGGCGTCCTTCAGCTGCTTGAGCAGGTTCGACAGCATGCCGCCGGGCACCTGGTACAGCAGGGTGTTGGCGTCCACGCCCAGCATCTTCGGGCTGAGCTGGCCGTCGGCCAGGTATTTCTCGCGCAGTTTGGCAAAGTGCGCGCGCACCACGTTCAGCTTTTTCAGGTCCAGCCCGGTGTCATATTCTGTGCCCTGCAGGGCGGCCACAAGGCTTTCGGTAGGCATGTGGCTGGTGCCCAGCGCCAGCGGGCTGATGGCGGTGTCGATGATGTCGGCGCCCGCCTCGATGCCCTTCAGGATGGACATGGACGCAAGGCCGGAGGTGTAGTGGCTGTGGATGTCCACCGGGATGGACACCTCTTCCTTCAGCGCCTTCACCAGCTCGTAGGTGGCATACGGCGTAAGCAGGCCGGCCATATCTTTGATGCAGATGCTGTGCGCGCCCATCTCTTCCAGCGTTTTGGCGTATTTGGCAAAGTATTCGTTGTTGTGCACAGGGCTGAGCGTATAGCTGATGCACCCCTGCACATGCGCCTTTTCCTTGATGGCCGCTTTGATGGCCGTTTGCAGGTTGCGCGGGTCGTTCAGCGCGTCGAAAATGCGCAGGATGTCGATGCCGTTGGCAACGGATTTCTGCACAAAATATTCCACCGCGTCATCGGCATAGTGGCGGTAGCCCAGCATGTTCTGGCCGCGGAACAGCATCTGCAGCTTGGTGTTGGGCATCTCTTTGCGCAGGATGCGCAGGCGCTCCCACGGGTCCTCATCCAAAAAGCGGATGCAGGCGTCGAAGGTGGCGCCGCCCCAGCACTCTACCGAATAGTAGCCCACTTCGTCGATGGCAGGCAGGATGGGGCGCATCTCGTCCATCGTCATGCGGGTGGCAATGAGGCTTTGGTGCGCGTCGCGCAGCACCACTTCCGTAATTTTGATCGGTTTCTTAGCCAAGCCTTCTCACCTCTCTATCAGTTCAGGGACACCAGCAGGTCGCCCACGTTCACGCTGTCGCCCTTGTTGCAGTGCACACCGGCCACGGTGCCGTCCTGCGGGGCGACAATTTCGTTTTCCATCTTCATGGCCTCCAGAATGCACAGCACGTCGCCGGCCTTCACAGCGGCGCCGGCGGCCACCTTCACATCCAGAATGGTGCCGGGCATGGGCGCGGAAACAGACACCGCACCGGCAGCGGCGGCAGGCGCAGCTGCGGGCGCCGGGGCGGCCGGGGCCGCGGCAGGCGCG